>NZ_QAJQ01000010.1:0-339257 GCF_003852395.1 Pedobacter sp. KBW01
TCGGCCACTGCCGATATTACAGGCTTAGTACTTACCGGTAATATTACTGCCGATAACAAAACTTACGATGGTACTAACAATGCAAGTATATTAACCAGAACCTTAACTGGTGTACTTCCAGGAGATGCTGCTGATGTTACATTGACCGGTGGTTCAGCAACTTTTAACAATGAAAGTGTTGCCAATGGTAAAACGGTTACCGGAACAGGTATGACCCTTGGTGGTACCAAAGCAGGTAACTATACTTTATCAACGATCAATACCACAACAGCTAACATTACCGTTAAAGATATCACTGGTAATTTTACTGCGGGTAATAAAGCTTATGATGGTAACAATACCGCAAGCATTTTAACCAGAACATTAATAGGTGTGTTACTGGCCGATGCGGCAGATGTAACGCCTACAGGCGGAACTGCTACTTTCAATAACGAAAATGCTGGTACAGGTAAAACTGTTACAGCAACTGGCTTAACCTTAACAGGCACCAAAGCAGCAAACTACAACTTAACAGGTGTTGCTACTACTACAGCCAACATTACCGGCTTAGCTTTAACCGGTGCATTTACTGCCGATAACAAAACTTACGATGGCAATACCACCGCAAGTGTATTAACCAGAACCTTAACCGGAGTATTACCAGCCGATGCGGCCGATGTTAACCTAACAGGTGGTACAGCTACTTTCGGTACAGCCGATGTAGGCACTGGCAAAACCGTTACTGCAGCGGGTATGACTTTAGGTGGTACCAAAGCAGGTAACTATACCTTATCGTCTGTTGCAACAACTACTGCTAACATTACAGGCTTGGCCTTAACAGGTAGTTTTACAGCCGATAATAAAGTGTACGATGGTAACAATAGTGCAACGATCCTTACCAGATCTTTAACAGGAGTATTAGCAGCCGATCTTGCCGATGTAACCTTAACAGGTGGAACAGCAACCTTTGGTGGCATCAATACCGGAAACGGTAAAACAGTTACCTCAACCGGCATGGTATTAACAGGTGCTAAAGCAGGTAACTATACTTTATTTGCCGTAAATACTACTACAGCGAATATTACAGCAAAAGATATCAGCGGAACTTTCACTGCTGCCAATAAAGCTTACGATGGTAATACCACAGCAGGTATCTTAACCAGAAGCTTAATAGGCGTAGTACCAGCTGATGTTGCTGATGTAACATTAATTGGTGGTACAGCTACCTTCGCTACAGCAACTGTAGGCGCAGGAAAAACAGTTACTTCAACAGGCATGACCCTTGATGGAACCAAAGCTGAAAACTATAATTTAACCGGAGTGGCTACCACCACAGCCAATATTACCGGCCTGGCCTTAACGGGTAACTTTACGGCAGGTAATAAAGTGTACGATGGTAACACCACTGCAACGATTTTAACCAGAACCTTAACCGGTGTATTGGCAGCTGATGCAGCCGATGTTACCTTAACAGGTGGCTCAGCAACTTTTGCCGATGCCGATAAAGGAACAGCTAAAACCGTTACCGCAACCGGAATGACGCTTGGCGGAACCAAAGCAGCCAACTATACCCTGGGTACAGTTAATACTGCTACGGCCGATATTACAACTAAAGACCTTACTGCAAGCTTTACAGCCGATAGTAAAGTGTACGATGGTAATACTACAGCCAACATTTTAACCAGAACCTTAACAGGTGTACTGGCTGCTGATTTAGCAGATGTAACCGTTAACGGAGGTACTGCAACATTCAATAACGAAAATGTAGGTACTGGTAAATCTGTAAATGCATCAGGTTTAGTATTGGCAGGAGCTAAAGGAGGCAATTACAATATCACTACTGTAAATGCAACTACTGCAAACATTACGGCTAAAAATATCAGCGGTAATTTTACAGCCGACAGCAAAGTGTACGACGGTAATACTACAGCAACTGTATTAACCAGAACATTAACAGGTGTATTAGTAGCAGACATTGCTGATGTTAACCTTACAGGTGGCACCGCAAGTTTTGCAACAGCCAGTGTAGGTACAGGTAAAACGGTTACTGCTGCAGGCATGACCATTACAGGAACAAGAGCTGGTAATTACAACCTAACCGGAGTAGCCACTACCACGGCGAATATTACAGGCCTGGCCATTACAGGTAATATTACAGCTGATAATAAGGTGTACAATGGCAATAACATTGCTACTATTTCGGGTAGAACATTAACAGGCGTATTAGCTGCCGATGTTGCCGATGTAACCTTAACAGGTGGAATAGCAACTTTTGCCGATGCCAACAAAGGCATAGGTAAAATGGTTACCGCAACGGGTTTAACGCTAACAGGAGCTAAATCAGCTAACTATACTTTAGCATCAGTAGGTACTACCACAGCCGATATTACTGCAAAAGACATTGCAGGTAACTTTACTGCCGGTAACAAAGTGTACGATGGCAATACCACCGCGAATATCTTAACCAGAACCCTAACGGGAGTATTGGCCGGAGATGTTGCTGATGTTACTTTAACCGGTGGAACAGCAAACTTTGCCAATGCTAACATTGGTACAGGTAAAACCGTAACCGCAACGGGTATGAATTTATCAGGTACAAAAGCTGGTAATTACAACCTAACCGGAGTAGCTACTGCTACCGCTAACATTACTGGTTTAACCATTACAGGTAACTTTACTGCGGATAATAAAGTGTACGATGGCAATACCAACGCCACAGTATTAACCAGAACCTTAACAGGAGTATTAGTAGCCGATGCCGCTGATGTTACCTTAACAGGTGGTACGGCAAGCTTTGCCGACGCCAATAAAGGTGCAGGTAAAACCGTTACAGCCGTAGGCATGACCATAACCGGTGCCAAAGCTGCTAACTATACTTTAGCTTCGGTTGCTACCACAACTGCCGATATTACCACTAAAGATATTGCCGGTAACTTTACCGCCGATAGCAAAATCTACGATGGTAATACTACTGCAAATATCCTAACCAGAACCTTAACCGGTGTATTGGCAGGCGATGTGGCCGATGTTACTTTAACCGGTGGAACAGCAAACTTTGCCAATGCAAATGTTGGTGTAGCCAAAACGGTATCCGCTACAGGTTTAACTTTAACTGGAACCAAAGCTGCCAACTACAATTTAACAGGAGTAGGCACTACAAGCGCTAACATTACAGCAAAAAATATCGCAGGTACATTTACGGCTGATAATAAAGCTTATGATGGTAACACCACGGCTAGCATTTTAACCAGAACATTAACTGGAGTAATTACAGCAGATGTGGCCGATGTAACCTTAACCGGTGGTACAGCTAGTTTTGCCGATGCCAATATTGGTACAGGTAAAACGGTAACTTCAACAGGAATGGTTTTAGCCGGTTCAAAATCTGCTAACTATAGCCTAACCGGAGTAGCCACCACAACGGCTAACATTGGAGTTAGAAATATCACCGGATCATTTACTGCCGGTAATAAAGTTTACGATGGTAACACTACTGCCACCGTATTAACCAGAAGCTTAACAGGTGTTTTAACAGCCGATGTTGCCGATGTAACCTTAACAGGTGGTACTGCAAGTTTTGCCGATGCAAACGTAGCTAATGGTAAAACTGTAACCGCTGCAGGCATGGCAATTACAGGTGCGAAAGCAGCTAACTATAGCCTAACCAGTGTAGCAACCACAACAGCAGCCATTACTGCGAAAACCGTTAACGGTAGCATTACTGCCAGCAACAAGATTTACGATGGTAATACCACAGCTACTATTTTAACGAGAACCTTAACAGGAGTACTGGCCGGAGATGTAGCCGATGTAAGCTTAACCGGTGGAAGCGCTACCTTTGCCGATAAAAATGTAGGTACAGCAAAAGTGGTTACAGGTGCAGGTTTACTGTTATCGGGTACCAAAGCTGCCAACTATACTTTGGCCGGTGTAGCTACTACAACTGCAAACATCGATGTAAAACCAATTACGGTTACTGCCGATGCTAAGACAAAAGTTTATGGCGAAGCAGACCCTGCATTAACCTATGCTTTAGCTGCAGGTGCATTAGCAACAGGCGATAACGTTACAGGTGCATTAAGCAGGGCAGCAGGTGAAGTAGTAGGTACTTATGCGATCGCGCAAAATACACTTAGCGCAGGTAGCAATTACAGTATTACTTACACGCCAGCTAATCTTCAAATCACCAGAAAAACGCTGGTAATTACAGCCGATAATAAAAACAAAAACTTTGGCGCAGCTAACCCTGCACTTACAGCAAGTTACAGTGGTTTTGTGGGTACCGAAACTTCAGCGGTATTAACAAGTCCGGTAGTGTTAAGTACAACCGCTACTACAACATCATCAGCAGGTAATTATCCTATTACAGCAAGTGGTGCAGCAGCAGCAAACTATAACATTACTTATGTTGCAGGTACACTAACGGTTAATCCAACTGCACAAACCATTACGTTTGCAGCTTTAGCCAATAAATTAGATACCGATGGTACCTTTACCTTAACCGCAACAGCCAGCTCTGGCTTAACGGTAACTTATACCAGCAGTAACCCGGCAGTAGCGCGGATTATTAATGGTAACCAGGTTGAGATCCTGAAAGCAGGTGTAATTAACATCACCGCCAGTCAGGCCGGAAACGCCGATTACCAGGCAGCAACCAATGTGGTGCAGTCGTTTACCGTAATCGAGAACCCGCCACCGGTAATTACCATTACCAGCAACAAAGGTAACAGCATTAGTAAAGGTGAAGTTGCCGTACTTACTGCAACAGGCGCATTAACTTATCAGTGGTCAAATGCCAATGGTATCCTTAGTGGCCAAAACAATGCTTTACTTACCGTTAGGCCTACTCAAAATACTACTTATACAGTTACCGGTTTTAACCAGTACGGACGTAGCAGCACCAAAACCTTTACCCTCGAGGTAAGGGCCGATTACCAGGTGTTGAATATCATGAACGTACTTACACCAAACGGTGATGGTAAAAACGATACCTGGGTTGTTGAAAATATTGACATGTATCCAAACAACACCGTACGCATTTTCGATCGCGCCGGTAAGTCGATATTTGAAATGAAAGGGTATGACAACAGTTGGGGTGGTACCTTAAAAGGATCTTTGGTTCCTGAAGGCGCTTACTACTATATCATCGACTTTGGTCCGGGTGTCGGAGTAAGAAAAGGATACATCACAATTGTAGGTAATAACTAAGATTTAACCTGCCATAACCAGTTTAAACCGCTGGTTATGGCATAAAAAAGTATAAAGATGAAAACAAGGAAAATGCTTATCACATTGGTGATGTTCGGTCTCAGCATCCCGGCCTTTGCTCAGCTCAACCCTATGGGCAGTATGTATTACCAAAACCTTTACCTTAGCAATCCGGCCATGGCAGGTATTGAAAAGGGCTGGGAAGCTGCTGCAGCTTATAAGGCACAATGGACAGCAATAGAGGGGGCTCCGGCCATGCAGTCGGTAACGGCAGCTTATGGCGCCAATAACAATAAGGTTGGTGTAGGTGCATCATTTTATAATGAGAATATCGGTGTAATTCAACGTACCAGTTTTAAAGGTACATATGCTTACCACCTGCCACTTAACAACGGATCCGATTATCTTGATTTTGGTCTCTCAGCAGGCATCATGAACGAGTGGATCGATATGACAAAGATTAAAGGAAACCAGAGCGATATTTCTTTAACTAATTTTAACCAGCGCAAACTGTATTTTGATGGCGATTTCGGTATAGCTTACCGCAGTCAGCATTTCAACGTTCAGGGATCGGTATTAAACCTGAAGCGCTTTTTGAAACGCGACGATGAAAGAACAGTGGTAGACCGTGCTTCTTATTTTGCATCGGTAAGCTACAAATTTCTTAATCCAGATAAAGTGCTGAGTGTTATCGAGCCAAAAGTAAGCTACAGAGGTATTGATAACTACCGCGATATTGTTGATCTTGGTTTAAATGCACAGTTTTGGGGCAATAAACTTTTGTTTACCGGTATTTATCACACCAGTAATAGTTTCAGCACAGGGGTGGGTACTACTTACCAAAACCGCTTATCGATATTGGCCATGTATACCACCAACACTTCGGATATACAGAATTATGCAAACGGCGAATTCGAACTCGGATTGAAATACAACTTTAGATAAAACTTAAAATGCAAAATCAGGGTAGGGGAAATAACCTTATCTGTCGAATGTTTCAGCATGAAATCCTTTTTATCAGAAATCTCACCGATCCTTTCTTTTTTAGATAGGATCGGTTTGGTTTATAAGCTTACTGAAATTAACGGTCAAACCTTTCTTCCGGGGTTGAAGCTCAGCGAAGGAACCTTAGTTATCGATACCAATAAACTGCTTTATCCAGGCGATATTTTGCATGAAGCCGGGCACCTGGCTTGCATGCCACCCGCAATCAGGCAGGAGATGAGCGATGATTTAGCACCTTCAGATCTCCACCAGGGCGGCGAGATGATGGCTATTGCCTGGTCTTACGCAGCTTGTATTCACCTTAATATCGATCCGATAGTGGTGTTTCATGACGATGGGTATAAATCAGGTGGAAGAAATATCATTGAAAATTTTCAACAAGGTTCTTTTATGGGCGTACCGCTATTACAATGGTGCGGCATGACTTTCGATAAAATACAAGCCGAAAAAAATCAAACCCAGCCTTTTCCCTATATGCAAAGCTGGCTATGCGAAAACAGGCCTAACTAAAGGTTTACTGGTTCATTTGTCATTAGGCTAACCCATAGTTTAATCCATTCCCGATTCAACCTCATTAGGCGCAACTTAAACACGATTTTGACCCTGAGGATTAATTTATTTCATAAAAATCAATATTAGTAACAGCCCTTCTGGGGTTGTCATTCGGGCGGAGTGCAACGCAGCCGAGAACCACGTTAGTGCTCAGCGAAGCTAGATCTGTCTCTATAGATTTCTCCGTTCCGCTACCGGTGAAAAACCGGCTGCTTCAGTCGAAATGACGATTTTCTATTGGGTTTGTCAATGTTAGCGCAGTCGAAGGGCTGTATGCCACTTACCCTAAGTATTGGTTCATTAGGCCAACCCATAGGTTTAGCCAGTCCTAACTCCAAACTTATTACTCCCAACTCAGATACAATTGTATTTGTGGTTACTGTAATCTCAGTGCCCTCTGCGCTTTTCCTCAGCGTTCTTTGCGGTTAAAACAGCCACGGATGCACGGCATAACACGCGCATACCTTGCGGTTAAAACGCCTCCGGCATCAACTCGATCTCCAACAACAGCTTAATAATATTGGCTATAATCGGGTTCTCATCATCGCTTCGCCAGTTCAGGTAAAGATCGGTTGGGTAGGGTAACTGAATGTACCTGATGCCTGGTATGGCATGATGGATATACGAATCGGGCAAAATAGCTACACCCAGTTTCCGGCGCACCAATGCGATAATAGTAGAACCAAATTCAGAGTGCAGGTAAACATTGGGCTGTATGCCGAAAGATTTAAACACATTTTTAATGATGTGGTTATAGCTGCTACCCTCATCCTTAACGGGCAAAATAAATTTTTCAGCAGCCAGTATTTCACGATTCAGCTCATCAACACTTTTAAGCGGGTGATCTTCCGGTACAACCAGCGCGAGGTGATCGGTATAGATTTTTTTTGCGCTAATCCCATCTATTGTATTCTTATCACGGGTTATCACCACATCGAGCTTATAGTTGGCCAAAAATTCATGCTGGTTCTCATACATCACCTGCACCAGTTCAATCTGCAGTTTAGGAAACTCCTCATTTATCCGCGAAGTAATTTGTGGGATCAGCGAACCCGAAATAGAATCGGGGTGTGCAATCCTGATGGTACCATATTCGCCCAGCTGAATTTGACTCGCAAACTTATGGATATGGCTTATCTCGTTGAACTGTTTCGTCCATTTCTCCTTCAAAAACTTGCCTGCTGCTGTAAGCTTTACATTGCGCTTATTACGGATAAACAGCTGGATATCCAGTTCCTGCTCCAAAGCCTGTATCTGTCGGCTCAATGCCGATTGCGTAATGTTCATCTTTGCAGCCGTTTTCCAGAAATGAAGTTCATCGGCTAGGATTAAAAAATATTTGATTTGCTGTAGATCCATTATTGCAATTTATGCATTAATAAATGATAAAATAGCATTTTATTGAATTATTAAGCGACTTATCTTTGTATTATCAATCTGCTTTACAAGCCAGCAAACAACATAAAAATGCATCAATTAACCATACAACAGGTCGGCCCGTCAGCTATTTTAACATTGCAATCCATTAGCCGGCAAATCTTTTTAGAAGCCTTTGCCGATACCACCAGCGAAGCTAATATGAAAGCCTACCTCGATTCGAGTTTTTCGTATGATAAACTGATGGCAGAACTTGAGCACCCCAACTCTCAGTTTTACTTTGCTTTTTCTGAAGGAAATGTAGTTGGTTATTTAAAACTGAATACGGGTGATGCGCAGACCGAGCAAGAACTGGAAGAAGCGCTCGAAATTGAAAGGATATATGTGCTGTCGGCTTTTCATGGTCAAAAGGTTGGGCAGGCCCTGTTAAATAAAGCCTTCGAGGTAGCCGAAGCGCTTCAATGTAAAAACATTTGGCTGGGTGTGTGGGAAAATAACCAGCGGGCGCTCCGTTTTTACAGCAAAGCGGGTTTCGAAGTATTTAACTCACATGTTTTTCGGTTAGGCAACGATGAGCAGACCGATCTGATGATGAAAAAACAATTATAGACATGGGCAAAAAAAATATTTTCCTGGTATTACTCGTTATAGGCACCGCTTTTTGGGGTATATCTTTTTCGGTAACTAAATTATCGATTAGCAATCATTCACCACAACTTTTTTTACTTTATCGTTTTGTGGGGGCAACGCTTGTCCTGTCGATTGTTTTTCGCAAAAAGTTAAAGCATCTTAATTATAAAAGCATTGTTTCAGGAGCCTTACTGGCCATTCCGCTGATGCTTGGGATTGGCTTGCAAACTTTGGGTATTAAACTCACTTCGGCTTCGCAATCTGCATTTTTGGCCGGAACCTGTGTGGTGATTGTACCCATGTTAAAAATGGCCATGTATAGAAAGGTGCCCAACCTTAAAATCTGGATTGCTGCAAGCCTTTCGTTAGTAGGGTTGTTTATTATTTCTGTTAAAAATGGTTTTTCAGTTAATGCAGGCGATATGTTTACCATTGGCGGTGCCATCGCTTTTGCCTACTACCTGATCAGGGTTGAAGAAGAATCGGCCAGGATAGATATTGTGGCTACCATTGTACCCATGTTTGCCACTTGTGCGCTGCTTACTTTTGTGGCGGTTGCCTGGAGTACATCAGAAAGCTTGTTGCCAGCCGACAATACCTTTTGGTTTGGCGTTATTTTCTGTTCGCTTTTTTCAACTGCTTACATGTATTCCGTATCCAACATGGCACAGCAATACATCAGTGCCGAAAGGGTGTCGGTAATTTATCTTTTAGAACCCATATTCGGAGCACTTGCGGCAGCTTATCTCATTGGCGAAGTAATTACCTGGCAGCTTTTAATTGGCGGACTGTTTATCTTTGCTGGCATGGGCATCTCCGAGCTTAAGTTAAAAGTTTTTAGAAATATGTTTAGGACGGCAGGTAAAACCCTTACAACCCATTTAAACAAAAACTAATATGGACGCATTAAAATTCAGGACTGCAACCCGAAACGATTTGCCCCGAATTGTAGAAATTTATAACACTACCGTACCTACCAGATTGGCAACTGCAGATACTGAGCCCGTATCGGTAGCCAGTCGCGAACAATGGTTTAATGAGCACGATAGCACCAGGCCGCTATGGGTAGTAGAAGATACTCAAAACTGTACGCTGGCTTGGGTAAGCTTTCAATCTTTTTACGGCAGGCCAGCTTACCAGGCCACTGTCGAGATCAGCATTTACATCGATACTGAAAGCAGGGGTAAAGGTCTTGGTAAAAGGATTTTAGAGTACTGCATAAGCCAGGCGCCCAATTACGGCATCAAGACCCTCATTGGTTTTATATTCTCGCACAATACACCCAGCTTGCGCCTGTTTCAGCAATTTGGTTTCGAGCAATGGGGGCAACTTCCTGATATCGCCGTTTTAGATGGCGTAGAAAAAAGCCTGACCATATTGGGCAAAAGAATTACAGCATAGGAGTATAATTTCGTTAGCAAATAGCCACGGATGCACAGATGTTATTAGTTATATTTTACTTAGTTAAAATAGCCACGGATTCTCAGAATACACGGATCGTTTTACTAGTGGATTTGTCATAAACCATACGCTTTGGTGCCTCGGCGCTTTTTCTCTGTGTGCTTTACGGTTAAAATTGCACTTAAAATAAAAAAGCAACTGTCTTATTTTAACTTCCAATTCTCACTTCGCTTTCCAACTCATTTTACTTACTTTGCAGCCATAACCAGATATTCATAAATGGAGAACAAGTTGATTAACCCCGAAGCACGTACCATTAAACTCGTTAAAAACCGGTCAGACATTGGTGCCGGCACACGCGGTTCGGATATGGGGATCGATGCCATCGAAATTGCAGCCATTAACAAGGGTAGCGATTATTTTAACAGCTTTCCTTTTGTTGATGAAGAAACCCACAACGAATCTATTTACGATAAAGACCGTAATGCCTTTGCCAAACGTATTGGTCAGGTGTTGCAGCAATGCACGCGACTGGCCGAAACAGTAGCACAAACCCTGACCCATGGCCATTTTCCACTCGTGTTTTCAGGCGATCATTCTTCTGCCCTAGGCACTATAAGTGGTATAAAAGCTGCTTACCCCGATCAAACCCTGGGGGTGGTATGGATCGATGCACATGCCGATCTGCATTCGCCCTACACTTCGCCTTCGGGTAACATTCACGGCATGCCACTTGCTGCTGCCCTGGCTAACGATAATCCTGCGTGGCACATTAATGAAATAAGCGGCGAAACCCTAACTCATTGGGGCCGTATGAAAGCCATTGGTACTCCAGCTCCTAAACTTAAACCCGAACATCTGGTATATTTCGGAGTGCGCGATACCGAGCAGGCCGAAGACTGGTTAATGCAGCAAGAAGGGATTCGCAATTACCGGGCAGAAGAAGTACGGTACCGTGGCCTGGCTACCTGTGTAGAAGAAGCCCTAACGAAACTCTCTGCCTGCAAGCTCATTTATATTTCGTTTGATGTAGACAGCATGGATTGCGATCTGATTTCTTATGGTACAGGTACACCCGTTGCCAAAGGGTTCGACCAGTACGAGATAATCGAAATTATTAACCAGATAATCGATTCTGGCAAGGTTGCTTGTTTAGAAGTGGCCGAGGTTAACCCTTTACTCGATAACAAAGGCAATAAAATGGCCGAAACTGCATTCGAAGTGCTTGAAGCTGTAACTGGTCGTTTAAGTGATACCTTTATCTAATCACATCACTTTTAAGTTAATTGCTTAATGGTTTAATTATTTATCATAGGAGAAGTTAAGATTATTAAGCATGGTATCAATCAATCAATCAATCAATCAATCAATCATGAATTGGCTTTATGATTTGGTTTAAAACAGCCACAGATGTACTGATATTATTCATTATATCTTACTTAGCGCCCTCTGCACCTTCCTCTCTGCGTGCTTTGCGGTTAGAATAATTTGCCCAGCCCCTTAAACACCCACAATCTCCTCAATTTTTCCTAAAATAAATTCCACTGCTTTTTCGCGGATTTCATTTCGCTGATCATCAGTTTCATTGGCCCTAATTACCGTTTCGAAATGATGAAATGCTTTATACCAGATAGAAACATAAATTTGACCAACCTCTTTATCTATAAAATATTCGGTTGTAGGTAGTGAGGCCACGCCTGTAACGGCAACCGCAATAGCGGTATCGGGATATAGTTTTCTTAAACCCACGCACATGGCAAAAGTTGTTTCTTCAGATTCGGCTGTATGATCTGCTATAATTTGTTCATCAACTCCCAGTACTTTCGTTTTTACCGTAGCATCGTAAGTTACAATACTGCCTTTTAATATAGATGAGGCGCCAGAAACTGAAGCGATAGTACTTGATAATAAGCCTGCGGTAATGCTTTCAGCACAAATTAAGGTAAGTCCCTTCTCTCTTAATAAGTTGTTGAAATTGGCAATGCGTGGTATGGAGATCATAATATTAGATTTTGGTTAAGATATTGATTATTTAGTTCATTCACTCGTTGGTTCATTCGTCATTCGTTCATTTGTACTAAGCCATAGTTTTTAAGCGGCATGGTGTACGTTTTTATTGTGGCCAATTTTTACTTTTTTTAAATCTTGCACACACTTTTGTGCCCAAAATTTTTGTGACAGTTTTTTAGGCACATGAAAATTTGTCACAAAATATTTTTAAGCCATGACCAAGCCTGGTTTTTATATTTTTTAATCATCAGGTTTATCATATCCTATTTAATAATGCAAAGCTTTCATAAGCTTTGCATTATTAAATTATATAAATAAGAAAAAAATATTTTATGTGCCTACTGTATTTTTATTTGTAGGCTGCCAGACTTATAAAACAAATCAGATGGTTATCGCATCAATCGGTAGGACAAAGGATAGCAATTAGATGGATAAGGAAATTAAAAAAAAAAGCTGTTAAGCAGAAGAAGGCGCTCAACATCAAACGCTGAACACCTTCTCGATTATTGGTACTTGATTATTGTTTTTTGATCATTGGTATTTGGTTTTTGATTATTGGTACTTGGTTATTGCTCCTTGATCATTCCCCTCCATTACCAACCCAAATAATAATCCTTATCTAACCAAACCGGGCGTTTGAGGCCGAAATAATCCTGTAACATCAGCTCGGCTACACAGAAAGCACCCTCAACCCAGCCTTGCTGATCAGAATAAGCCTCACCAATAATGTGAATCTGCTCATCTGCTACCGGTTTGCGCATATAAGGCATTACATTTTCAACCGAGTAGCCCGCTTTCCACGCATGGTAGCCTGCGCCAAAAGGCTCGTCGGTCCAATCTCTGAAATAGGTTACATAAGGCTCGGGAATGGTTACCTGCGCGCCGTGCAGTTCGCGCAACTGGCTCATCAACTCATCAACCATCAGTTTGGTAGCCTGCACACTATCCAGTTGGTGCAGTTCTTTCAGCGAAGCCGATTTGGCCGGTTTTACTTTGAAAAGCAATTTATCATCGGTAAGTGCTTTCCAGAAAGTTTCCGTTTCCATATCGCCATAGCTGCCCAGCAACATCGAGTTATTGGTTTGCAGATCGGTACCAAAATAATAGCATTGGCGCATTGGTAAATCGGTAATCGAGTGACCCGAATCAATGCCAAGGTCTTTCCACCATGGGTAAGTAAAGCCCATTAATATTTTAAAGGCCGGTTCCATAATTACCGAACGGATATTGTTGTTCAGTACCGAATTTTCGTTAATATCGAAAAAGAAATTATCCTGATCTAAGAGTTCCAGCGATTTCCGGGGCATGGCCAGTACAAGGGTGTTGGCATACACTTTCCATTTGGTATTGGTTTCGATGTTTAAGAAAGTAAGCTCGTATTTATGCGTGTGGATGAACGGATGCGTTTTGGTAAAAGTGAGCAGCTTATTTTTCGCCCATATACAAGCGCCATCATGATCGGTATAGGCATTGGCTACCGCATATGCAATGCTATCATAACCCTCTTCGATGGTTTTGTAAATGGTGCCGGCCGAGAAATCTCCAACCATGTACGGAAAAGCTTCGGCCGAATTCCAGTTAATGGTATTTGAATAATAACCGCCTGCATTGGCTAAAAATTCGTAACCCTCTTGCGAAACCTGATCTTTAATTAAATTCCAGAAACCCAGATCGTTCACCAAACGTTTATCGTAAGGTGAGTTAGGGAAATTGTACACCAGTTTCGGTTTAATGTTATCCCAATCGCGACTTGTTAACTCAAAAGAATAATCATAAATACCAGTACCTTTAATAATCTTGTCGCCATAGGTTTTGGCTACCCATGGATCGGCCATTAGCACATCGTAAATAATTTTATTGAACAGCTGATCAGAGCTGAAACCCAAATCATCGTCATTGAGGTAGTACCGGGTAGTTAGCTTTTCGCCATAGCGTTGCGCCACATTCCAGGCATCCTGCTTAAAATGTTGCTTACGTAGGTAGAATAACAATTCAGAAGGATTGCCCATCGGAAAGGGAACGGGTGTCATTTTATCTTTAAGTACAGGTGTACGTTTGGCCGGATCTTTTTCGCTAAGCGGATAACCCTCAATTAAAGTGGTTACAATTTGCTGCGAAGTGAGGTAACGCATACCACCAAGCTCGCCCCAGAAATTCATACCTGGCATAATTACCGATTCAAGTCTGCCGCCCAGTTTATCGTTCATGTCAAAAATCTGAACCTGGCTGGCATTGTATTTTTGATCGGTTACCAAACGGTAAGCTGTGTACAAACCCGATGTGCCGGCACCAATAATGGCGACTTCAGTTTTTAAATCGGGCTGCATGCCCGTGTTTAAAGGTGTGTTTTTGTTCATAATGAGGTAGTTTTAGAGTGCTTTAAAGAATTTTTGTCCCAGTTGGAAAGGAGTAATGTCGAAATCGGTGTATCCGTCCAGTACCAGATCAGACATAATTTTACCCAGAAAAGGGGTAAACTTTGCGGCCCAACCTGTGGCGTATAACACAATATTTTTATGATTGGGCACATAGCTCGGTGCAAAATCAATTAACAGTTCTTTGTTAGGGATGGTACTCAGCGCAATTAAGCAGGTTGAGGTATATTCGGGCTCTGTGCTTAAGCCTGTCATGTGATCTTTTACCCATTCGGCCGTATAACCCAGCTCTTGCTGATTTGGAATTAAAGTCCTTTCGTTTGGTTCATTTAAAGGCGTAATTACGAAATCGGGTGCTACGCGAATATATTCAGGGTGATCCCAGTCTACCGAGGGGAAACCATAAAACTGGTTGCCGTTTTGGTTATCTGCATTTTGAAACACAAACCAGGTAGGGTATTGTATGGTAGGATCGGTTTTTTTAAAGTAAGCCGACGACATATTCCAGTACGTAGCTTCGATCTTAAAATCGAGCAGGTTAATTACACTGTTAATGTATGGACCGGGAATAATGGATAGCTTTTCGGTAATGTAAATGCCGTTAGGTGTTTCAATTTCGAAAAGTTTTCCCATCTGATTGATTTTGAGTACAGGAGAGTTTTCTTTCAGTTCGACTGTTTCCTGTTTCTGGCACAAACTTAACAGCGTTTCAATAGTAGCTTTAAAATTAATGCTCGCGCCATCGGGTTGAAAAAGTCCTGTATAAGTTTCGGGCAGGTTCTTGAAGTAGTATTTTTCTTCAATTTCTTTGGCCGTTAAAGTGGTGTATGGAACGTTTAAAGCTTTCAGTGCTTCTTCGGCCTCGGCAATGTTACCTTCGGTTGAGTGTACTGCCGGGTCGCCAAACCATAATGTGCCTACCTTATCCAGTAGCGAGGTGCCGGTTTCTCTTTCCAGCTCATCCCAATAGGGTTGGGCATCTAGAGCCATTTGTACCATGTACTCGTCAGGGTAGGGAATGCGGAACTGGCGCGATACGCCTGCTGAGCTTCCAAGTTGGTTAACGAAGGTAAACTGCTCGAGTACCAGGGTTTTAGCCTTTCGTTTACCTAGCTGGTAGGCGGTAGCCAGGCCAATAGCCCCACCACCGATAACAATTACGTCGTAATTTTCTGTAGTCATAAGTTGTATGTTTTATTCTTTTTTAGAATATGTTTGAAAGCAATTGAAAATGAAGAGCCTAAGCCTCAATCCCGGTAACCAGCTATGGATGATCTGGTTTGTATTGAACCGTTAAAAATTAAAGTTAGCTTCCTTATGCCAACAAATTGGTTATGGCAGAGCAGGAAATCCGAACAAGATCACTGTACCGGCTAGCACTGCTAACGGGAAGTAAGGGTTGGGGACTGAAGTGGGACATTTTGAGCTAATTTAGTTTATGGGGACCTAAAATAAATAAATCTGTAAGTGTTTGGTTATCTCAAAACTAAATAATAAACTACAAATTTTTTATACTCAATTGTAAGTAATTTGTTAGTTGGTTCACTGGTTCATTCGTCATTTGTTCATTAGTGCCAACCCATAGTTTAACCCTGTCCCAACTCCAAACTCAACGCTCCCAACTCACCGCGCTTGTCACCCTGAGCGTAGTCAAAGGGGGGAATTAAACATTGGTCATTGAATTACCACTTATTGCTTATAATTTTGTTTATACTCGTAAAAAAAATCACTTTATATGGCTGCTATTAAAACCACCCTCAACGATGCAAGTGTAACCGATTTTATCAATACGTTTGCCGAAACCGAACAAAGGCGCAAAGATGGTTTCGAGCTGTTAAAAATTATGGAAGATTATACAGGTTACGAAGCTAAAATGTGGGGCGCCAGTATGATTGGTTTTGGCACTTATCATTACAAATCGGAGCGGAGCAAACAGGAGGGCGACTGGCCTCTGGTTGGTTTTTCGCCACGGAAAGCAGCCATTTCCCTATACGTTTACATGGGGACCCCTGTAAACGAAGCTTTGCTTAAAGAATTAGGTAAGTTTAAAACGGGTAAAGGCTGTATTTACGTTAATAAGCTGGCCGATATTGATATCGAAGTGTTAAAGAAAATGATGAGCGAAACCATCGCGCGTTTACAGGAAAAATTTCCTGCTTAAGGTTAGTATTTTGGTTCATTAGTCATTTGTTCATTAGTGCCAAACCCATAGTTTAAGCCAGTCCAAACTCCAAACTCACCACTCCCAACTCAACACGGTTGTCATCCTGAGCCTGTCTAAGGTGGTGAATTATTTACAACGAAACCTTATTTTTAACCTCCTTACACCGCTAGGTGTTTAGAAAAATCAATGGAGAATATCTACCTTAGTAAAAAGCAATGGTAGCCATAAAATAAAGCTTTCCAGTAGCTAATGCCAGTTTTTTACCACAAATTAAGCTAACATGAAATCACTTTCTGATGTTTCCCTTCAAAGCGCACCTCAAACTGCCTATACCGGAAATGTAGCCATTAAAAAGGTACAAGATGGGGTGGGGTACGAACATCACGATCTGCTGGCTATCGAAGAACCCTTGGAAATCAGGCTTACAGGTAGCAAAGGGGGACAGCAGGTGTTAAACAGTATTTCTGTAACCATGCGCACACCCGGAAATGACGAGGAACTGGCCAAAGGTTTCCTGTTTACCGAGGGAATTATAAACTGCGATGCAGAATTGCAAAAATCGGAAGTATTTGTATGCGGCGAAGGTCGTGAGAATATCATAACACTGGAACTAAAATCTTGCGAGATCCCGGATTTATCGGCTAGCGAACGCAATTTTTACACCACATCCAGTTGTGGTGTTTGCGGAAAATCTTCTATTGCAGCCATTCGTACCCGGCAGCCTTTCGCAGCAGCAACCATTTACCAGGGCTGTATCGATGGTGAGATCCTTTTGCAGTTGCCCGCTATCATGCAAAGTCAGCAAGATTTGTTTTCGGCAACAGGCGGACTGCATGCCTGCAGCCTTTTTAATAGCCAGGGGGAGCTGCTTGATTTAAAAGAAGATGTAGGGCGGCATAATGCCCTCGATAAGTTGATTGGAAAGGCCTTTACCGAAGGTTTGTTACCGCTTAGGGAGCATATTTTATTGCTTAGCGGCAGGGCAAGCTTTGAATTGGTACAAAAGGCAGCCATGGCAGGCATCGCCACTATTGCGGCCATTGGTGCACCATCCAGCCTGGCTGTTGAGCTGGCCATCGAATGCAATATTACCCTAATCGGTTTCCTTAGGGGCAGAAATTTTAACATTTATACAGGCGCCCAGCGCATTAAATAATACAGACATGAAAATACGAATTAAAGGCAATTTTATCAGATACAGGTTAACGCGTCCCGAAGTAGAAGGCCTTTCTGCCCAAAGCAATTTGTCTGAAACCGTAGATTTTGGTAACCGTAAGCTCATTTATAGCATTAGCTGTACGGCCGATGATGCCCTTTCGGCTACCTTTATTGGTGATGAAATTAACCTCAGGTTTCCGGAAGCCTGGCTCGCCGAATGGAAATCGACAGATAAGGTTGGTTACAAAGGAACGTCAGGTGCACTCAGTATTTTGCTCGAGAAAGATTTTACCTGTTTAGACAATGTAGAAGAAGACCAGCGCGATCAATATCCCAACCCACTTTTGAGTCAGAACAAATGAAAAAGCTAAAAGTAGTGCCCAATCCCGAAAATCCGGAGAAATTACTGAACCTGAAATATACGCCGGCCAAAACCTGGGCTGCGGGAATTCCCGGGGTGATGGCTGCTTTCGGCGACCTGATAGAGGAAGGAATTCCATTTCGCGGTACGCGCGCTTTATTTAGCATGAACCAGAATGGTGGCTTCGATTGTCCCAGTTGTGCATGGCCCGATCCGGATGATGAACGTTCGCCAATTGGTGAATATTGCGAAAACGGCGCAAAAGCACTGGCTGAAGAAGCTACTTCGAAAAAAGTTACCGAAGCATTCTTTGCCGAAAATTCGGTTGTAGACCTGGCACAGTTAACCGATTTTGAAATAGGGAAAAAGGGACGGCTTACTTCGCCCATGTTTTTACCAAAAGGAGGCGCACATTATCAGCCCATTAGCTGGGATGCTGCCTTTAAAAAAATAGCTGCGCATTTAAATGCACTCGATTCTCCAAACGAGGCTATTTTTTACACCTCCGGACGTACCAGTAATGAAACCTCATTCCTATACCAGCTTTTTGCAAAAGAATTTGGTACCAACAATATGCCCGATTGTTCTAACATGTGCCACGAAACCTCGGGTACGGCACTCTTACCAACCATTGGCATCGGAAAAGGGACGGTAAAACTCGATGATTTTTATCAGGCAGAGGTGATTGTGGTGATTGGCCATAATCCCGGAACCAATGCACCACGTATGATGACTGCCTTGCAAAAAGGAAAAAACAACGGTGCAAAAATTATTGCCATTAACCCGCTGCCAGAGGCCGGGCTGATGGGGTTCCGTAATCCACAAGCCCTGAACGGCATATTGGGCATTGGCGAACATTACTCGGATCTTTACCTGCCTGTAAAAATAAATGGCGATATGGCCTTGCTGAAAGCGATAGGCCTGCTGCTGGCACGCGAAGAAGCACTTACACCCGGTCTGGTTTTCGACCATGAATTTATTAATGAGAAAACCAGTGGAGCCGGGGCTTATCTTGCGCAGTTTGAAAATTACCAACTCGATGAACTTGCTGCAGCTGCCGGATTATCTGTGGCCGAAATTGAAGCAGCAGTAGAAATACTGGCCCATAAAAAACGGATTATATTTGCCTGGGGCATGGGGCTTACCCAACAACCCAATGGGGTGGATATGATTCGCGAAATTGTAAACATCCTGCTGCTGAAAGGAAGCATTGGCAAGCCAGGAGCAGGAGTATGTCCGGTAAGGGGACACAGCAACGTACAGGGAAACCGTACCATGCTCATTAACGAAAGGCCAACGCAGCAGCAACTGGATAGGATCAGGGATGTTTTTGGTTTCGAACCACCCAGAGCCCACGGTTATAATGTGGTAAGTGCCATTAAGGCCATGCACAAACAGGACGTTAAATTGCTTTTTGCCATGGGCGGCAACTTTTTATCGGCTACGCCCGACACCACTTTTACAGCCGAGGCTTTGCGTAAGCTCAGGCTATCGGTACATGTTTCTACCAAGCTGAACCGGAGTCATTTGGTGCACGGAGAAGAAGCATTGATTCTGCCTACACTCTCGCGCAGCGATATTGATATGATTAACGGGGTAGCTCAGTTTATCAGTACAGAAAGCTCGATGGGGATTGTGCAGTCTTCAAAAGGAATACTAATGCCTGTTTCCGATCAGTTATTGAACGAAACGCATATTGTTTGCAGGATGGCCATGGAAACGTTGGGCGAAAGATCGGTGGTAGACTGGAAAGCCTACGCAGATGATTATGATAAAATTCGCGATGTAATTGAAAAGTGTATACCCGGTTTTGAAAATTATAACGAACGCATCAGGCAAAAAGGAGGTTTTTATTTACCCAATGCTGCCCGCGATGGAAAGTTTATCACCGGAATAGCAGGAGATAAGGCCGCATTTACCCTTTCGGGTGTTCCATTAAACATTTTGGCCGAAAATGAATACCTGATGGCCACCACCCGAACACACGATCAGTTTAATACCACCATTTACGGTCTGGAAGATCGTTACCGGGGCATTAAAAATGAGCGGAGGGTAGTATTTATGAATCAGCAGGATATGGACAGGCAGGGATTTAAAGCCGAAGATAAAGTTGATCTCTTTAACTTCGATGATGGTATTGAGCGGGTAGCCCGGCTTTTTCTGGTTGTTCCCTATGCCGTTCCGCAGGGTAATGCTGTAACCTATTTTCCCGAAGCCAATGTGCTGATTTCTATCAATAATGTGGTGAAAGAATCGAATATGCCGGCTTCTAAATTTGTTCGCATTCAGATCAGGCTACACCAGGCAGAGTTGACTTAGCGATTGGAAGGATGGCAAGGCTGCGCCCACGATCCGTTTTCTTTTTAACGGAGGAATCGTCATTCCCGCGCATGCAGGAATCCTAATGCTTGGCTATTAAAGGTAATTAACTCTCTTTTATTTTCCTTTTCTCAGGTGCACTGAGGTGTCTAAGGAGGTAAATTACTGCCGTGTTTTCTTTTTAAGGAGATCGTCATTCCCCCGCATGCGGGAGTCTTAATGCCTGGGCTAATCATATCAACTACTCAGCCGTAATCGGATCTATAACAGCAGCAACTTTTTTAATCGAATTGGCCGGAAATCCACCTAAATGTGCATGCTCTCGTACCATCTCTTCATTTGGTGCATTGTAAACACAGTAAATTTTATCGTCGGTTACATAGCTGTTTACCCACTGGATTTGTGGCCCCATTTTGCTTAACACGCCGCAC
This sequence comes from Pedobacter sp. KBW01, assembly GCF_003852395.1. Classification (NCBI taxonomy): domain Bacteria; kingdom Pseudomonadati; phylum Bacteroidota; class Sphingobacteriia; order Sphingobacteriales; family Sphingobacteriaceae; genus Pedobacter; species Pedobacter sp. KBW01. Next base: position 20,971 of record NZ_QAJQ01000010.1, read on the forward strand.
GATGCTTTCGAAATGGTTTTCAGTTCCTGAGCGGTTAATTTTCCTGCGCCGGGAATTTCCCGTTCAATTACATATCTGGGCATAATAAAATAGTTTAGAATTTATTCCTACTCATCTGGCTTTTCGGCAACGCCCCGTTTTTATTGGTATCTGGCCTCCAATTTTGAGATGCTTTAGTGGTACGATCTTGACTGGTATTCTGGTGCTGATTGGCACTTAAACTCGCCGATTGGCGGAAAATGGAGGAATTGACAATTGATGCTTAATTAAATTTACAAATAATATCTGGTTGCCAATCAATCAATACTGCTCATTTTACTTTACAATTTGCTCCTACAAACTGCAAAAAAATAAAGACGGAAAGGTTAAACCGGCAATGTCATCCACACGAATTTATTTCCATTCCTTGTGGTTCTTCAGAAATTTTTATCTTCGGACTCATCTAACCAAATTTTACTGAAAATAATACCAGCCAAAACAGCTTCGCAATTAAGTGGACAGGCCTAAATCAGCCCGACGAAATTACCGTCACTGGTTTTAACCGAACAGCAAAGCGTACTGTTTTTAAACAATAAATCTATTTTCAAAATGAAGAAATTACTCCTTACGTTTTCGATCTGTATTGCTGTAATCGGCACATATGCGCAAAGTAATGCCAGTTTTAAAGAAGATAAGCAGGTATTTACCACCTATCCCTTTTCCGATCCAAACCCCATACCTGCCTTTACGCACATTTACCCATATTTCCGTTACGATGGATTTACCGATAAGGCTGTACAAAAAGAATGGAAAGTAGTAACACTCGAAAATGATTATATTAAACTAACCATATTGCCCGAAATTGGCGGCAAAATCTGGTCGGCTATCGAAAAATCGACAGGCCGCTCGTTTATTTACGATAACCATGTGGTAAAGTTCAGGGATATTGCCATGCGTGGCCCATGGACAAGCGGGGGGATAGAACCCAACTATGGTATTATGGGGCATACGCCCAATACGGTAACACCGGTAGATTATGTTACGCGCAAAAACAGCGATGGCAGTGTAAGTTGTGTAATTGGTGTACTCGATTTGTTAACCCGAACCAATTGGACAATGGAAATCAATCTTCCGAAAGACCGTGCTTACTTTACAACCAAATCGTTCTGGTATAATGCCACACCTTTAAATCAACCTTATTACCACTGGATGAATGCAGGAATAAAAGTAAAAGGAAACCTGCAGTACATTTATCCCGGTACACATTACCTTGGCCATGAGGGCGAGCACAGCGACTGGCCAATTAATAAAGAGAATGGTAAGGATATTTCTTTTTACGAACAGAATAATTTTGGCGGCTACAAATCGTACCATGTTTTTGGTAAATACACCGATTTTTTTGGTGCCTACTGGCATGATGATGATTTTGGTATGGCCCGTTACGGCAGTCATGATGATAAAGCCGGAAAAAAGATCTGGATCTGGGGCCTTGCCGATCAGGGTATGATTTGGGAAAAACTGCTGACGGATACCGACGGGCAGTACTCTGAAATCCAATCGGGCAGGTTGTTTAATCAAACAGCCGAAAAAAGCACTTTTACGCCCTTTAAACACAAAAGTTTTACACCCGGCGCAGCCGATACCTGGACCGAATACTGGTATCCGGTATTAAAAACAAAAGGTTTTGTAAAAGCCAACCAATATGCGGCCCTGAACGTGAAATATGAAAAAGGCTGGTTAAAAATTTATTTAAATCCGGTGCAAACACTAACCGATACCCTTGCGGTAAAACAAGGCGAAAAGGTGTTGTACACGAAACAGGTAAAATTAAAACCTCTGCAAACTTTTGCCGATTCTGTAAAGCTGGTTGGCCCGGTTAACAATTTATGGGTTACACTGGGGGGCGATAAATTGCAGTACGACTCTAAACCTGATGCAGATGTACTAAGCCGTCCGCTCGATTCGTCCAAAGATTTTGACTGGAACTCGGGCTATGGATTATACCTGCAGGGCAAAGCCTTTATGGATCAGAAAATGTATGCAAAGGCCGAAGAGAAATTAAGCGCTGCTTTAGGTAAAACGCCAGGTTTTGTGCCCGCATTGGTTCAAATGACCGAACTGATGTACCGCAATATGCGCTATAGAGAAGCCTTAGTATTTGCAAAAACAGCTTTGAGTGTTGATACGCATGATGGGGCGGCGAATTATTATTATGGCATTGTTAATAATCAACTCGGAAACACTACCGATGCGAAGGATGGTTTTGATCTGGCCAGTTTAACCATGGCATTCAGAAGTCCGGCTTACCGCGAACTGAGTAAGTTATATTTGGCCGAAAAAAACTGGGACAAAGCCTTAAATTATGCCACTAAAGCCATCGACTTTAACCGCTACGAAATAGGAGCATTACAGGTGCAGGCAATCGCTTACCGCCATCAAAATAAAATCAATGATGCCAAAGCAGTTTTGGATACCATTTTGGTTTTCGATCCGCTTAACGATTTCGCCCGTTTTGAAAAGTACCTGATCCAGCCATCGGCAGAAAATAAGAGCCGTTTTACAGCTGCTATCCGCAATGAGCAACCTACCGAAAGCTATCTTGAATTGGCTGTTAATTATTATCAGATGGGCCGTTTCGACGAAAGCGAACAAGCACTTCAACTGGCACCCGATAATGCTTTGGTAAATTTTTGGCTGGCATTTTTGCAAAATAAAAAAGGACAGTCTTTTGCTTCCGCTTTAGCCAAAGCCGATCAGGCTTCTGCAGCTTTTGTTTTTCCTTTCCGCTCAGAAGATGAGGCCATATTGCTTTGGGCGAATAAACAGCTTAACAGCTGGAAACCCAAATATTACCTGGCACTTTTATACCAAAACCGAAACCAGTTAACTGCAAGCAAAGAATTGTTTAAAGCCTGTGGCAATACACCCGATTTTGCTCCGTTTTATGCCGCACGTGCTGCCATGCATATCGATGCTTCAGAACTGACTGATCTTAAAAGAGCTCAAAGTTTAGATCAGGCAGACTGGCGTTATACCAAACTGTTGGGCGAATATTACCTTCGCCATAATCAAAACAGCGAGGCTTTAAAAACAATCGAACCTTTTTACCAGGCGCATACTGAAAACTATATCATGGGGATGCTGTATGCCAAAGCTTTATTACTGAATAAGCGTTACGCCGATTGTGCCCAACTGCTCGATCAGATTCAGATCCTGCCTTTCGAAGGCGCTACTATTGGTCGCGAATTATACCGGGAGGCGAAACTGATGCAGGCCATTAATGAAATAAAACTTAAACATTACAAACAGGCACTAAGCCTGATTAGTGATGCTAAAAAATGGCCTCAAAATTTAGGCGTAGGCAGGCCTTATGCCGAAAATATAGACGAACGTTTGGAAAACTGGATGGATTACCTGTGTTATCAGAAAATGGGCAACCAACAGGCTGCACAAACCGCCTTGCAGCAGGTTACCGGCTTTAAACCGAAGATAGAAAATACAGTGAGCAATTTTACCGCTGCAAACCAATTGTTAACCGCCTGGGCCATGGAAAAACTTGGACAAAAACAAGAAGCCAGGGCCTGGCTAAATCAACAGGTAAAACAATACCCTAAAGATGCAATTATAAAATGGTGCCAGCAGGTATTTCTGCATGCGCAAGGCGTTAAAGCCGATACAACTGATTCAGGAGTACGTTTAATAGAGCAAATTAGAATGTTAAAATAGCACACTAAAGGATATTTCTGATTAGAGATTACACCAAATCTGCAAATCTGTGGCTTTTAATACCGAATTTTGCATGTGCGAAGGTTTGAAGTCTTTTTAGTCAGACAATAGTGATAAAAAATATATAAATTGAACCCTTAAATTTTTTGCTTAGCATTGTAAAAGCTATTCCTTATAAAAAATGAAACCCGATAACCTGGAACTATGGCCTGATAGTTTGCTTGTGAGCGATATGCAAAGCAACGACCGGACTGCGTTCGAGAAAATTTACAGCAGGTACTGGAGCAAGCTATATTTATCAGCCTATCATATTTTACGCAATAAGGAAGCATCAGAAGATATTGTTCAGGAAATATTTGTAAGTCTGTGGTTAAAACGCGAGTACACTTTGGTTGATAACCTAAACAATTATTTGTTTACTGCTGTCCGTTTTCAGGTGTTTAAAGCCATAAGGGATGGGAAACTACGCACCGATTTACTGCACGATACCGATTTGCTGGTGAGTGCCCATAATGCAGAAAATGCTTTTGCCGAAAAGGAAATAACACAACGTTTAGATGAAAGCATTGAACAGCTGCCGCAAAAATGTAAAGAAATTTTTATCCTGAGCCGGAAAGAGCACCTCAGTGTTAAAGAAATAGCCGCACGTTTAAACATCTCACCTAAAACCGTCGAAAACCAGATTACCATTGCACTGCGCCGCCTGCGTACCGATATGGGCGAGTTTTTATTTTGGGCGGTATTGTTGCTGAGCGGTATCTGGGGTAAATAAGCTTTAAATCTATTAACATTTTATTTTACCATTTAAGACATTTAAACTTTCTGGATCGTCATTCCCACGAAAGTGGGAATCTTAATGCTTATGCCTAAGTTGTTTTCACCATATAAGACATTTAAGCGTATTTAAGACAGCTGTTTTTGAAATTTACCATCTTTCGCTAGAGGTGGGTGTCCCCACCCACCTGATAGACCTGTGAATTTTTTATTCCTTTTTAACCAGCTTCTAATAGTATATCGTATAAAATACCTCAGGTGAACTTACGTGTCTAAGGTTGTAATGTATTGTCCGTAACCAAAAGATACCAAAATAACCCTCTAAAACCTAAGCTTATATTTCCTTACTATGACTTATATGGTTAATTTTCTGAAATTAGATTTGTGAATTTTTTATTCCTTTTTAACCAGCTTCTAATAATATATCGTACAAAATACCTCAGGTGAACTCAGGTGTCTAACGTTGTAATATATTGTCCGCAACCAGAAAGACACCAAAATAACCCTCTAAAACATAAACTTATATTTCCTTCTATGACTTATATGGTTCTTTTTCAGAAAACCCACTAAAAATAAAGCGCTGTTAAATAGCTTCTTATAAAATAATTAAATTTCTTTTGGGGGATACCCCTCGTTTTAGGTACATACACCCAAACCACAGCAAATTGAAAAAAGCAGCATTAACACGTTTAACAGAAAAATATATAGCCGGTACTGCCAGTGGAGAAGAACGCCTCGAGCTCGAATCGTGGTACAATGAACAATTGGCGCAAAATAAATTACAGCATGAAGCGCAATTTGATGAAGCTGAGCATAGCTTAATAGGCGAAAAGATTCTGAATAACATTAACCTGCAGATTAATACACAAGAGCAGACAAAACCTCGCCTGAATTTTTACCGTTGGGCAGTTGCGGCATCAATAGTTGCGGTGTTGGGCTTCGGCGGGTATTGGTTAAGTGAGCGGTTTTCTGATAAAAACACCAATAAAGTGGCTGCTCTAATTAAACCCGGTGGTAATAAAGCCTTTTTAACCTTAGCAAACGGCACTAAAATTAATTTAGACGAGGCCGTTAACGGTACAGTTGCCAATCAGGAGGGTATTAAAATTACCAAAACGGCCGATGGTCAGCTGGTTTATACCATAGTTGAAACTAAAACGGGTAAGCAGGCAACAGGTTACAATACCATCAGTACCCCAGCCGGCGGTCAATATCAGGTTACGCTACCCGATGGAACCAAAGTTTGGTTAAATGCTTTGTCATCGTTAAAATATCCTACTGCTTTTACCGGTAAATACCGTACGGTAACGTTAACCGGTGAAGGTTATTTTGAAGTAGCCAAAAACAAAAATAAACCCTTTAAACTAACCACCGCCAAACAGGAAATCAGCGTATTGGGAACTCACTTTAACGTGAGTGCTTATGCCGATGAGCCCGAAATTAAAACTACACTGGTAGAAGGTGGTGTAGCCGTTAAAAACTTTAGCCCATTGGCTACCGGAGTATTAAAGCCAGGTCAACAAGCCATTTTTCATGGTTCAGATTTCGAAATTAACAAGGTTGATGTAGAAGAGTACATTGCCTGGAAAAACGGTTTCTTTATGTTCAACAACGAGGGCATTAAAGAAGCTATGCAGAAATTAGCCCGTTGGTACGATGTAGAAATCGAATATGTTGGCAATTTCGACGGCATTTATTTTGGTGGTTCTTTTTCTAAACACAACAACCTGCAGGAAACATTAAAAATATTAGAATCAACAGATAAGTTTAAATTTAAGATAGAAGGAAGGAGGATTAAAATTATAAAGTAATACCCTAAATTTTAATCTGAAAAAACGGATTTCGACTGCAATCGAAACCCGCTTAAAGCTTTAGATTAAAAAAATGTCCCAACGATAACCAAATAGTTAAAACATTGTAAATGCAATAGCAACAGCTAAAGGCATTTATATCAACCCAAAACCTAACAAATGTATGAAAATTTACGATTTTAATTTATACCGCGCGGGCAGTATAAAGCATAAAATTCTGTTATCCATGAAGCTAACCATTCTATTTCTTTTTGTAGCTTTTTTACACGTTAATGCGAGCAGTTTTGCACAAAAGAACATTACGCTTAACGAGAAAAATGCATCCTTACAAAAAGTGCTCAAAGCCATTAAAAGCCAAAGCGGTTTTAATGTGTTTTTCATCCAGAGCGATTTAAAAAAATCAAAAGCTGTAAATATTGAAGTTAAGGATGTTTCGCTGGCCGAAGCTTTAAACCAGTGTTTTAAAGATCAGCCCTTAACATATTCTATACAGGCCAACACCATTGTGGTGAAAGAGAGACCTGCAAATGTGGTTCCTGCCAATAAAACAGCACAGGAAACGCCCGTAAATAAGGTAATTGATGTTATTGGTACCATTTTAGATGAAATAGGCAAGGGGATACCTGGAGCCAGCATCAAAGTAAAAGGTAAAGAACAAGGTGCTGCGAGTGATGAAAACGGAAATTTTAAACTGGTTGGTGTGGCAGATGACGCCATATTAATTATTTCTTACATGGGGTATAAAACCCAGGAAGTAAAAGCAGTAGCTAGTTTAAAAATCTCTTTAGTGCCACAAACCAACGATTTAAATGATGTAGTGGTAGTTGCTTATGGTACGCAGAAAAAATCAAGTTTAACAGGTGCTATTGCTACCATTACTCCTAAACAGCTAAAAGAGCGTCCGGTAACTTCTATTCAAAATGCTTTACAAGGTATTTCACCGGGTTTAACCATTTTACAACGCCCTGGCGATGTGAGTGCCAGTGCCACAGGAGGTACCGCTGTAAATATCAGGGGTAGAAGTAGTTTAGCTGGAGCAGGTACACCACTTTACATTATTGATGGTATCCCGGCCAGTTCGCAGGAGTTTGCCATCTTAAATCCAAACGATATTTCTGGCATGTCTGTGCTAAAAGATGCCTCATCTGCAGCCCTATACGGTTCGAGAGCAGCCAATGGTGTAATTATGGTTACCACTAAACGTGGTGGAGGCGATAAAGTAAGTATCGAGTTAAATGCTAATTATGGCTGGCAGTCGCCCACCCGCATCTCTAAATATTTAGGATCGGTTGATTATACTACGCTTTACAACGAGGCTTTAACCAATGTTGGTCGTAGCCCAATGTACACTCCGGCACAAATAGAATTATACAGAAATGGTTCTCAACCCGATTTATATCCAAATACCGATTGGTATAAAGAAGTTTTAAGATCAAGTGCGCCACAAAGTGATGTGAATTTAAATATCAATGCACCTGGTAAAACCACCAGCAGTTATTTAGGCTTAAATTATCTAACTCAGGAATCATTAATTCCAAATAAAGACCAGGACCGTTTTAGTGCAAAGCTAAACACTGAAACCAAAGTAGTAGAGAATATTTTAAAGGTAGGTACTAACATCTCTTTCATTAACCAGGCTTTCGATCGTTTAGGCAATTTATCGTGGACTGAGCTAAACCGTTCTTTGCCAACTAGTGTTTTTCGCCAAAGTAATGGCCAATGGGGTTCGGTAAATAACGGAACGGTAGCCAGCAGCTCGATTCCATACCGTAACCAGGCGCGTATGATCGCCGAATCATCAAAAGGCAGTAACCGTAATAATTTGTTGCAAACTGCTGCCAACGCTACATTAACACCATTAAAAGGCCTTTCTATTAATGGATTGGTTTCGTTAAAGTTTACCAATAACAACAGTACGGCTTTTAACAATACCATGACTCCGATCAATAACTTTTTAACCGGTAATCCGATTGCATTACCAGCCGGACAAGGTACACAGAACGATTTAAGAGAGTACTGGGTTAAAAGAAAAGAATTGTTGGTACAAGGTACAGCAGATTACGAGCGTACTTTTGGTAAACATTATGGTAAGGTAACTGTAGGTGCATCGCAAGAAAGTAATGTGCTTAGAAGTGCATTTCTTGGCCGCAGAAATTTTCCTAATAACGATTTAAGTACCATTATTAATGGTTCAGGTAACGGTGAAGATATGCTATCAGATAACAATGGCGATGATATTATTGCAGGTGTTTTTGGTTTAGCCAACAGAACTGCTGCCGAAGAGTGGTCTATGCGCTCAATGTTTGGCCGTTTTAACTATGCTTTTGACGATAAATACCTGTTAGAGGTAAATGCCCGTATCGATTATTCTTCACGTTTCCGTGATGATGTTCGTAGGGCCTTCTTCCCTTCATTTTCTGCAGGCTGGGTAGTTTCAAAAGAGGACTTTATGAAAAACATCACCTGGGTTGATAATTTCAAGCTTCGCGGTTCTTATGGTTCATTGGGTAACCAGGACGTAGTTGCTGTTGGTAACTATTTTAACCGCTTAAATGCTGGCTTCCAGTATAGCTTTGAAGGTACCGCACAAGACGGGATCTGGCAGGCTGATGGATCATGGCCAACTACCACTTGGGAAAAAGTATACATGACCGATTTCGGTGCAGATATTACCTTGTTTAAAGGTAAATTAGACATCACTGCCGATTACTACATTAAAGATACTAAAGATCTGTTATTGCGTAATGCAGCATTGGCTACTTATCCTTTAACAGTACCTTTTACTAACGCAGCAAGCACCCGTAATACCGGATTTGAGCTGGCTGTTACCCATAATAACCGTATTGGTAAAGATTTTACATTTAGCGTAGGCGGTAATTTATCATTAATTAAAAGTAAAATCACCAAAATTGGCGACAACAACAATGATCGCTTTGATGGTCAGTTTATTCAAAGAGTTGGCGAATCGCTTGGATCTTTTTATGGCTACCAGGCAGACGGACTTTTTGTTAGCGATGATGAAGTTAAAGCACATGCCTTTCAGGATGCACGTACCAAAGCAGGTGATATTAAATACAGAGATTTAAATGGTGATAATGTAATTAATGCAGCCGACCGCACAATCATTGGTAACGATGTACCTTTTGTTAATTATGGCTTTAATTTAAGCGCATCTTACAAGGGGTTCGATTTTAATATCCTTACTTATGGTGTAGCCAAAGTTAAAACCTCTTTGGGACAGGAAGCTTCAACACCTTTTTTTAACGGTGCAAATGCCAAAGTACAGTTGCTAAATCGTTGGACAAAAGAAAATCCTGATCCAAATGCTGATTTTCCAAGGACTTTATTAACTGCAGATGCAGGTCACAATATCAATCAGCTTTCATCATTTTACCTGTTTAGCGGTTCTTACTTCAGGGTAAGGGGCATTACTTTAGGCTATACTTTACCTCAAAATGCGGTGAAAAAAATTGGTTTATCTAAACTTAGAATTTACGGAACAACCAATAATCCTTTCACCATCATGGCCGATAAACGTTTGGGTGATTACGATCCCGAATCTGCTTCAGGCCGTGGAGGTTACCCGGGTATTAAAACATGGTCGTTTGGTTTAAGTGCTGGATTATAAAATGATTAGAAAAATGAAAAAGATATATATAGTTACAAGTGTACTCTTATTAAGTGTTTTTGTTTCTTGTAAGAAGGATTTCTTAGAAAGGCCACCCCTTAATCAGGTGTCGGAAGCTACTTTCTGGAAAAATGCAAATGATGTTTACTTAGCTGTAAACGGTGTTTACAACCAGTTGCCAGGCGATGATATGGTATACGATGATGCAGCTGCAGATAACGCGCATGCACAATATCCGTGGGAAGGTTCGGCAACAGACGTATCATCAGGTAATGTAAACTCTACTTTAGATGCAGGCTGGGGTTTTACAGCAATAGGTCGAGCCAATTACTTTTTAGATAATGCCGATAAGGTAACCGTTATTGACAAGGCTTTGCTTGATCGTTATAAAGCTGAGGTTCGTTTTATCAGGGCCAACGCCTATTTCTGGTTGATCTGCAAGTTTGGTGATGTGCCATTACAAACTAAAACTGTTGTGCTTGGTGAAGAAAATATACCGCGCACACCAAAAGCGCAAGTATTAAAATTTGTAGTAGATGAGCTGGATGCCATTGCTAAAATTTTACCACAAAGCTATGGCGGTGGTAAACCAAACGAAAAAGGCCGTATTACCAAAGGTGCTGCCCTGGCTTTAAAAGCACGTGCACACTTATACGAAGGTCAGTGGCAATTGGCTGCCGATGCAGCAAGCCAGGTAATGACCCTCGGTTACAGTTTGTTTAAAGTAACTGCCGAAGATGCCCTTAACGCAAAAGATGATTATAGTGTGTGGGTAGATTTTGCTAATGCCGATGATGAGAAAAAATTCCGTTTAGGTTTGCGTAGCTACGAAGCCTTGTTTCAACAGGTAAACGAAGGCAATTCGGAAGTGATTTTAGACAGACAGCGCATTCCGCAACAGGATCCTAATGCTTTAAATACACTGTTACCTTCTGCTGATTTAGGAGGCTGGGGTTCTATTGCGCCAACACAAGAATTGGTAAACAGCTATCCAAGTTATAAAACAGGCGATTTAATTACGCCACCTACGCCAGCGCAACGTGCAGCATGGTATAAAGCCAAAGATCCGGCATTTAAAAACGAATATAGAAACAGGGATCCCCGTTTTTATGCCAGTATTTTATTTGACGGAAACCCATGGAATGCGATTGAAGATGGCTATGCCTTTAAATGGACAGAAGGCGCGGGTAATACCGCTTTAACAGGCTACAGTGTACGAAAAATGGTTGATCCAAAAATTTACCGCGACCAGATCGATAACCACGCTAATAACATCCTGATCCGTTACGCGGAGGTTTTATTAACCTATGCAGAAGCTAAGAACGAATTAACAGGTCCTGATGGCTCAGTATACGATGCTTTAGATCAGATCAGAACCCGTGCTGGTATGCCAGTGGTAGACAGAACTAAATATGCTACCCAGACAACGTTAAGAGATTTGATCAGAAACGAAAGACGTGTAGAGCTAGCCATAGAAGGACAACGTTACATGGACATCAGAAGATGGAAAATTGCACCACAGGTAATGAAATCTATTTTTAGTATCAGCGATGCCGTTAAACCTATACAGGTTAGAACCTGGACTGATAAATTGTATTTAATGCCTGTTCCGCAATCCCAGATAGATCTATCTAGAGGTGTTTTAAAGCAAAACAGCGGATATTAAAAATAAAATGCATCTACTTATGCACACACAATGATTATAGCGGCCAGGCTTATCCTGGTCGCTATTTTTTTGCATAAATTTATATGATGATTCAATAAATCATCGGCTGCGATTCAATTGCTAAGTGAATTATTTTGTCTTTTTTATTCCTTTTGCGGCTTTAGTTATGGTAAAAAAGTTTAAGAAGTAGGTAACTATGCTTAAAGGTTTTTTTTGCCAATTATCCATTTTTGAATCATAAACAAATACAACATCCCGATACACAATAAGCTGATAACAATGAATACTATGGAATGGCAAAATGACGACGAGCTTTTTGAAATTATAAGAACAGAACTTTATACTGCGGTAATTGGCGACATAATGGATAAGATGGGCCTTCTACACCAGTTTTTGCCACCACAAATACAACCTTTACGTGCCGATATGTTTGTTGCAGGCAGGGCGATGACCGTGCTCGAGGCAGATGTGCTGGAATGTGCGGCATTTGAAAGCAGTAATCCGATCCTTAAAAAGCCATTTGGTTTAATGCTTGAGGCGCTCGATGACCTGAAAAAAGATGAGGTTTACATTTGTTCAGGAGCATCGCCAAACTATGCCTTGTGGGGCGAGCTCATGAGTACGCGTGCACAGATTTTAGGTGCTGCAGGAGCAGTGGTGGATGGCTATTCGAGAGATACCAGGGGAATATTGCACCTGAATTTTCCCTCTTTTTCTTACGGCAATTATGCACAAGACCAGGCACCCCGGGGCAAGGTAATCGATTTTAGGGTACCGATTGAAATTAAAGGAGTTTTAGTTAATCCCGGCGATATCGTGGTTGGCGATATAGATGGGGTTTGTATTGTGCCCAAACAACACGAAGTTGAGGTGATGGTACGTGCACTTGAAAAAGCAAGGGGAGAAAAAATGGTGCAGAAAAAGATTTTGGAAGGCATGAGTGCCAAAGAAGCATTCGATAAATACGGTATTATGTAAATATATTTTAATCATAACAAACACACACAAATGAAACTATTTTATAAAATATTTACCGTTTTAACGATGCTGGGAGGTGTGGTGCAGGCCCAGATTCAAAAAATAAGTTATACAAGCTCCGATCAACAGCTAATAAAAATCAACCGGATTTCGCCTGCTGCCTCAAAACAGCCTGATAAAATTGCTTTGGATGGTACCTGGAAGTTTTCGGCTGATATCAATGCACAACCTTTAGATAAAAATATTCAGGTACCCGGCGAATGGGTAATGCAGGGCTTTGAAGTAAAAAACTCAGTTTATGCCGGTTATCAGAGAACATTCGAAGTGCCTGCGAGCTGGAAAAACAAACGCATTAAACTTCGTTTTGATGCCGTGTACAGTGATGCCGAAATTTGGGTTAACGGCAAGAAAACCGTATCGCATTTAGGAGGTTTTACACCTTTCGAAATCGATATTAACAACGTGGTAAAATGGGGAGCCAGCAATGAGTTATTGGTAAAAGTAAAATCAGAAAGCAAAGCCGATTCATTGGCCAGCGCATCTACCTATGCAGTACATCCCTTGGGAGGCATTTCACGAAAAGTGTATGTAATGGCCCTGGCACCTGTAAATTTTGCCTATGCCGATGTTAAAACCATTTTGGATAAAAACTACGAAAATGCCACGCTCAGCACTGATGTAATTATTGCCAACGAACAAGATGGAAAAACAAACAACCTGAGCCTCAAAGCTTCGCTGTTTAAAGCAGACGGAACAACGTTGGTTACCGAAAAAACAATTATGCTTAATCAAACCATTGCTAAAGGTGAATACCTGCAACAAAATATCAGTTTCGATGTGGCAAAACCAGCCAAATGGGATACCGAACACCCCAATTTGTATGTGGTAAAATTGAGTATTTTACAGGATGGTAAAACCGAAGATGTAATTACCAGGAGCATCGGTTTCCGTCAGATAGAAGTGAGGGGCAACCGGGTTTTTGTAAACAATATGCCCATTAAACTGCGTGGTATCTGTCACCACGAAACCATGCCTTTACGCGGCCGCTCAGTAGGCGAAAACATGTGGGAGAAAGATGTGGAGCTTTTCAGGGAGGGCAATGTAAACTATTTCCGTACCTCGCATTATCCACCAGCCGAAGAACTGATTGATGCCTGCAACCGCCTGGGGATGTTTTTAGAAGTAGAAGCACCTTTTTGCTGGGCCGAAAATACTACGGTGCTGGCGGGTACTGAAATTTACCAAACCCTGATGGTCGATCAGACTGTTGATATGGTAAATTATTTCAGGTCAAACCCTTCAGTATTAATCTGGTCGATGGGTAACGAAAGCGGCAAATACAAAGAGTATTTCAAAGAAACCGCTAAGCTGATTAAAGCATTCGACCCAACGCGTCCACGCAACTTTAGCCAATACGGACCCGATGCCGACGAGGGCGACCTCGAAATTACCAATCACCATTATCCCGGACCAACAGGGTCACAAACTTACCGCAATTACAAACGCCCAATTGTTTTTGATGAGTATGTACACTTAAATGCCTACAACCGTTTGGAGTTGGTCACCGATCCAGGCGTGCGCGATGCCTGGGGAATTGGTTTCGAAAGCATGTGGGAAAACATGTACCGTACTGATGCAGTTTTAGGTGGAGCCATTTGGGCGGGTATTGACGATACTTTCTTTTTACCCAATGGTAAAACCGTTGGTTATGGTACCTGGGGACCGCTTGATGGCTGGAGAAGACCAAAACCAGAATACTGGCACATGAAAAAAATCTATTCGCCGGTAAAAATTAAACTCGCCGAGAACTGGAATGATGGTAAAATTGTCGTCGAACTTGAAAACAGATTACTCTTTAGTAACCTGAACGAGTGTAAAATAGTTTGGAGTTTAGCAGGCGAAAGTGGTTTAATTACAGCCGATTTAAAAAGGAATGGTAAAACAACAGCCAATGTTGCAGTACCTAAAAAACCAGCTCCGGCCGATAAAATGAACGTTGAGGTCTACGATCCACGCGGTGTACTGATTGATATTTATGAGTTCGCAGTTGTACCCACCATCACCGATCTAACTTCAGCACAAAAAACAGTGAGTGAACAGTGGAGCTACAGCCAAACCGCTAATACTGTAACTGCCAAAAATGGTACAGTAAAGGTGCAGTTCAATTTAGCCAGTGGCGATGTAGAACAGGTTAGCCAAAATGGTAAAACGGTTTGGAATACAGGCACCAGGCTCATGGTTTTACCACTAACAGGTGAGGGCAGAGGGACACAAATGACAGGCGAAAGCCAGCAATTCGATCCCTTTACCAGCGTATGTAAAAACCGCATTGTAAAAGATATTAAGCTGCTTAAAGCTAAAAATAGTTTTACACTGAGTGTTACCGATGCTTACAGCGAAGCCAGTGGTACCACTAATTATGTTTTTTCAGCCAATGGGACCGTCAAAATCGATTATAAGTACACCATTCAAAAAGAGATTAATCCACGTCAGTGGGGCCTGGTTTTCGGTTTGCCAGAGCGCTTTCAGGAATTGGATTGGAACAGGAATGCCCAATGGGATTATTACCCGGCCGATCATATTGGCAGGCCTGTGGGTAAAGCATGGTTAAACTCAGTCAATGAAATTTCTGGACCTGCTGGTCCGAATAAATTACCAGCTTCACCATGGAGTTTAGATAGAAATGATTTGGGTACCAACGATTTCCGTTCAACAAAAATGTATATTAACAAAGCAGCTCTAAGTAATGGAACATCTTCTTTTAAAATAACAGCTAACGGACAGCAGCACGTCAGGGCATGGAAAGAATCGGTGGGTATTAAAGCCCTGGTAGCTGGCTATAGCAACATGGGAGCCGAAAGGTTTTTTAGAGGGCACGCCGAAAAAATGGATCGGCCGCTAAAAGTGGGCGATGTAATACAGGATAGTGTTATACTTCAGTTGAGATAGGAAGTTTACCGTCATTTCGACCAGAGTGCCTGCCTGTGCAGGTGGGGAGAAATCTTTGTTTATGAATAATTGCTAAGATTTCTCCATTCCGCTACGCTCCAGTCGAAAAGACGACTAAATAATAGAATTAAACAATCATGACCCTAAATAAAATTAACAACCATAGAACAAGGCGTAAAATGTTACTTACGCTTGCTTTGATATATAGTGCAGTTTTACCACTTCTGGCACAAAACAGTGGCATAGCCAGTACTTTATCGCCCATACCTTCAGTTACACAAGGCAATAGCAAACCAGCTATTTCATTAAATGGAGAGTGGCTTTTTGCTCCAGGCCAGAGGGCGAAAACTTCGGCCATAAAAGTGCCGGGAGAGTGGGTAATGCAAGGCTACACCGTAAATACCGGAGAAACAGCAACCTATACCAAAACTTTTTCAGTACCCAAAAACTTGCAAGGTAACCGCATTAAATTACGTTTTGACGGCGTAAGTTCGCATGCTATAGTTAAAGTAAATGGAAAACAATTAGCCGAACACGAAGGTAGTTTTGTTCCATTCGAAATAGATATTACCGATGCCCTTAAAAATGGCGAAAATTTACTGCAGGTCGAGGTGCAGGCCAATACCATCAGCGATATTTTAGCCTGTACTTCGCAATATGCCGTACATACTGTTGGTGGTATTTTGCGTAATGTAACTTTGTTTGCCCTGCCAGAAATAAATATTTCTGACCTCACCGTAGTTACCACTTTAAACGAAAAATTCACAGATGCTACTTTAATACTAAATACCACTATCGATAACAAAAGCCAGCGAAATAGTTCGATACAACTGGCCTACACTTTAACCGATCAAAACGGCAAAGTTGTGCTCTTTAAAACAACAGCAGCACAACAGGTTGGTGCTGCAACAGCACAAAAATTACCAGAAAGCAGTTTTACTGTTAAAGATCCGTTAAAGTGGAATACCGACCGGCCATACCTTTACAATTTGCAAACAGTATTGTTGATAGACGGAAAGCCTGTTCAAACCAACCGGCAAAAAGTAGGCTTCAGAGAAGTTAGGGTAAACGGAAACCAGTTAATGGTAAACGGACAGCCTGTAAAATTAAGGGGGGTAAACCGTCATTCGGTACATCCGCTAACCGGCCGCGCCATAAGCGATGAGCTGGAATTAAAAGATGCCGAATTATTTAAAAAGGCCAATTGCAATTACATCCGCACCTCGCATTACCCGCCTAGCGAAAGGTTTTTAGCCATAGCCGATAGTATAGGTTTATTTGTAGAGAACGAAAGCTCTTTAACCTGGATTCAGCACGGGGCTTCGCCCATCTGGAAATTGTGGAATTATAAAGACGAAAAATTCTACCCCTACATGCTGGCCGCTAACATCGAAAAAATGCAGGCAGCTAAAAACCACCCTTCCGTAATTATATGGAGCCTGGGTAACGAAAGTTACTGGAGCCCTTTATGGGATAAAGTTTACCGCGAGGCCAAAAAATTAGATCCTACGCGCCCCATTTCATTCCACGATCAATGCTGGGGAGGTTTTAACAATGGAGGTAACAAGGTTGATATTGCCAATTACCACTACCCGGGCATTAACGGGCCGAAAGCTACCGATACCATGAAAAGGCCAACTTTATTTGGCGAATATGCCCATTTAAGTACCTATAACCGCCGCGAGTTGCTAACCGACCCGGGTGTAAGGGCTAGTTTCGGTCCGTCGTTGGTTAAAATGTACGATAGCATGTATGTGCACAAGGGAAATTTAGGTGGTGCCATATGGAGCGGTATCGATGATACTTTTCACCTGCCCGATGGCAATATTGTAGGCTATGGACCCTGGGGGCCAATTGATGCCTGGCGTAGATTGAAACCCGAATACTGGGGCATGAAAAAGGCTTATGCAACTGTTGTAGTTAAAAACGTTTTTCAACCGGTGGTTAAAAATGGTAAATTGGTATTGCAGATAGAAAACCGTCACGATTTTATCTCACTGAGCGATGTAGAAATTAATGCAAAGGTTGATGGTGAGCCGATTCGGTTAAGCTCGGCCATTAAACCACATGGCGAAGGCACATTGCAGGTGCCTGTAAAAGCCGATACAAAAGAAGTTTATATTTCATTTAAAGATCCATCAGGTAACATTATAAATGAAGAACTGATTGTTTTAAAACCAGTTGAAGAAAAGGAGCAAAGCAGGAAGGTTGCTTTATCGTTTACTGAAAATGAAATGGCCTATTTTATCACTCAGGGCGATGTAAATTATACCATCAACAAAATTAACGGTATCATATCAGGAGCAACGGTTAAAGGTCAAAAAGTTTTAAGCCAGGGACCTGTATTTGGCCTGGTAAGCATGAACAGCGAAGATGGGGGCAAACCCAATGTAGCAGGCGAAACCTATCAGAATAATATTTATCCGGTTAAAAACTATCCCCTGTACACCATTTTTGCCAATACAATTAAGGTCGATCAAACTGCCGAAGCCATTATCTTCAGAATAAAAGCTACCTATACCAATGGTGAAGGCAATTTAACCTATACCTTTTCTGGCGATGGCAATACCCGCGTAGATTACGAAGTAAAAACAAGCCTCGAAAAACCTTATCAATATGGAATGATTTTTCAGCTGCCTAAAACTTTCGATGAATTGAACTGGAAACGTAAAGGCGAGTTCAGCATTTACGCACCAGAAGATATTGCCCGCGATAAGGGAACAGCTAAATTAAATGCCAGATGGTTGCCCGCTGTAGAAGAATTTGGGAGACCAGGTGCCATACTTTGGAAAGACGATGCCAACGAAATGGGATCGAACGACTTCAGATCGACTAAACAGCAAATTCTTCGGGCTCAATTGAACAATGGCCTTAACAGTCTGCTTATCCAATCCGATGGCAAGCAAGCATCGCGCAGCTGGCTGCAGGACGAAAAAATACAATTATTGATAGCTGATTACTCGAATAATGGTTCAGAGCCGTTTTATGGCAGCCCCTTTACCGATAGTCGCATCAGTATTAAAGGAAAAACACTAAAAGGAAGTGTTAAATTTAGATTGCAATAGGTTGTTCATGTTTGAGTTGTGTGGTAAACGTAGAATTGTCATCCTGAGCCTGTCGAAGGACTTTTCTTAACACAGTACAAGGCGTTTCGACAGGCTACCATTGACAGACCCAATAGAAGAATCGTCATTTCGACTGAAGCCAGCCGGTTTTTCACCGGCAGCGGAACGCCTGCCCGTACAGGCGGGGAGAAATCTATAGAGGCAGGTTTAGCTTTGCTGAGCACTAACGTGGTTCTCGACTACGTTGCACTCTGCTCGAAATGACGACCTCGGAGAGGCTGTTACTAATATTGACACAACCTTTTAGAAAGAACAAATAATACCATCCCACAACAGGGATTAAAATAAAAACACAAAAATGAAAATAACTGATGTAAAAGTATGGCTGGTTGAAGGAGTTAAGTACAACTGGACATTATTAAAAATATATACCGATACCGGCCACACCGGTGTGGGCGAAGCCACCAACTGGCCGGGCAGCCCCATTGTTTTCGAAGCTACCAAACATGTTGGTGAGCGTATTATTGGCCTGGACCCGATGAAAACCGATTTTATCTGGACAAAGCTATACCGCGATTTAAACTGGATGGGGCCATTTGGTGCCAGTATGTGTGCCATTAGTGGTATAGATATGGCATTACTAGATTTAAAGGCAAAAGTACTGGGCGTACCGTGTTACGAATTGCTAGGTGGTGCTTTTAGAAAAGATATTTTACTGTATGCCAATTACTGGTTTACAGGTGGCGGCCATAATGCAGCAGATTACGCAGAGCAGGCACAAAAAGTTAAAGCAGCAGGTTTTACCGGCTTAAAATTCGATCCCTTTGCACATACCAATTATTTATATGGCGAAGACTTATCGTCGAACCTGCAGCTCACAGTAGCTCAGCAAGATCTGGCATTTAATGTAAGTAAGGCCGTACGCGATGCGGTTGGCCCTGATTTCGATATCATGATCGAAACCCATGCTATGCTCAATTATCGTGTAGCCGTTACCATGGCGCAAAGGCTCTCTGAACTCAATATTACCTGGTACGAGGAACCTGCAGGGCCCGAAAATGCCAATACCTTAAAAGCCATGCGCGATAGGATTCCGGCAAACGTATCTATCTGCGTGGGCGAGCGCCATTATACCCGTCACGGTATACGCGATGTGCTGGAAAAACACATTTGCGATGTAATGATGCCCGATATTACCCGCTGCGGAGGCCCATCAGAGATGAAACGTATGGCAACCATGATGGAAGCTTATAATGTATTGCTGGCACCGCATAACCCTAACGGACCACTCTCTACACTGGCTTCGGCGCAGGTTTGCGCTTCGGTACCTAATTTTTTCAGACAGGAATTTATGTTTAACGATGTGCTGTGGCGCGATGAAATCATTACACATCCCATCGCAGATATGGTGCAGAACGGCCATTTAAAACTGAGCGACAGACCAGGTTTAGGAGTAGATTTAATTGAAGAAGAAATGGAAAAACACCCGGGGATTTTAACACCCAGGGCAGGTTTCTATGTTTAATAAATATTATGGCACTAACGATAGATTTAAAAGGAAAAATAGCTTTGGTAACCGGTGTTACCTCAGGTATTGGTTTGGGAATTGCCAAAATGATGGCCAAAGCCGGCTGCACAGTAATTGGTTGTGCCGAGCAAAGCGAAACGAGTGATGTAGCCCAGCGGTTTTTAGCCGAAATGGAATCTTACGATGCCCATACTGATTATTTTAAAGCGGATATGGCAGTAGCTGAAGAGATTGAAAATCTGGTCGCCGATATTACCAGCGACTATGGCCGTCTTGATATTTTAGTATCCAACGCAGGGCAAAATGTATTTACCGGTTTAGCAAACAGCAGCGAAAAAGACTGGCAGTTTAACCTCGATTTAAACCTAACCGCACATTGGCGCCTCGCCAAAAGCTGTAAACCCCTGCTGGCAGAAAATATTGGGGTAATTATTATCATGGCCTCCAACCATGCCTACGCCAGTATACCGGGCTGTGCACCTTATAGTGTGGCTAAAACTGCCCTAACGGGTTTGGTTAGGAGCCTGGCTATAGAATGGGGGCCGGGAATCAGAACCGTTGGCATTGCGCCAGGTTTTATCGATACACCGGGTAACCAGCAATGGTTTAATGGTTTCGAAAATCCGGAAGAGGAAAGACAGCGCACCGTAAACCTTCACCCTGTAAAAAAGATCGGCACCGTAGAAGAAATAGGTGGTTGGTGTGTGTTTTTGGCTAGCGAATATGCTGCTTTTGCCTCGGGGGTTACTTATTTGGTTGATGGAGGCAGAAGTGCGCTAATGCAGGATAGTTAGGGTGGAAGATGTAAGAGGTGAGATGGAAAATGGAAGAGGGGAAATGTAAGATATAAAATGTATGATGGAGATTTGGAAGCCGGATTTAATTTACAAGGCCGATTTAACTTTAGGCGAAGGTGCCCGTTGGCATGCAGAATGGCAAAAGTTTTTGTTTATCGATATCAAAGGTAAATTAATTGGTACCTGCAACCCTTTAAATGGGAAATTGATAACCCATAAAACAGTAAAAATGCCCGGCATGCTGGCTCCGGCTACCGATAGTAAACTTTTAGTGGCCTTACAAGGCGAGCTTGCCCTATTGGATTTTGAAACCGGCAAAACACAAAGTCTGATTAAGTTTAAAGAGGATGAAGAAAACAGGAGTAACGATGGTGCCTGCGATGCGCTTGGCAGGCTATGGGTTGGTACCATGCATGTTAATGCCAGGCAGCATGCCGGAAATCTTTACCGTTACAATGGTAAACTGGTCAAAAAAATAAAAAACACTAGCGTGTCTAACGGTATTTGCTGGTCACCAGATAACCGCACTTTATATTACATAGACAGCTTTTTGTATCACATTAAAGCTTTCGATTACGATTTAACTACGGGTAGCATCAGCAACGAAAGGGTTGTGGTAGAAATACCCGGCCCCAATATACTGGCCGATGGGATGTGCATTGATAATGAGGGGATGCTTTGGGTGGCCATGTGGGGTGGCAGTTGTGTAAACAGGTATAACCCACATAATGGCACTTGCATAGGAAAGATCGAAATTAATGCGCCCCATGTTACCAGTTGTGCTTTTGGCGGCGAACTGATGAACCAGATGTTGATTACTACGGCAAAAGAGGGGTTAAATGGAGAAGAATTAAAGCAATACCCACACAGTGGCTCCTTGTTTTTGGTGAAATTAAACGTAACAGGACTTCCCGCCGCACCCTACAAGTCACATCTATAGCAATTGGCTTTGGCCAAACAACAAATAATACTAACCAAATAATACTGTTTGATATGAAACTGGAATTTTTCGATTACCTGATTATTGCCATTTATTTTATACTGGTAATGGGTATCGGTTTAGTGCTTAAAAAGAAAATAAAAACGGGTAATGATTTTTTGCTCAGCTCGCACAATATCCCGTTGTGGATTACCTGCCTGGCCTTTATCTCTGCTAATTTAGGTGCTCAGGAGGTTTTGGGTATGGCAGCAAATGGTGCCAAATATGGTTTGTACACAATGCACTTTTACTGGCTGGGCGCTGCTTTGGCCATGATCTTTTTAGGCGTATACATGATGCCTTTTTACTATGGCAGTAAAGCCCGGAGTGTTCCAGAGTATTTAAAACTACGTTTCGACGAAAAAACAAGGACCTTTAACGCCCTCACTTTTGCCGCTATGACGGTTTTCTCATCAGGCGTTTCATTGTATGCCCTGGCCATGTTAATGAAAGTGATTTTAGGTTGGGATTTCGACCTGTCTATCTGGCTGGCTGCGGGTGTGGTATTAATTTATACTTTTTCAGGAGGTTTAACAGGTGCAATTTACAATGAAGTGCTGCAATTCTTCCTCATCATTATTGGCATAGCGCCATTGGTTTACATCGGTTTAGATAAAGCTGGAGGGATTGACGGTATTCTGCAGCATGTAGATGCGGCTAAGCTCCATGTTTGGAAAGGTCTGGATAGCACGGCCAACAACCCGATGGGGGTAGATGCCTTTAGTATGGTTTTTGGTTTAGGCTTTGTTTTGGCTTTTGGCTACTGGTGTACCGATTTTTTAGTAGTACAGCGCGCCATGGCCACCCGAAACCTGAACGAAGCGCAGCGTACACCTGTTTTGGCTGCCTTCCCTAAAATATTAATGCCTGCCATTGTAATTCTTCCCGGTATTATTTTGCTGGCCCTGCAAGGTCAGTACAGCGGTTTTGAGTTGCCGGTAAATGTAAACGGCGATAAAGATTACAATATGGTACTGCCTTTACTCTTACAAAAGCTTTATCCCACAGGTTTACTTGGCCTGGGCATTACTGCTTTAATTGCTTCTTTTATGAGTGGCATGGCTGGTAACGTTACCGCTTTTAATACCGTATTTACTTACGATATCTACCAAACACACATCAAAAAGAATGCTTCAGACCGGCACTATTTAATGGTAGGCAAGGCTACTACTATTGCCGGCATCCTGATTTCTATTGCCACAGCTTACGTAGCCCGGGGCTTTAATAGTATTATGGATTTGTTGCAGCTCGTATTCAGTTTCGTTAATGCGCCGTTATTTGCCACTTTCTTTTTAGGCATGTTCTGGAAACGTAGCACTGGCCATGGCGCATTCTGGGGCTTGCTATTAGGTACAGTTGCTGCGGCTGTAACCCATGGTTTATCAGTTGCCGAGGGCAAAGGAGGCTGGCTGTTTCATGCGTTCGATTTTTATTCCGCAACCGGGCAAGCCTTTACCATTGCATCAATCTCCTTTATTGTGTGTATGTTGTTTACCATTGCCATCAGCTTATTTACCAAAGCAAAAGATGAAAAAGAACTGGTTGGCCTGGTGTATAGTTTAACACCTAAACAAGATTTAAAAAGCAAAACCTGGTATACTAATCCGCTATATCTGGGCATGATTGTGCTTGCCATTACCTTGTTTTTTAATATACTCTTCTTTTAATTCGCATAAGTTATTGGTTATTAACATCCGTTAAATAGGCCCATAACTTAAAACTCTCCCAGCTGCTATTTAAAAGTACTTCGGAAGTAGAAAAAATACACTCCGAAGAACTAAAATGTCGTTCCGTACCTTGCTAATACACCCGGAGATACTCAAAGGCACTTCTGTTGTAGTAAAAGATAGTTCTGTAGCGTAAAACTGCAATATGGGATTATTAAAAAGTATTTCACTTATACTAAAAGGGCCCAGGCAGTATCCACTGCTGGGCCCCGTTCACTAACTAACTATCTAAGTCTATAAGGCTTTTATTTTTCGCTGGATATAGTTTTTTAAAATACTAGCGTTTAAAAGTGTCTTTTTTAGGGACTGTAAAAGTTCCTCTTAGAAACCTTTAATTGTTCTTATCACATAATCTTTTGAAGAGCCATCTGCAGCAGTAACACGGTAATAACGATCTTTTGAGAAATCTGCAGGTGTTCCAAGTTTTGGAGCATCTTCCAAAGGCGTTACCATAGATGCGTCTGGAACAGTAATGTAGACCCATAACTTATTCAATTGGTCGTTTGCTATTAAAGTTTGAAACTTTGCATACAAATCTGCTTTGGTTACCTTACCGGTAGGGCCGGCTTTCAGTACCGAATTTGCATCATAGGTAAGTATTGTACTAAAACCAGTTTTGCCGTTAACAGTTATTGGTGTACTTACTTTTTTAAATACAACTTCGCAAACGCGATCCTTTAAGTTTTCCTGATTAGGAGTTCCTTCTTTTATCACATCATCATATAAAAATCTGTAGGTGTAATCTACTGTAGACAATGTATTTTGATTGGAATTTTTTAAATCTTCCATCCCACGCTTTAGACATCCGGTAGATACTGAAATAACTACAAGTGCAATTATACTTAAAAACGATTTTATAATCTTTTTCATCTTTTTCTCATTAATTTGTTTCAAAATCAATCCCATCCTGGATTTTGTGCAACACCAGATTTTAACCTGAATGTTTCATTTATTGGCAATAAATAACGTTTGGCAGTAAATTTAGCTTCACCAACCACATTGTTATCAGTAAAAAAGCTATAGCTGTTGCCATCTCGGGCAATTCGAATACCTCGCAGCGGACCTGTTAAATCGGGTATAATATAGCCTCCGGTTGCATATTCTCCGTTTTTAACACCACCACTGGTACGCATGCCCCATCTCAACAAAGACCAGTAGCGATCATTGTTTTCGTATACCATTTCTACATTTCTTTCTCTTTTATATGCCTCAAATAAAGTATTTCCCCAAACATTGCCCGATAAGGGAGCCAAATAGGCGTTGGCTTGTGCCTCATCAAATCCACCATGTTTAACCATCGTCGGAACCATATATTTTTTAGCATTTATTAAATCACCTTTCATTAAATAGGCCTCTGCCATATTTAAATAGGCCTCTCCATATCTCAGTACGCTATAACAATAATCTAATTTTTGATCGCCAGGACTTGGCACACTTAAAACATGGGTATAAAAGTATTTCAACATGCCATACCCAGTAGAAGAGTTATAATTCTCTGTGTTTCCAGCTACGTAACCATACTCTGCCTGAGAACCTTCGTTTATTTTACTGTTGGCGTTGCTAACATTACCATCTCTTCTAAAATATACTTTAACCTGATCGTTAAAATAGGTACAACCATCATATAGAATAGAAGAATAAAATCTTAAATCTCTCTTTTTGGTAGCAGTAAAATACATTTTTTCGTCTACGCTACTGCCGGTGTTTACATAGCTAGCATTTTGCCATGGTTTAATCGTTCCGTCTATATCTTTAACTAAATAATCATCAACCAAATCTTGTGTTGGCCAGGCTCCGCCATCCATTCCCCAAAAATTCATGGTAACCGAAATAGGAAAGTTTGTTTTTGCGTAAGTAGAAAATTTGCCCGTAGACCAACAGCCCTGATATTGCATTGGGGTATCGTATAACGAAGAGTTGATTTTATTCCGCTCAAATGATAAAATAATTTCTCTTGAGGCAATGGCAGTTTCATACTTTCTAAACATATCAAAATACGGACTCAACTGACTACCAGTTGCATTTAAACCTAGTGCTGTACCGGCTGAAATAACCTTATCATAATAGGTACTGTTTGCAGTTCCACCATCTACATAAGCTGCTGCCTGTAGGCTAACGCGCATTAATAAGGCGTTGGCAGCCATTGAGGAAGCTCTTCCACGTTGACTTACCGCAGGTAGATCGGTAGCTGCTTTATCCAAATCACTAATGATGAAATCGTAGGTTTCCTTTGTTGTTTTTCTTGGAATCTGTAAATTGTCTTCTTCAGATAATTCGCGATCAATTATTTGTAAGCCACCATATTGTTTAGCGAACATAAAATAGTGTGCTGCGCGTAGAAAATACAGCTCTGCCAATGCCCGTTTTTTATAATCTGCTCCAAATGAATTACTGGCCTGAATGTTTTTCATTGCCGTATGTATTTTCCACAAAACACTATAGCTCAACCAGCCATAATTATCGTTTTTTGTCATCAAATCTGCACGGTCTTTTGACCAATAAGCACTATTTAATGTTCCGGTCATTGCATTTTTTGTTGAACTTTCTGACCGGGCTGCGTTACCCGTGCTGTAAGCAGATAACCAGGTATTATTGCCTAGCACATCTGCATATATCTGATAAATAAAAGCGGTGGTTAAATTTTCACTTGCCCAGGTTTGTTCTCCTGTTATTTTATCGTAAGGTTGGGTATCGAGAAACTTTTTACACGATAGTGGAAGCAAAGCTGCAACCCCTAAAACCCAGATTATAATATTTTTTTTCATTTTTATATAGATTTAAAAACCTAGTTGAAAGCCTGTTGAATATGTTCTCATCATCGGATATGCGTAGCCATCAAAACTGTTTGCTTCAGGGTCGCCGTATTTTACTGAGGGGCCAAAAGCGAACAAATTCATGCCCGATACAAATAAAGACAGGTTGCGGATCCAATTTTGTTTGTTAAGAACGGCGTGTTTAAAATCATAGGATAAAGTGACAGATTTTAACCTCACATAGGTAGAATTTCTAGCCCAGAAATCAGATGATGCATAGTTGTTGTTATCGTTTAAAGATGCATTTCCTGCTCTTGGAAATGTAGCGTTAGGATTGGTGGGTGTCCAAACGTCAGATTGGAATTGAAAATCCAAACGTCTTTCACCTTCAGCACCCATTGCCGCACTTCCCATATAGGTTTCTCTTGAACCCGTACCTTGAATGGTTGCTGCAACAGATAAGCCTTTATAGTTTGCACCCAAATCTATTCCGTAAACAAAAGTTGGAGAAGTGTTATGTCCAAATCTTTTTTGATCTTGTCCGTCTATTTTTCCGTCGCCATTTACATCTTCATATTGTAAATCTCCGGGTTGAAGATCTCTTGAAGTGATACGCTTTGGACTGTTGAGTATGTCTTGTGCATTGGTATAAAATTTAGCGCCAACATAGCCCGTTCCAACATAAAATTTCTCGTTTCCTTGTGCCCGTATACGTGGGTTGGCAAGTGTAACACTATCTTCGTTGGTTTTAAAAGCAAAAGATCTGTAATAAGTGAAATTGAAACCAGCATTGAAATTAACGCGACCAATATTAGTTTTATACCTTAAACTTCCATCAATGCCTTCAATTCTATCTTCAGCCTGCGATACTACAAGCGGTAAAGCATATCCAATGGGATCGGTATAACGGAAAGCTGCAGAAGCGAGGTAACCTTTAGTTTTTTCAAAGAAATAATCGACAGAACCTTCGAGTTTATTCTTAAACATAAAGAAATCTAAACCCGCATCATATTTTGTTCTATCGAACCAGGTGATGTTGACACTCGGGGTAGGACCAGGACTAACCGTGTTTTGTAACTGGCCATCAACTACATAAGCATTTGTGTTATAGTTGTAGGTTGGTAGGTAAGCATAGGCAGCATGATCTGCACCATTTATACCCACCTGACCATAAGAAGCCCTTAATTTTAAGAAATTAAGCACATTACCATCTTTTATTTTTTTGAAGAAACCTTCTTCAGAAATTGCCCATCCTGCAGATACGGATGGAAAGAATCCCCATCTTTTGCCATTAGGGAAATTGTCAGATCCATCATAACGACCAGCAAATTCAATAAGGTATTTTCTATCGTAATCATAATGGAAACGGCCAACATAGCCCATCCATGCTTGTTCACCTTCTGTGTTCGATGCCGTAATTAATGAGGCATCTCCTTTCTGAATTTGTTTAATTTCGGTAACTGTAAAACCTCTTGTACCCGCACCAAGTGTATTGCTGTAGGTGTGCTGCTGCGTTTGAACTACTGTAGCCTCAATATTATGTTTTGCAAATAAGGTTTTTTTGTAATCTGCTCTTACGTTAACATCGAACCTGCTTGTCAGATACGAAGATCTGTTAACACCAATGTTTGCCGGTATTTCCTTTGTTGCATTACCAGCCTCATCAAAATATGTAGCTGTTTGGATCCAGTCAACCCGGTCTAGCGATTCAATATTGTAATTTCCGTTGAAGCCGAAACTTAAACCACTCACTCCGGGCACTGTCCAGGTTAATTGTGCACCCAATTGATTGTAAACAGTTCTTAATTTAATATATCCTGGACTGAGTAGCTGAAGTGCCGGATTATCAAATTGATTGGAAATATTGCCAGCTGCAGTAAATGGCTTTTCAAAAGGATTTCTATCTCTTAAACGTGAAAATATTGTTCCAGCCCCTGCCGGTGGATATTTTTCGTCGGTTAGTGTACCATTGATATTAAAATCAAAAGTTAAACCAATTTTATCAAATGTTGTACCTACGTTCGATCTATAGTTGTAACGATCATAATCTAAGGAGTTAAATTTATAAATGCCTTGTTGCCCCAGTTTATTCAAGCTTCCTGAAAATCTCAACTTCTCAGTACCACCATTTATAGTAATGGAATGTTCTGCCTGAGGAGCAAATTTGCGTAGTAACGCGTTTTCCCAGTTGGTGTAATCAGATAAATGTTGTTTAATATCTTCTAACTCTGCCTGGGTTTTAAAAGAATAAGTTCCTTGCCCCAAGGCCTGGTTAAGGTTATTAATGGCTACAGCATGTTGGTAAGCATCAAACCGTTTCGTAGGGTATGAAAGCATATTGAACGCAAAATTTGCCTGATAGTCAATTTCCAGCTTACCGGCTTGTCCTTGTTTAGTGGTAATTACAATAACTCCATTACCCGCGTTCATACCGTAAACCGCAGTCGAGGCGCCATCCTTAAGTACAGTTAAGGAGTTTATATCAGCTTTATTTAAGGTTAGAAAACGTGCTCGTGTAGAAATAAAACCATCTATAACATACATTGGCTCGCCATTACCTCTGATCGATATACTTGCGCCGTTTTGGCCAGGCTCGGCACTTCCTTGCTGAACAATAACACCTGGAATTCTTCCTTGTAAAGCAGTTCCCATGTCTCCAACCGGCAAAGTTTTTACGTTTTCGGGGTTTAATGTTGATACAGCCGTAGAATTTTTTCGAACGTTAGTAGTTCCGAACCCTACCACTACAACATCATTCAAAGCATTTTTTTCATCTTCGCTTAATGTAATGTTAAGTCCTTTGGGATCATTTGCTGCTACTTCTATTGTAGCAAAGCCGACAAGACTAAATCTTAGCCTTGCACCCGTTGGTTTCGGGATTTGAATAATGAAATGGCCCTCATTATCGGTTGTTACGACAATGTTCTGCCCGATTACCCCCACATTAACGCCTGTGAGCGGTTCTTGCTTCGTATTTCTTACGGTTCCTTTTACAAGCATTTTATCTTGCGAAAACACCGCGGAGGATAGAAATACAATAAAACAAATTAGGAAAATTTTCTTCATACAGTTTATATTGTTTTTTGGTTAAAAAAAACTCCGATAGCTCTAGTACAGTTTATACCAGAGAATCGAAAGTTTACTAATACTAAAAGTACGGGCGCCCCAATTCCTTTTGTAAAACTATAATTGTAAAAACCTAAACTTTTTTACCTCGAATAGGTGTATTTTGCTATTTATCATTAATTTAGTTTACTTGTAAGGGCTTAATTCGAAAATTTTATGAAATCTGAACTGATTAATGTCAACCATTCAGGAGAGAAATCTATCCATATTAAACATATTGATAATAACCGGCTTATATCATCCTTCCATTTCCACGATTTGTGCGAATTGGTGTGGATTGAGCGGAGTCAGGGCAAACGGATTGTTGGCGATCATATCGGGAATTTCGAAGATGATGACTTGGTATTGATGGGGCCAAACCTGCCACACATTTGGCAGAACGATAAGAGTTACGAAGATATGGACGATAAAACAGTCAAATCGGTTGTTGTTTATTTCAATGCCGATTTCTTCGACACCTTAACCGATGATCAGGAGGTTTTGCGACAGGTAGAAGACCTTGCTTCGAGAGCTGCACGGGGAATGGTTTTTGATGAGGAAACCACTTACAAGGTAAAACCAATTTTACTGGGCCTCGCTAATAATGATGGTTTTGGGAATATTATTTCGGTAATCGAAATCATTAAAATACTGGCTAAATCGAAAGATTACAGATTCCTTTCGAGCGCAGCCTTTAAGAACCATTACGATGAAAAAGATAATAACCGCATTAATAAGGTTTACCAGTTTTTAATGAAAAATTTTCATAACGATATTCATCTCGAAGAGGTGGCCGAATTATGCAACATGACACCCAATTCTTTTTGCCGTTTTTTTAAAATGCGGGCGCAAAAATCGCTCACCCAGTTTATTAACGAAATCAGGATTGGCCATGCCTGCAAGCTCTTACAATCAGAAGATAACAGCATAACCGATGTATGTTATGCCAGTGGCTTTAACAACCCCACTAATTTTAATAAGTTTTTTAAGACGATAAAGGGAATGAAACCTTCCGAATACCGGAATATGCTGCGGAAATAAAAAAAAATAAAATATCTGGAGACTGCTCTTGAGATTTTCGTTCCGGATGTTATCTTTGTTCGTTTTTCAGATCAAATTGATCAACGGGATGTAGCGTAGCCAGGTATCGCGCCAGCATGGGGTGCTGGAGGTCGGAAGTTCGAATCTTCTCATCCCGACATAATTAAAAGCCTTTAAATTAATTTAGAGGCTTTTTTGTTTTTGAGTAAATTGTGTGTTCCTCAGTGGGGGGATCGCAATAAAAGCAGGTTTCTAAGTTGTAAATAGAATAATGGGAAGAGAAAATATTATAATTACAGGTAGGTTTCCATCATCTGATTTCTCTTTACTAAGAGAGGTCTTAAAGTTTGATGTATTAAATAAGTTAGAAGTTATTCTTTATTGCCTTTATTCAGAATATGAGATTCCATTAGGAACTATTTTTAATCGAATCGAAAATATGAGCAATCAAATTGTCTTTGAAGGACAAATTGAATTAACAAATGTAACAGAACAATATTTAAAACCTTTTGATTGTATACCAATGGGGTGGGCGACAATTTGTAAATTTAAGTTCCAAGATCAAATTCCTTTGGCTTTATTTGAATTACCTGAGGTATCATGGGATGAAGCTGTTTCTTCGCTTAGATTCAAAGTATAATCTCGTTAGGGGCATTAATCCCGACTCTATTTGTTTTTTAGAGATCCTTAGCTTTGCTCAGCATGATGGTTTGCTAAGGTGTCTTAGTTGTCTAAGGTGGTGAAAAAAAATTGTTGTTGGAGGTGTAAAGCAGATTTATTGCCTTAACAAAGGCACATTCAGGCCATTTCTTAAGCAAGTGGCAATAATACTTGCGCCAGTATGGGTAGCCTTTGCCTTATAATATCCTTACTTCCGCGTTTGTAAAAACAAGATCGCCCAGTTGCCCATCAATTTTAATAATTCCATTTTGGATAGCTATAATTTTTGTATATTGGTTTAAACAAAGGGATGATGACCCAATTTAATCGATCTGATTAAGAGTCCAAAAAAAACATCACAGCACCCCACCTTTATTCCACATTTACTCCACGTTAAGGCCACCTTAGATACCTGAGGGCATTTAAGGGGATGGTATTTAATCTTTTAGAGATGCTTCGCTATCATTGACAGACCCAACAGAAGAATCGTCATTTCGACTGAAGCCAGCCGGTTTTTCACCGGTAGCGAAACGGAGAAATCTATAGAGACAGATTTCTCGGCTACGTTGCACTACGCTCGTAATGACGACCCTGAATGGGCTGTTATTCATATTGATTTTTATGAAATAAATTGACCCTAAGCGTGACAGTTTGCTAAAGTGTTCTTAGTTGTCTAAGGTGGTGAAAAGATTTTTTTTAGCTGTAGGTGTAAAACAGGTATTTTGATTAGCGCTTTCATATCTTTAGCAGAAAAAACAGCTATGGAAAGTAAAATTCTAAAGTTAGAAGAACAGCTTGTTGCCGCCATCTTAAGTAGTGATGTGGAAGTATTAGATGAATTACTTCACGATCAACTGGTATTTGTTAATCACCAGGGGGTAACGCTTTCCAAAAAAGAAGATTTGGCTCCGCATATTAGCCAGGATTTAAAAATTACCAGTTTAGCGGTTTCAGATCAGCAGTTGCATACGTTCGGAGATACCGCTGTTGTGTTAGTTACAAAAGAAATCGAGGGTAGCTATCTGAACCAGCCGTTTGAAAGCAAGCTGAAGTTCACCAGGATTTGGAAATTATATGAGCGGGATTGGAAGGTAATCGCAGTAACCAGTGTGCCACTACATGTAGAGTAAAAACGCAGCATGTCGGTTTCTGAGCAGATCCGGCCATGCAAATATTTTGATCTTTTGTATGCTCAAAAATCAAGCTCAATCCAAAATATTCCTTATTTTTATATACAACAAAACATTATAAAAATGATGAAACAAGCATTAATTGGTGAGTTTATGCATGAAGCTGAAAACACCAGAAAGTTATTATCAATAATTCCAGACAGTGCATTGGAATACCGTCCGCAACCACACCTTTGGTCGGTAGGTCAGCTGGCCTCGCATATTGCCGAAGTGTACAACTGGTATGGGCCTACATTTGATCTGGACGATTTTGATATGGGCTCTTATAAGTATGATAAAGGTGATATCAGTAAAGCCGCTAATATCCTGGCTAAGTTTGAAGAAAATGTTGCCAGGGCAAAGACCGTAATCGAAAACTCAGATGAATCTAAGTATATGAATACTTGGACAATGTCGGCAGGAGGTAGTCCACTTATGCCAGCAATGCCGAAGATTCAGGTAATCAGAGGATTTCTTTATAATCATTTGTACCATCATCGGGGAGAGATGATCTCACATCTCAGGGCAACGGGAAATAAAGTGCCAGCGCTGTATGGCCCTAACTACGAAGAATCGCAAGCGTTCTAAATTTGGTGAAACAAGACTGATATTTGCAAAAAAAAAAAACGCTATTCGAGGCTGTCAAAAAAAAATGAGACAGCCTCTTTCTTTTTAAATCTTTTAACTGATTAACGACAAAGTACCGTTCCGTTAAAGTGTGTGCCCATGTTGGGCGAAATAAAAGGGATACCCAGCTCAGCGGAACGGAGCAAAAGCAATACCCCCATAAAGAACATAAACCAGGGGATAAGCCTTTTGGTATTAAACCTGATGTATTTTTTAAGGTAAATACCGCCCAGCGAAATCATCATCAATAAAGGCGAAGTGCCTAAACCAAAAAGGAACATAAACTGCAAACCACTACTTACCGATGCGCCGTTAACAGCCGTAGCCAAAGCTAGGTAAACCATACCGCAGGGAATAATACCATTGAGCATACCCGCCATAAATTGCCAGAAGGGTAGGCCCATGAGTTTGCCCATCAATTTGGCAATGGGATGAATTAGTTTAAACTGAACTGCGCTGAGCTTTTGGCTGTAAGCTGCCCGCATTTGCAAAAGGGTAAACACAATTAATAGCAAACCGATGCTAATGCTGAGTGCTTTTTGGTTAGCTACCAGATTAAAGGTGCTGCCGAGCCAGCCAGCAATAGCTCCCATCACTGAATAGGTAAAAAACCTGCCTAATTGGTATAGCAACAAGCCCCAGGCCGCTTGCCAGCTGCTTTTCTTTTCGAGGGGCATAGAAAGCATCAGCGGGCCGCACATTACGGCACAATGCAGGCTTCCGAGTAAGCCCATTAAAAATGCAAGTGGCAGGTTGTTCATTACAGGGCGATACTTTTTTTATACTGGTAATGTTTGTGCTTGCTTTCCCATTTTAAATCGAGGTACCACAGGCCCTTATCCGCAGGTTTCCGTTCCAGTAAAATGAGGTGATCATTACCAATGGTATTGCCCACCTGTTTTTTATCGGCTTTAGCGTTGGAGGGCCGCATTAATACCAGTGCGTAGCTGGCACTGTCTTTTAACCGGATAATTACCTGACTGGGATTTACAGTGATTACTGGTTCGGCATGATCGGAAAAGGTGTTCGCTTTTAAACGGTATTCTTCTTCGTAACGGAGCCCTTTTTCGTAATAGTTGCTTTCTACCAGTGTATCATTCCCCTGTTTGCTGAGCATGTAAGCACCCAAAGCCAGTATAAAAACTATAAATGCGGCCATGGTGAGCATAATTTTATTTCCCCAGTTCATATCGTTTTTGTTTAATTTGGATTGGCAAAAAAGCTGGTAGCTGCGGTGCTGATTGTTTTTTTATCGGCTACTACCTCAAAAGCCACCTCAGTTTTGTAGCTTTTAATCTGTCCCGGTTTTCTGATCAGGAAAAAAGTTAATTGTACCGTTCCTTCTTTAGGCAGTAGGGTTTCGCTTTGGATAAACAAAATACTATCGGTTTTATTGGCCGATTTAAAGCTAAAGCTGATATCGCGGTTGGTTTTGTTAATCAATTCGGCATTGTAAAGATTGCTGATGCTGCCATCGGCACGGGTTTGATACAAAGTACCGCTTGCCCTTAATACCGTGGTTTCTACATTTTGCCTGTTGTAAATGAGCGATGAAAACAAGATCACGGCTACAAACAGTACAGCGGCATAACCATAAGCTTTTAAACCAGCTTTGAAAGGTGTGCGTGTTTTAATGAAATCGCTGTTGTAAAAGCCAATAAGGCGTTTGGGTTTGTTAATTTTGATCATTACCTCATCGCAGGCATCAATACAGGCCGTGCAATTGATACATTCGAGTTGTGTACCCTTGCGAATATCGATGCCAGTAGGACAAACCTGTACACAGAGGCTACAATCTACACAATCGCCTTTTAAATTACTGTTATCCTTTAACAGCTTGCCACGGGGTTCGCCGCGTGTTTCATCGTATGCTACAATTAAGCTCTGGTTATCGAGCAAAACACCTTGCAAACGGCCATAAGGACAAATAACTGTACAAACAATTTCGCGCACATAAGCAAAAACGATGTAGAAAATGGCAGTAAACAAACAGATGGAAATGAAACCCGAAATATGTGCCGATACCGGTTCGGTAATAATTTTATACAGCACATTGCTCCCGATAAGGTAGGCCAGAAAGGTATTGGCAATGGCAAAAGAAATAAGCAGAAACAACAGGTGCTTGACTGATTTTTTGAAAACCTTTTCTGCATTCCAGGCTTGTGCATCCAGTTTTTTCTGGCGTATGGCATCGCCTTCAACCCAGTATTCGATACGGCGGAAAACCATCTCCATAAATATGGTTTGCGGACAAGCCCAGCCGCACCAAAGCCTGCCCAGTACAACGGTAAAGCAGATCACAAAAAGAATAAAAATCAGCATCGCAAAGGCGAAGAGATAAAAATCCTGTGGGGTGAAAATGAGGCCGAAGAATACAAATTTGCGGGTAATGAAGTTGAGCAGCACCAGCTGTTCGCCTTTAAACTGTAAAAACGGAAAACTGAACAGGCAAAGCAAGAGTACATAACTTACCCACTTACGGTAGGTGTATAACTTGCCCGAAGGTTTCTTTGGATAAAGAAAATTACGGCCTTTGCCTTGCTGATCGGTCTTGTTTTTTTGCGGCATCTTTCTTATTTCGTTGCGGGTTCATATTTTTCACCTTGGGCTGCTTTGGCTCCTGCCGGTTTGCTGCCTTCGAGCGATAAAATATAATTGGCTACTTCGCTGATCTGTTTCGGTGTAAGCGTTTTTTCCCAGCTTATCATTCCTTTTGCCGGAACACCGTATTTGATGGTTTTAAAAACATTGTTGATTCCACCACCATGCAGCCAGAATTCGTCGGTTAGGTTAGGGCCAATTAAGCCACCTCCGGCCGGACCATGGCAAACTGCACAATTTGCAGTGAAAATGGTTTTACCCGATTCGATTACAGGCGCTGAGTTGTCGGCTTTTACCGAGTTTTCATCAACAGCATTGGCCGATTTTTGAAGGTAAATGGCTTTTTCTTCAGTCGAACGGGTCATTTCTGCCTGATACAGCTGATCCTGGTTTAAACCATAACCCCCAATGTAATAGTAGAAAAGATAGCCAATACCAAACAAAATGGTGCCGTAAAACAAAAAGTTAAACCAGGCCGGAACAGGGTTGTTAAGCTCATGAATACCATCGTAGGCATGTTCGATAACGATATGTTTTTCTTCTTCGATGGGTTTTAAACCCAGTATTTTGCTCCATATAGAAGGCTTGTGCTTTTTGGTTTTCAGCCAACTGTCGTAATCGAGCGCAGCTTCTTTTACAGGGGCATGGTAAGGAGTAGGGTTAAGCTGCTCACGGTACATCACCTTAAAAGCATTTAATAAGGTAATGGATACAACGAGCAATACCAATACAAATAAAAGCATAATCAGCAGCAGTGTTTCGGCCTGACTGAGGCCTAATAAATTTGGACCCGAACTCACTTCAACCGGCGCCACTTGCTCATCAGCTGCCAGCGCCGTTATTGCGGGTAATATCAATAGGAGGGTGATGTTAAATTTTTTCATCCGTATGTTTTGTATTTATGTTGCGAAGGTTACAGGCTTTTGTGGTGTAACCTCCGGTAATAATGGCTAATAATCGGGCTCCTAATCGTTTAAAGGTAGCTGGCTCATGTTGCTGATGTGTTTCTTGCTCAGCTTAATGAGGTAAATACTCACGATGATAAAAAAGACCATAAATAATAGCAGCGAACTGATCAGGTAATATTCGCGGCCTGATAGGTTTTTAAGTTGTTCGAACATGGCTATTGGTTTGAAGGTATAGTTTCTTTATTGGCTTTAATATCGGTGCCGAGGCGTTGCAGGTAAGCAATAATGGCTACAATTTCCCGGTCGCTTTTTACCTTGATGTTGTTTTGTTTCAGGTCTGTGCTAATTTGCTCGGCCTGTTGTTTCAGGTCATCATTAGCCGTTTTATCAAACCCTTCAGGGTAAGGAACACCTAAAGTTTGCATCGCCCTAATTTTGGCAGGCGTAGTGCTGATATCGAGTTTTTGCTCAATTAACCAGGGATATGGAGGCATAATACTACCCGGCGACATCGATGCCGGATCGAGCAAGTGGTTGAAGTGCCAGGCATGCGAGTATTTTCCTCCCTCACGGTGTAAATCAGGTCCGGTGCGTTTACTGCCCCATAAAAACGGGTGATCGTACACAAATTCTCCAGCCTTGCTATATTCGCCATAACGTTCTGTTTCTGAACGGAAAGGCCTTACCATTTGCGAATGGCAGTTTACACAACCCTCGCGGATATACAAATCGCGACCCTGAAGCTCGAGTGCAGTATATGGTTTTACACTCGAAATGGTGGGTACGTTAGATTGAATGGTGAAGGTTGGCATCATTTCTACCATCCCGCCAATTAAAATGATAATAAGCGAAAACACCATGAATTTCATTGGTTTACGTTCCAGTACGCGGTGCCATTTTTTATCCATTGCATTGGTTTCTACCATTACCGGCGCTAAAGCCATGGCTTCGGCAGCTTCATTGGCTTGCAAACTTCCTTTTAGCATGGTTTTGGCCAGGTTAAAGGTCATTACAATTGCACCCAGCAAATAGAAACCACCACCAACTGCACGGAAAACATGCATGGGGATAATTTGAAGTGTTACGGCCAAAAAGTTAGGGTATTTTAAAAGCCCTTCTGGTGTAAACTCTTTCCACATTAAGCCCTGGGTAAAACCAGCCCAGTACATAGGTACAGCATAGAAAAGAATACCCAACGTACCAATCCAAAAGTGGAAACCCGCCAGTTTTTTAGAGTAAAGTTCGGTTTTGTAAATTCGCGGAATGAGCCAGTACAATACACCGAAGGTTAAAAATCCGTTCCAGCCCAAGGCACCTACGTGCACGTGCGCTACAATCCAGTCGGTAAAATGTGCAATGCCGTTAATCTGTTTAATAGAAAGCATAGGGCCTTCAAAAGTGGCCATACCATAGCAGGTTAGCGCTACCACCATAAATTTCAGGGTAACATCTTCGCGCACTTTATCCCAAGCACCACGTAGCGTAAGCAAACCGTTAATCATACCGCCCCAGCTTGGTGCAATAAGCATGATAGAGAATACTATACCTAACGATTGTGCCCATCCCGGTAGCGATGAATAGAGTAAATGGTGTGGGCCGGCCCAGATATAGATAAAAATAAGCGACCAGAAGTGGAGGATACTCAGCTTATAGGAGTAAACTGGTCTGTTGGCCATTTTAGGTAAGAAATAATACATCATGCCCAAATAAGGCGTAGTTAAGAAAAACGCTACCGCATTGTGCCCGTACCACCATTGTACCAGTGCATCCTGTACACCGGCATACCAGTAGTAGCTTTTCATAAACGAAACAGGCAGCTCAAATGAATTAACGATATGCAACACGGCAATGGTTACAAACGTGGCGATATAGAACCAGATGGCTACATAGAGGTGGCGTTCCCTTCTTTTAAAAATGGTACCGAACATGTTGATCCCAAAAATCACCCAGATGAGCGTAATGGCAATATCAATCGGCCATTCCAGCTCGGCGTATTCGTGCGAGGTGGTAAAGCCCAAAGGCAGGGTTATTACAGCCGAAAGGATAATGAGCTGCCAGCCCCAGAAATGTATAGCACTTAAAGCATCGCTAAACATACGGGCTTTGAGTAAGCGTTGCAGCGAATAATAAACGCCCATAAAAATGGCATTACCTACAAAGGCAAAAATTACGGCATTGGTATGCAGCGGACGGATACGGCCAAAGGTGGTGTATTGGCTGCCCATGTTCATACCAGGTTTAAATAACTGCATGGCGATGAGGAGGCCCACTGTCATGCCGATTACGCCCCAAACAATGGTAGCGATACCAAAGTTGCGGACAATCTTATTGTCGTAAGTAAATTTCTCTAACTGCATAATAATTAAGAAGGGTTGTTAGTTTTTGTACAGCAAATGTATTCAGGCTGGCTGTGCCCAATTATGATGTGGGTTGGTTTGAAATGTGATTGTCGTCACTTTTGGTTTCATCGTCGAAAAGGATGCGCATGCCTGGGGTGTACACATCATCGTGCTGACCGGTTTTGGAAGCCCAGAAAAATGCAGCCAGAAAAATCAGGGCCATTAATACGCTGCAACCGACTAAAAAATACAGGATGTTCATAATTTATTTTTACGTGCAAAAAAGTGTGTGGCAATGGAGGTAAAAGAGATAATGGTAATGGTACTGATGGGCATGAGTACAGCGGCAATTAAAGGATATAAAGTGCCCTGAACTGCGAAATACAAACCAACACAGTTATAGGCAATGGCAATGGCAAAACTGATTTTAACCACTTTGAGCCCATCGCGGCTTAACGCAATAAAGTTGGGAATCAGGTTAAGGCCGTTTCCGGTTAAAATGGCATCGCAACCAGGGGTAAAGTTGTTAATGTTATCGGTTATGGCCACGCCAAAATCACTCTGTTTTAGAGCACCAGCGTCGTTCAGGCCGTCGCCCAGCATCATTACCTTATGTCTGGCCCTTTGTTGCTGCAATACATAATCTAGTTTTTGATGAGGGCTCTGCCTGAAATTGATTTTGGTATTGGATGGGAACATGGTTTTTAATGCTGTGTATTCGCGGTCTGTATCGCCCGATAGTACATGCATTTTAAACCTTTTGTCTAGCTTTTGGATCAGCTGGATTAATCCCCCACGCCATTGCTGCTTCATTTGGAAATTGCCTTTGTACTGATTGCCGATTACTATATGCACCCCATTGCTGTTTGCAACCTTAACATTTTCGGGCATCATGGCATGGTTTCCGAGATAAATCTGCTGCTGGTTTACCCGTCCCGAAATGCCTTTGCCAGCGCGTTCGATATAATGGCTTACCGGCAAAAAATCATCGCAATGCAGGTGTTTTAAAATGTGGCGACTTAAGGGATGCGAAGA
This sequence comes from Pedobacter sp. KBW01, assembly GCF_003852395.1. NCBI lineage: Bacteria > Pseudomonadati > Bacteroidota > Sphingobacteriia > Sphingobacteriales > Sphingobacteriaceae > Pedobacter > Pedobacter sp. KBW01. Next base: position 60,816 of record NZ_QAJQ01000010.1, read on the forward strand.
GTTTCTAACCAGCGAAGCAATTAAACGTTGTTCGTGATCATCAAGCTGGCCTTCAAAAGAGAGACTGGCATTTTCGGTGCTGGTTAAAGTACCGGTTTTATCGAAAATCACCATGTCGCAAGCTGCAAGTGCTTCCACAGCATCGGTGTTTTTAACGTAAAAACCTTTTTTATCGAAAATAGAAAGGATGGCCGAAAGGGTAAAAGGTGTGCTAAGCGATAATACGCAGGGGCAGGCCACAATTACAACGGCGGTAAAGGCTGCCCAGGCTCTACTGCTATCATTTTGCAGTAGCCAGTAAATCGCTGCCGAAAAGGCCAGTATAAAAACACCCAGACTGAAATATTTGGCTACGCGGTCGTTAAAGTTCTGTTTTTTTAAATCGGCCTGGTAATTTTCATTGTTCCATAAGCCGGTTAGGTAACTTTGCGATACCGGTTTAATTACCTCCAGTTCTATGGCTTGGGCGGTTTGCCTGCCGCCGGCATAAATAATTTCGCCAAGCACTTTATGCACCGGTTCAGCTTCGCCGGTTACAAAACTCATATCCATCCAGGCATCGCCTTTCATTAAAATGGCATCGGCAGGCACAATTTCACCATTCCTGATCCAAAGCCTGTCGCCAATGGCGATATCAGCTATCGCTGTAGGTTTTTCTATCCCGTTAATCATTTTGGTAACGGCAATCGGAAAGTAAGAGCGGTAATCGCGGTCAAAAGAGATATGGTGATAGGTACGTTGTTTAATCCATTTGCCCATCAGCAGCAGGAATACCAGTCCGGTAAGCGTATCGGCAAAGCCAGGCCCGGTGCCCGAAAGGATGTCGTAAGCCGTGCGTAAAAAGAGCATGGCTATAATCAGGGCCAGCGGGGTATCGAGGTTAACCTGTTTGTGTTTTAAACTGGTTATTGCCGAAACAAAGTAATCTTTACCACAGTAAAATGCCGCAGGAATAGAAAAGGTAAGGTTTAGCCAGCCAAACAGCTGTTGAAATTGCTTTTCGAAGCCATTCAGCCCAAAATATTCAGGGAAACTAAACAGCATTAAGTTGCCCATTAAAAAGCCTGCAACTGCAATTTTTTGGATCAGCTGCTTGTTGATTGAACGGTTATTTTCTTTCACTACATCCTGCAGACTGATTAAGGGAGCATAGCCGATTTCGTTTAAAATTTCGACGAGTTTACGGAGCGGAACTTCTTCGTGCCTGAAACTGATGGTTACCTGGCGTTTTAAAAAATCGATGCGCGAAGAAAAAATGGCAGGATTAATTTTATACAAATGCTCTAAAAGCCAGATGCACGAACTGCAATGAATGGCCGGAATGTAAAAGGTTACAATGCTGGCCTTATCGTGCTGGTAATCGAGTAGCTGACTGATAATGGCAGGCTCGTCGAGATATTCGAAATGGGTGCTTTGTTCAGCCCTTTTTCCAGGCGAATCGTTGTATGTATAATAATTGCAAAGGTTGTTTTCGGATAGGATTTTATAAACGCTCTTGCAGCCTGTACAGCAAAAATCGTGACCGCTATAGGTAAATTTAATCTGTTCTAAAGGCTCGCCGCAGTGGTAACAAAGTGTTGCTGCAGCCGTTGTGTTTTGACTTTCCATAAGCGGTTAATTGGTGTTTTATCGATAGGCTATTTCACAGGGTTTTATATGGCATAGCTGAACATCTGGCTTTCGGGTGTTTTTTCCCATAGGCGTTCATCGAAAGCCATACAGATGTTTCTTAAAAAGGGCTTTCCCTTTGGATTTACGCTTAACTGGTTTTCGGTTAGCGAAATTAAACCGTCATCAAGCAGTGAAGCTAGCTTATAATAGGCCTGTTTGGGAATACCATCCAGGAAAAGGCTCTTGCCATCGCACATAATATTGCGGATGTGCCTGCGGATTTTTAAATCTTTGCGCGAGAGAATGTGACCCTTTTCTATCGCAAAACAACCACCGTTAATGGCTTCAAGGTACACTTCAACTGTCTTCACATTTTGGGCAAAAGCAGTGTAACTGTCGCTGATTGAAGAAACACCAAGCCCAATAAGCAGTTGTGTGTGCTGATGGGTATAGCCCATAAAATTTCGGTGGAGGTTGTTTTGTTGCGCAGCCAGGTACAAATTATCGTGCTTTCTGGCAAAGTGATCCATGCCGATATCATAATAGTCAGCTGCAAGCAGTGCATCCTTGCCTAATTGATATAAACCGAATTTAGCTTCGCCTTGTGGCAGGTCTTTTTCGGTGTAGCGGCGTTGTCCGGGCTTTAGCCAGGGCACGTGCGCATAGCTGTAAAAGGCAATTCTATCGGGATTGATCCTGATTACCTCTTGCAGGGTTTCGCTCAAACCAGCCTCGGTTTGAAAGGGGAGTCCATAAATCAAATCGAAATTGATTGAGGTATAGCCAATTTTTCGGGCCAGCGCTGTAATGTCTGCTACCTGTGCAGGTGTTTGAAAACGGTTAATCATCAACTGCACTTTCGGATCGAAATCCTGGATGCCCAGGCTCAGTCGTTTAAAACCTAAATTAAATAGGGTTGTTAAATGCGCTTCGGTGGTATTATCGGGGTGCGCTTCAAACGAAAATTCAGCATCGCTTGTGGGCTCGCATGTACTGATAATGCCGTTAATCAGTTTTTCGAGGTGCTGTGCATTGAAAAAGGTAGGCGTACCGCCACCCAGGTGCAATTCTTTTATTTTAGGCCTGCTGCCCAAAACCTGCAGGTACATGTCCCATTCCTTCAATACCGCATCAATGTAAGGTGCTTCTACCTGATGGTTTTTGGTAATGCGGGTGTTGCAGCCACAATAAGTGCACAAGCTCTCGCAAAAGGGCAGGTGTATATAGAGGCTAATGCCCTCGCTGTTATAATCGGCAAAAGTATTTTTTACCGAAAGCTGCCACTGTGCCTCGTCAAAACGGTCGGTTTCCCAAAACGGAACAGTAGGGTAGCTGGTGTAGCGCGGGGCTGCAACATTGTGCTTTTTAAGCAGGTTTAAGGTATCCATCAGGCTTTATTTAATGTTTTCGGAACGGAGCAGTTATTCTGGCAGCAGCAGGCACTGCCTACACATTTTCCAGCGGCCCAGTTATCGAGGTTTTTAATCACCTGCTGCATCCGGTCTAATGCACTTTGCCCGTCTTTTAGCGGTACATTGGCAATCTTAAAACCTGCTGTTGCCGCCGATTTTAAATCGAGGTGACTTGTTTCGAAAGAGGAGGTTGCAATGTATTTTACACCCAGTTCTTTTAATCGGGCAATGAGCGCCTGATCTACCGTATCGTTATTGAAAACAAGTAAAGTTTCCTTTCCTGCAGCAAAGGCGATGGTTTCGGCCGATAGGCTGTTGGCGATAATGGTGATATCGTGTTTCTTGTGGTTAGCCAGAACCAGGCATTCTTTTTCGTCGGGCTTAATGTTATAAGCAATTGCTTTCATAAACAAATTTTTAGTATTCAAAACTATAATTTGTTGATGGTGGGAGCAGTGAGGTTAGTCAGCTGAAAAAATGATGTTGATCAGAAATGCTGGTTTGGGTTAGCCTGGTGTGACCACGGAGACACGGAAAAACACGGATTAGGTTGATTGCTGTGAAGTTGGGTGTTGCCACCTGGCTTTTTGTTAAACGATACAATCGTTTGGTTATTTAAGCACGCGTTAGAAACGCGCGCAAGCATAAAAGCTAATGATCAGTGCAGACATTGACCATGGCGGGAGCGTAAAGGCTAATGGTCTGTGGAGACACAGACCATCGTAGCAATACTAGTTTTATTGTTTAATGTTTTTCAATTTGGAAACAGCGGTAATCTTTATTGCATTACCACTTTTTTCAATCATTTTTTCTTCTTTAAAATCGGCCAGCATGCGGCTTACCGTTTCGCTTGCAGTGCCTACCATTGCGGCAAGGTCATCGCGCGATATTTTAATGGTAGAGCTATCGTTTTCAATCGCACTGAATTTTTCTGCAACCTGCACCAAAGCATCTGCAACACGTTTACGCACCGAAAAATAGGCCAGTTGCAGCATCTGGTTTTCCTTATCGCGCACACTGCCCGATAACAGACGGATAAAAGCTGCCGATAAGGGCTGGTGCTGGTAAAGATAATCGGTAAATTCTGATTTGGGAATTAAAATGAGCTCGCAATCGGCAAGAGTCGCCGCATTGTCTTCGTAGGCGCGCTCGGTAAAAAGGCTTTCGTAACCAAAAAAGTCGCCGGTTTGGTAAAGTGCCGAAGAAAGCTCGCGGCCATCTTTAAAACGTTTGTAGGTTTTTACCTGTCCCTTTTTTAGGTAATAAACATGGTTAGGCTCATCTTCCTCCACATAAATAACCTGTTTATTGGCCAAAACACGACTCTTTCCTTTTTTTATCAGTTCGGTAAATAACGATTGGGTATCAATATCTGCGCCGTTAAAATGACCGCTGGTTTTACTTTTTTTTAATCGTCCTTCTATGGCATTAAGCAGTTCTATATCATCAAAAGGCTTGGTGAGGTAATCGTCGGCACCCATTTCCATTCCCTTGCGCATATCGGCACGTTCGCTTTTTGCTGTAATAAAAATGAAAGGGATGGAAGCTGTTTGCGGGTTTTTATGCAGCAGGTAAAGCACACCATAGCCATCCAGTTCGGGCATCATAATATCACACAAAATGAGATGGGGGTGATATTTGATCGCCAGTTCTACCCCGATTTTTCCATTGTTTGCAGTAAAAGTTTCGTAACCGGCCAGCGAGAGGATTTCGGCCGTGCTTTCGCGGATATCGTCGTTATCTTCAATAATCAGTATTTTCTTTTTCATGCGGGGAAGATTTTGTTAAGGGGTAAAAGGAAATTTTAAAAGGAATGTAGTACCCACGTTCTGAGCACTTTCGCACGATACGGTGCCATTCATTAAACTGGCATAACGTTTTACAATGTTTAATCCGAGGCCGGTTCCAGGTATACTGCCGGTATTATGCGCCCTGAAAAACGGTTCGAACAGGTTATGCAAATCAGTTTCGGGGATGCCGATTCCGTTATCTTTAATTTCGACAATCAGCTCGTTATCTTTTAAAATGCTGTTAAACTGGATCATGGTATTCTCGCCCGAATACTTTACTGCATTCGAAATGAGATTGATGATACTGTTTTTAAGTAAGTTGATATCCAGATACACCTGCGCCGAAACGCCCTGGTGTTCGTAAATAATATGCTGGTCTTGTTTGCTGATGAGCTGCATTTCTTCTACAATTTCTTCGGCAAAACTTACAATGTTGAACCAGGTTGGATTAACTTCAACTTTACCGGCTTCGAGTTTTTCGAGCGAAAGGAAATCGTTTAAAATGGTAGTGAGGTTACCTACCGCATTTTTAATTTTACCAGTATGTTTTTCAATGTTTTCGGTATCCTGCTTAGGGGTGTATTTGTCAATCAGTGTAGCCGATAGCTGGATGGAGCTCAAAGGTGTTCTAAACTCGTGCGATGCCATAGAAACAAACCTGGTTTTAAGCTGGTTGAGTTCTTTTTCTTTGATGAAAAGTGCATTTACGTGCTCTTTTGCCGATTCTAATTCTGCTACGAGCTTCACCAGATCGCGCGTACGGTCTCTGATTTTATCTTCCAGTTCTTCGGTATAACTTTTAATGCGGGCTTCATCTTCTTTAAGTTTGCTCAGATCGTGGATAAAACCGGTATAGATTTTCCGGTCGCTGAATTTAACCTCGCTAACCCCAAGCCTGAAAGGAAAAGTAGAGCCATCTTTGCGTTGCCCAATCACCTCGCGACCAATACCAATAATACGTTTTTTGCCTGTATCGTGATAGTTTTTAATGTAAGTATCATGCTGTGCTTTATCGGGCTGCGGCATTAACACCGAAACATTGCGGCCAACCAGTTCCTGACTGTCGAAACCAAATAGCTTTAATGCGGCTGGGTTAACATGTTCAATTATACCCTTATCGTCTATCGTAATGATGCCATCTATCGCATTTTCGATAATGGCACTTAGTAATTTTGCTCTTTCCATAAACCAATCAGGTAATATTAATCATTTAGGCAGATTTTGGCCTAAACTTTTGCACTCAAATTTAGCGATTGTGTATTTATGCTGTGGATATTCATTGCCGCTTTTTCGAAAAGTGCCACCTGTTCTTCGCCCCAAACCCTTAAATCGGTATCTGCTTGCTGGAAATTGGCGCGGTAAAACTCAACACCGTTTAATAACTGATTATAGAATTTGCTGAGGTAAGCCTGTTTCTTCTGGCTTAGGTTCTGTACGTTTGTTTTAAAATCGTCGTTAAAATGCTGCAATTCTTTCTTAAAATAATCGATGTAAAGGCCAAGCTCTTTTACAAATAAATTGGGACGGTTTACGCCTTCGAGCAGATTTACCTTACCGTAAATATGATCGACCATTTCCTTCAAACTGTATTTTTTAGAAAAATAGGCAAGGTTTGGTCCCGGGCAAATGCTTACTGCTTTACTTTCTTTGGGTTTAAGGATATCGTCTTTGAGGTAAACCGAGGCACAAAGCCCCTCGCAAAGGCAGGTTTTTTCGGTCACGGCATCAATCTGCTTTTTAAGCTCTTCGGGCGAAGTAGCAAAAGCCTTTATTTCCCTTATTTTTAAATGCTGGTATTGCCTTGAAGCAGTACAGATAGGCTGTACAGTAAATTCGGTGTTGGTACACAGATATTTTTTGGTGCATGGGCTTCCTGGTCTGCTTTTGGCAATGCGGTGGAGCCTTTCCTGCTCGGCAGTACTTTTTCTGAAATTATTGAACGGAACACCAAGTGGCGAAGCATTACTTATATAAAAATCGCTTTCAGTTGCTTCGGCCAGGTTTTTTAAGGTTTCGCTATCTACATTGGTAGCTTCTTCTACCAGTAAAAACGGACTTCCCCAGCCGGTTGCATCCAGGCCATAAGCTTGTAATAAATGATTGTGCTCTGCAGCGGTACCAATTCCACCCTGGGCAGTTATTTTTTGGATAGGTTTAGCCGCAAGGTATATTTTTTTCTGTTGTAAGGCAGCAGTATAAATCGCCCAAAGTTCCTCACTTAAGACAAGGCGGTTTTCTTTAAATTCGTGTAAAATGGGGCCTAGTAAAAAGCCTTCGGTGGCAAAAGCATGCCCGCCACAGTTTAAACCCGATTCTATCCTGAACTCCGATACCCATAAGCCTTTTTTGGCCAGCATTTTAGCCTGGACCATGGCTGAGCGGTAATCGCTTACTTTTAAAATGATTTTTTTGTTGAAATGACCGGTCTCATCGGGGTAAAAACCAGCAAAGTTTTCGAGGTAACTGAACAGTCGCGGGTTAAGTCCGGCCGAAATAACCATAGCCGATTGCAGCTTACTGTTGGCAAAGCCCCTCAGGGCTGCTAACGCATCGGTATTTTCGCTGCCCAAATCAATACCATCGGCAAAATTTACCTTATCTACCTTGGCCATAATGTTTACATCAATGCTACCTGCCTCTACAGCTTCCCGCAATTGGCTTTCGCGTTCAGCTCTTTTACTGCCGGCAGGCATTTCGAGCATCTGGTTATAGGCTTTTCTAAGTGGGCTACTTTCACACTGTAGCTCAAAATAACGGCTTATGCCAGAACCAGTTTTAAAAAGCTGGTTTTTGATGTCGGCTATTTGATTATGAATCAGTTGCTGCAGTAAATTAAGGTAAGCGGTAATCCGCTTTGCGCGGCTATCGTTTACCGTTTTATCGATGAAAGTATAAGGCAAATGGTTTAATTCGGAATGATACTTACGCATCCGTTCACAAAGTTCATCATCAACAATCGAAACAACAGATGGAATGCCAAATTGGGCAACTTTTAAGGGCGTATCAACAGAGTAGGCGAGGCCTAGAACGGGGATATGGAAGGTATGCGGCATAGTTTATTTTAAATAACAAAATAACGCAACCTTTAGGTTTCAAAAAGTGACGCAGGTCATTTTTTTCTGTGACTATCCTTTCTTTTTATCATCTGGCATTGATATTTCTCAATATAAAAAGGGAGCCAGGGTTTTAGCTCCTGACTCCCTGAAATGCAGATGAGATATTTTAAAATTAACCTGGTCGCTTAGCCTTCTTCGCCACTATTTTTAAGTTTCATTAAAACGGCGTAGGCATTTTTAACCACAATATTTTGAAGTGCCGACTTTGGTTTTATTGCAGTGTAACCTGCTAAAGTAGCGCCTGTTTCTACACCAATCATTTTAAACTGGCCTTTTGCTGTTTGGGCAAAAACATAATACTGGTTTTCCCACTTCACAATCGCATCATCGGGTACGGCCTGTACATTGGCCCCATTTAACTGAATAGCTGCATTTAAAAAGGTACCTGGCAACAGGTTCTGATCAAAGTTTTCTAAATCGCAGTGTACGCTGGTGCTCCTGTCGCTCTCAATGTTAGGCGTAATGAGGTGAATGGTAGCAAAGTACTTTTTATCGGGATTATTACTGGTTGTACACACAATTTTTTGACCTATTTTCAGGTTGGCTGCATCCTGCTCAAAAACCGTTAAACTTACATGCAATGCACTGGGGTTAATCAGTTCGAAAAGCACATCGGTGGCATTTACATACTTACCGGTATTTATATTAACTTTTGAAAGGTAACCGCTTATCGGTGCATAAATGCGAATGGTTTTCGAAATGTTGCTTTCGCTTAATTTTGCAGGATTTAACCCAATTAAGCGTAGCTTTTCGGCCAAAGCACTTACCAGTATCTTTTGGTTGTTAAACTCGCTTTCGGTTTGCTGGAAAATCTTATCGCTGGTAGCCTTGGTTTGGTTTAACATTTTTTGGCGCACATAATCGGCTTCCGAAAATTTTAAACGGTTTTTAGCGGTCAGGAAATCCTGCTGCAGCTGGATATATTGCTGATCTTCTACGCTGGCGAGCACACTTCCTTTCTTAACCAGCATACCCGGAATGAGGTTCATTTTAGATATGTAACCACCCATAGGCACACTTACCGAATAAATATTTTCGGGCGGTACATCTACCACACCGTTTACATTCAGGGTTTTATACATGCTTTTCGTTTCGGGGCTGCCGATAACAATACCTGCATTATTTAATTGCGCGTTGGTTAAGCTCACCTGATCGGGAGCAACTGCGTTTTCTTGCTTAACAGAGCTTTCTTCAGCTTCTTGCTTTTTACCTCCACATGCCAGGCAAAAAGCGGAAATAATGGCCAGGATTATAATATTTTGATTGATTTTCATTTTTGCTATTTATTTAATTCCCTTTAATCTTTCTATTTCGAAAAGTGATTCGTTGTGTCTTTCTACCTGATCAAAATACTCGCATTTGAGTTGTACCGATTGGTTGATCAGGATTACCCAGTCCAGATAGCCGATTTCCCCGGCATTGAGTTTTAGGGTTGAGGTATTGATGATATCGTCGGCATTTGGCAGCAAGGTTTGCTGGTAGTTTTTAACCAGCTTACTGTGCTGACTATAACTTTGCAAAGCATTTTCATAAGCCGTATTCAATTCCTTTTTGGTTTGCTCCAGTTCGGTTTGTTTTTGTGCAGTGGCTAAGCCTGCAGCTTTTATACGCGATTGTTGCGCACCAAAAAACAGAGGGATACCCAAACCCACATTAACCGAAGAAAAACGTTTGGATTTATCGAAATATTGATCGGTACCCAATGCATTGGTTTGCCAGCCAATGATGCTCGAATTGTTATACCCGAAATTGATAGTAGGCAGTAATTTACTGCGCTCTAACGATTTCTGATTGGCGGCAAGCGCAATTTCTGCTGCTTTTTGCTTTAAAACCGGGTGGTTGGCAGTGCCTTCGAGTAAAGGCGTAGCAGATTGATAAACCGCCGCCCCGTCAGGAACCAGGCGATTACTGCTATTTAACAGGAGGTTGAAGCGATTTAAGGCCAGGGTATAATCGGTTTCCAGAAACTGTAACTGGTTGGCAATTTGTTGTTTTTGATTTTCTGCTGTGCGGAATTCTAAAACATCCACATCGCCCGATTTAAAGCGTTGCTTCGATTTTTCTAAAAATGCTGCGTAAATGCTATCAGCTTTAAGCAATAAATTACGCTTTTCGGCCAGGATTAACAAGCCGAAATAGCTTGCCTTTACCTGATAGCTGAGATCGATTTCTTTACCCTGTAACTGCATTTCGCTAATGCGAACAGCGGTTTTATAAACTGCCGATTGTTTGGCATAAACGGTAGGGAACTCCAGTCCCTGACTTATCGAAATTTTATTGTCGTTGGCCAGGCTGTTAAATTTGCCATACTCGTAGTTTACATCCGTTTTAGGCAAATCGAAGCTGGTTTTGCCAATCGCCTTGTTATAGTTTACGTCGGTTCGTGCCAGTTGAAGTGTATAACTATTTTTTACTGCTGTATCGAGCGCAGCCTGTAAGGTTATTTTTTGCTGAGCATTGGTTTCAGCAAAACTGAATACTAAAACAATAATGGCAATCAGTTTCTTCGGTTTAAAATAACCGAAACCTTTTTCGAAAAGGATATAAAGCATAGGCAATACAAAAAGGGTTAATAAGGTAGAAAAGATTAAACCACCAATTACTACAGTTGCCAGCGGCTTCTGCACAGCACCACCGGCACCGGTACTTATGGCCATAGGGATAAAGCCCAGTGAAGGCACCAGTGCAGTCATTAAAACAGCACGAAGTTTTGATTTGGTGGCATGGATAACGATGCGTTTTACATCTGTCCAGCCTTCTTTTTTTAAACGGTTAAATTCTGAAACAAGTAATATCCCGTTTAAAACCGCAACGCCAAAAAGTGCAATAAAACCAACCCCGGCCGAAATACTGAAAGGTAAATCGCGCATCCATAAGGCAAATATGCCGCCAATGGCTGATAGGGGAATCGCTGTGTAAATAAGTAAGCCCTGTTTTACCGAACTGAAAGCAAAATAAAGTAGCAGGAAAATGAGAAGGAGGGCAATAGGCACCACAATAACCAGACGTGATTTTGCTGCAGTCATGTTTTCGAAAGAACCACCATAAGAAATGGTATAACCCTTGGCCAGCTGAAGGTTTTTACCTGCTTTTTGCTGCAGTTCTTCTACTATCGATTGTACATCGCGGTCTTTTACGTTAAAGCCTACAATAATCCTGCGGCGGGTATCTTCACGCTGAATCTGGTTTACACCTTCCACCTCGCTAATGTTCGCCACCATGCTTAACGGAATCTGGTTTCCAGCCGAGGTCGAAATCATCAAATCCTGAACGTTTTTAATGTTTTTACGGGCATCTTCCGATAGCCTTACCACCATATCAAAACGTTTTTCGCCTTCGTAAACCTGTCCGGCAACCTGCCCGGCAAAGGCTGTATTCACCACGCGGTTAATATCGGCAACGTTAAGCCCGTATTTGGCCATTCCATCCCGGTTATAGCTAATTACCACTTGTGGCATGCCTGTAACCTGCTCTTCATAAACATTAATGGCTCCCTTTACCGTGCCGATAATTGCACCGAGCTTTTTAGCATAGTTTGCCAGCGAATCGAGGTCTTCACCAAAAATCTTACACACTATATCCTGTCTGGCACCTGTCATCAGCTCGTTAAAACGCATTTGCACCGGAAACTGGAAACCCACAGTAATTCCTGGGATAACTTCTACCGCCTTGGTCATTTTAGCGCTCAGTTCCGGAAAAGAGGTGGCCGAAACCCATTCTTTTTTCGGCTTCAAAATCACCATCATATCGCCAGCTTCAAATGGCATCGGATCAGTAGGGATTTCGGCACTACCAATTTTGGTTACAATTTTTTGCACCTCCGGAAAGCTATCCAAAAGTATTTTAGAAGCTTTCTGCGTGGTTTCGATGGTATTGTTCAGGTTGCTGCCGGTTAGCAGGCGTGTTTCTACCGCAAAATCGCCTTCTTCAAGCTGCGGAATAAATTCGCCACCCAAAGTACCCATTACGAAAACGGCTACGGCAAAAAGCGAAAGCGTTGCCGCTAAAATTGATTTAGGGAATTGTAACACCCGGTTTAACAGGGGTTGGTACCGGCGCTCTAACCAAATTACAAACCTGTCGGTAATGGTTTTCTTGTGCGATAGTTTCTTGTTCAGAAACAGGGCCGACATCATAGGTACATAGGTAATAGAAAGGATAAAGGCACCCAAAATGGCAAAAGCAATTGTAAAGGCCATGGGCTTAAACATTTTCCCCTCAATGCCTTCGAGCGAAAGGATGGGTAGGTAAACAATAAGAATGATAATCTGACTGAAAACGGCAGATTTAATCATTGATCCTGACGATTTTTCTACTTCCTCGTCCATTTGTCCCTGATCGATCTGGCTTAGATTCCTGAATTTTTTGGAGTGCGAAAAGCGGTGTAAAATCGCTTCAACAACAATAACAGAACCATCTACAATCAGGCCGAAATCAATGGCCCCCAGCGACATTAAATTGCCTCCAACCCCGAACTTATTCATTAAAATGATGGCGAATAACATGGAGAGCGGAATAACCGACGACACAATTAAGCCAGCCCGCAGGTTGCCCAGGAAAAATACCAGCACAAAGATTACAATCAGCGCGCCTTCCATTAAGTTGGTTTCAACTGTACTAATGGCATTATCAACCATTTTAGTACGGTCGAGAAAGGGCTCTATCACTACGCCTTCGGGCAGCATATCCTGTATTTTGACGATTTTATCTTTTACACGTTTCACAACAACTGATGAGTTCTCGCCTTTAAGCATCATCACTACGGCACCGGCTACTTCGCCCTGGTCGTTATAAGTCATGGCACCATAGCGTATGGCCGAACCGTAACGCACATCAGCCACATGGCCCATCAATACCGGCATGCCATTGCTGAGTGTTTTTACCACAATTTTTTTAATGTCTTCGGGACTTGTGGTTAGACCTTCACTGCGGATATAAAGTACAGTCGGGCCTTTCTCAATATAGGCGCCGCCTGTGTTTTCGTTGTTCTTTTCCAACGCATCGAAAATATCAGAAATGGTTAAGCCGAATGATTTAAGCTGATCTTGTTTTACGGCTATTTCGTACTGTTTTAGTTTACCGCCAAAACTCGAAACTTCTGCTACGCCGGGTGTGCCCAATAGCTGACGGCGTACAATCCAGTCTTGCATGGTACGTAGTGCCTGCTCATCGTACTTGCCTTCGTAGCCTTTTTTTGGCCGCACTACATACTGGTAAATTTCACCCAAACCGGTAGAAACGGGAGCCATTTGGGGTGCACCAATTCCTTCCGGAATTTCCTGCTGCACTTGTTGCAGGCGTTCGGCAATTTGCTGCCGCGCCCAGTATACATCGGTTTCTTCGTTAAAAACAATGGTAACCAAAGAGAGTCCAAACCGCGAAAAACTTCTGATTTGTTTCATCCCCGAAATGCTGCTACAGGCCTGCTCTATAGGAAAGGTAATTAACCGCTCAATATCAGGAGCACCTAAAGAAGGCGAAACAGTGATTACCTGCACCTGGTTATCGGTAATATCGGGCAGGGCATCAATAGGTAGTTTAGTTACTTCGTAAGTACCCCAGCCAATAAGCGCGAATACAAACAAAGCAACAATCAGCTTATTCCTGATGGAAAAGCCAATAATCTTATTTAACATAATATCTTATTTAAAAAGGATCGACAAGAAAATTCAGTCGCAGCAAAAACTGCAACCAAAAAGTATAAACAATAATATTTAAAGGGATATTATGTGGTAGGTGGCCTTAACAGGCTGGTGGTATAAGCGCCTGGAATAAATAATTGATAGCCAAATACCTTTTTGGATGATATTTTTTTTGAAGCTGCCGCAATAAGCCTGGTTTTGCCCTGCGGTACGCCCAGCGAGAACATGTGGTGCCCGTCAATTTTTTTGAAGGGGAGTTTCATGTCTTCTTCCTGGTCGTTATCGTTAATATCCTGACCAAGGTAGTGCATTTTAATAAAGGTTATTATGCCTATATCTGCATTAAGCTGGTTGTGCTTAATAAAATGTGAAACCAGCTGAGGCACCTTAAGCAGCTCAGAAAATGAGGCATTAAGCATGATAACCGGTAAAAGAAAAATCAAACAGATTTTATTCACGGGGCAAATATAGCCACAGCCGTTTAAATTTAACAGCTATTGCACTATCAAGTATGTTACAAAAACGTATTTTTTTAAGATTATAATAAAAGCAAAATAAGCTTTCGTTTCGATTTACGAACTGTAAATAAGTTTTTTCGCCTCTTTGAGTTTATAACCGTTTTGGTTGGTTAACTCGAGTTTGTCTTTTTTCCAAACGTATTTGCCTTTCTTTCCAGTCCTGATTAAAATCTGGCTTTCTTTGTAATTGGCTAAAAAAACTTCTGCTTTTTTATTATCGCTACTAAAAATGACTGCAGCAATAGCCTTATAGTTTTTTGCCGAATCGATTTGATGCAGTTTTATTTTTTGTTCGAAAACCCTAATGCAATCTTTTTTAAGTACAGAATAGGTGTATCCTGCGGATCCGATACAACCATGTTTATCGCGGTCGGCACCGGTAATTACCTGCGCATAACCAAAGGCAGAAAATAGCATCAGGGCTGTGCTAAAAGCTAATAATTTTCTTTTCATTTAATAGGTCAGATTAGTTTGTCCGTACTCTAAAGGCTTTTCGGGGAACGCCGGTAATAATTTGTTACCGGATTAAAAATAATAAAAAAGAACAAGTAACTCAAACGCAGACCGGAATGGTTAAAGTGAATAAAAAATAGCTGGCAAGCCTGAATGGTTTTAACATGGGTAGAATTGAACAACCGTTTAATGTAAATAGTTTGTTGCTTACTATAATTTAATATTCTGGTTACCTATAACTGGAATCAAATAGGTAAATTAGGATAATTTTAGGAGAACATGGAAAACTACCCAAATTTAGCGAGCGCTGGTGATCTTCCTGATCGAGATTTGGAGATCGTAATCTTTAATGGCACAACAGCAATTGCAGATACTGTGGTTCAGCAAGCAGTATCAGATGATGTTGAGGACCTGGACTATCTTTTGCGCTGCCGCAATAATTTTAGAAATGCAATAGGAATTGCGCGGGGGATATACCAGGCTAAACTGGCTTAGTATATTTTTTTATATCCCGCATTTAGCAATTACTTTTGTTTTATCCTTATCAATTGTAAGGATATGTGACTTTCTGCCTTGCAGATTCTGGTGAAGCCGCTTAATTATGCCCGCGCTCGAGCTGTGAAATCCTGAAAACTTCCCTCGAAATAACAGCAATATTTTCTTTAAGATTTTCGCTGCAGCAATGCAATACGGCTATGGAAATAGTGATTCCGCTAATTTCTTCGCAGAGTTCCATTTGAATGCAGCAACCCTGGATAGGTTCAGTTTTTCCTTTGAGCATGCCGAAAATATTCTTGGCTTCCCTGCGGTCTGTTCCCAGTAAAAATGATCCATAAGTATGGAGCCCAATAGGAACAAGTAGGCTTAAAGTGACTGCATATTTGTTTTCCATTATCTATTCAACGCTTATTATGGTACCCTTCATATCAGAGCGAGAAAAAGATATTAAATATACCAAAAAATGCAAATACTTGTATCAGATCAATTCAACATAGTTTAAAATCGTTACAGTACTTGCATTTTTTCTTTTTTAGGCTATTTCGTGCAATACAGGCTCATCTGCTGGAATTACGGTATTTGTTTTGGCTTTGCTTTTGGCAAGGCTGCTAACCCTCGACATTAAGAGGATGCCGATAACGGAAATAATAACAATGAGATAGCCAACAACATTATAATTTTGCAGGGGGGCACCTTTATTAGGTTGTGTTACAATCAGGCCCGCCACACCAGCAGCAACCCCTCCGGCAATTTGCTGTAAGGAAGAATTTATACTCATAAAGGCTCCGCGATCAGCCATATCGGGTATCGCACTGGTTAAAGCAGAAGAAGGAATCATACGACTCATTACACCCATCATCATTAATATGTTGTAAAATATAACCAGGTAAAACGGGGTAGGGCCAAGACTGGTGTAAACCACACACATAATCATCATCCATATCGATGCAGCTGCAAAGATTTTAAACTTGTCTATCTTGTCACTCAATTTTCCAACAAGGGGCATAATAATTAAAGCACAAATGCCTGATACCATAAACAAAAGCGGGAGTTGTTGAGGAGTAAGTTTGAGATTGTTTACAGCAAATGCACTACCAAAAGGCATCATCATAAAACCGCCAATAGAAAGCAATGCCGTAGCCGTAAAACCAATGCGATAATCTGCTTTGGCAACGGTATGCAGTAAATGTTTAATGGCTGATTTATCGGTTTGTACCAATAAATGTTGTGTTAACGGGCGGAGTTTAGCTGCAATGATTAGGGCAATACCGATACTTAAAGCCGCAATCATCCAAAAAGGTGCTTCCCAGCCCCATATATCGGCTAGGTAAAGACCAATCGGAATACCTAAAACCTGACTGGCGCCGAAACCAATCTGTATAAAACCCATCACGCGGCCACGCTGTTGCAGCGAAAAGATATCGGTTATAATGGCCATGGATATGGAGCCGATTACACCGCCGAAAAGACCGGTAATAATGCGCGCTGCAACAAGTAAGACATAGGTATGTGCCAATCCACAGCAGATAGTACCAATAATAAAACCGATGTAGAAGAATAATAGTAGTTTTTTACGGTCAAATTTATCGGCAAAGCCTGCCGTAAGTAAACCCGAAATGCCGGCACTGAAAGCATAGGCCGAAACAGCGATACCGAAATTGGCGGGTTTAAGGTTCAGCGATTTCATTAATATATCGCCAAGTGGAGACATCACCATAAAATCAAGTATAATGGTAAATTGGGTGATGGCCAGTAAAAATATAACAAGTTTCTGGTAACCGCTAAAGGCTGCCTTAGGTGTATTTTCCATATTTGTTAGGTAAGCTCACAGCATTCGTAGCCGTGGCTGGTAAGTAATTGAATAACCTCTGCATGCGAGAGGGTGTATGATACAATGCGCAGCACACGGTCTATATCTTCGTGGTCTACCGTCCAGGAGTTGATACCCGGGTTGTTGTTCAATAAAGTGCATAGCGATGGATTTGCCATTTCTAAAGTGATATTGGTTTTGAACAACAGGATGTGATCGAAATTTTCGGGATTCATAATCTTATTTTTTAAGTGCTTTTACCACGAGATCAAAGGTTTGCCAAAACACTGCGTCGGTTACCTTAAAAGGGGTGCCGTCTAAACTTTTACCTTCCTGATCGAGGCGGATGAGGTTGTATAGGGGAGCAAAGGCGATAGACCAGTACACATCGAGCGGCATTTTTTCAATTTCGCCACGTTGAATAGCATTGGTCATAAACTTGCCCATTGTTAGTTTAAAGTCGCTAATGGCATCAGAAAGGAGCGTTGGCTGGTAACTAGAGCTGCGCAACTGATCAAAAAACAAGTTCATTTGCGGTTTTTCTTTGGCAAATGCATACCGGTTTTCCCATTGTTTATGAAGCCCCTGCTCGAAAGACATTTCAGGGTTAAAGTCTTTCATAATCCCCTGGGTCATCGATTCTAGTTCTTCGATAGTGATTTTAACAATCAGATCATCACGGTCCTTATAATAAATATATAGCGTAGCTACCGAAATCTGGCAGGCTTTGGCCAGTTTATTCATGCTAAAACCCTCCAAACCATCTTTTACAATCAGTTCGATGGCCTTTTGCTTTACCAGCAGTACTTTTTCTGTATCTCTTAATCTCATGAGGCTTCAAAAATAAATAAATATTCATTCACTTAAAAATTAATAACGAATTATTGAAGATCAGAACAGCAATATATGTGAAAGTTATCTCCTGATTAAACAGCTAAAACCGTAAAAAGTAGACGAAAATGGTTTTTTTGTAGTTTTAATTCTATATATTTAACTCGCAATAAATTAGTTTTGCAAACCAACTATTCCTTATTATATGAATACCACGTCCCCAATGATGCCAAGTGTAAAAACTTGTCCGAAATGCCCCAAGTGTAAGAACCCTGAGACAGATAGGGTGCCGCGTGGGTTTTTATTCAAAACAATATTGCCGTTTATAACGGTAAAGCGATATAAATGCTATAGGTGTTTCAATAAATTTTATGTGATGTAGGAGTTTTCTGGACAATAATTGATTAAAGTTTTAGTTTCGGCCTGGTTGAATATTCATCCAGGCCGCTTGTTTTTAAGCTTATTGGGGGAAAGCCTTAGTTTGAAAATGCTGGCAATTCTGCCTTGGCTTTCTTTTGATAGGCCCAGTAGAAAACGATGGGATATACAAAGAGGTTAAACAAGGTATTGGTAATCAGTCCGCCAATAACTACAATGGCAAGGGGCTTCGAAGCCTCCGACCCGATTCCGGTAGAAAGTGCCGCTGGCATTAAACCAATTGCAGCCATGAGTGCGGTCATTAATACCGGTCTGAACCTGCTGGCTACGCCATCGCGCATGGCATCACTAAAGGTCCAGTTGCTAAGGTGTTTTAATTCAGTAATGTTGCTTTTAAATTTGGTAATTAATATCACGCCATTCTGTACACAGATGCCAAACAGGGCAATAAAGCCAATACCTGCAGAGATGTTAAAGTTTACACCTGCAACTAAAAGCGCCAATATACCACCAATCATGGCAAAGGGTACATTGTTTAGCACCAGCAAGGCATCTTTAATGTTGCCAAATAATACAAAGAGGATAAAAAAGATAAGCAATAAACTAATGGGCACCGCCTGCGATAATCTGGAAACAGCCCTTTGCTGGTTTTCGAAATCGCCGGCCCACTCCAGTTGATAGGTTTTGGGCAATTTAATCTGTGCGTTAACTTTAGCCTGGGCTTCGGCAATTACACTGCCCATATCGCGACCGCGGATTGAAAATTTAATGGCTCCGTAGCGTTTATGTTTGTCGCGGTAAATCATACTGGGCCCGGTTATTTTTTTGATGCTCGAAATTTCGCCCAGTTGTACATTAGAACCAGATAGGGTAGGAATGCGCAGTTTACTGATCGAGCTTTCATCGTTCCTGAAATCTTCGGGGTAACGGATCACCAGATCGAATTTCCTTTCGCCTTCAAAAATCTGTGTAGCTGCTATACCGCCAATAGCCATTTCAATTACGGCATTGGCATCGGCCGTACTTACGCCGTAAAGGGCCATCTTTTTCTGATCGAGATTAATCTGCAGTTCTGGTTGGCCGAGGTTGCGTAGAATCCCTAAATCAGCTATGCCGTCAACCGTTTTAAGGATCTTTTCAATCTTTTCTTCCTCTTTTTCGATATATTCGAAATTTTCGCCAAATAGTTTAACCACAATGCTGCCCTTTACGCCCGAAACTGCTTCTTCCACATTATCCGAAATGGGTTGCGAGAAGTTGAGGCTAATGCCCGGGAAACTTTTTAGCTTCTCCTGCATGCGCTCAATAAGCTGTTCTTTGGTCTGCTTGCGTTTCCATTCTTTTTTAGGGTAAATATCTACATGAAATTCCATGTTGTAAAAGCCGGTTGCATCGGTACCATCGTTAGGGCGCCCAGTTTGCGACATTACCTGTTTTACTTCTTCAAAGCTTAAAAAGATTTTTCGCATCTCGTTTGAGAGTTTTTTGGTTTCATCTAGCGAAATACTTAGCGGACCGGTTGCCCTTACGTAAATAGAGCCTTCATCCAGACAGGGCAAAAATTCGGTACCCAGAAACTTAAAGCTAAAAGCTCCAAGTATCAGCACCATGATGGAGATAGAAAATACCAAACGTTTTTTATCAAAGCATACATCATAAAATTTCAGGGTAGCTTTGGTCATCCAGGTTAAAAAGATATTGTGTTTTTCTTTTACATTCTTTTTTAACAGCAGACTAGCCATAGCTGGTACCAACGTAAAAGTTAAAATTAAGGCACCCAATAATGCAAAACTGAGTGTCCAGGCCAGTGGCGAGAACATTTTGCCTTCCACTTTTTCGAAAGTGAAAATGGGAAGCAGTCCGGTAATGATGATGAGTTTGGCAAATAGGATGCCTTTGCCATTTTCCATGCAGGCTTTTTTGATGAAACCAAGCTTGCTCATTTTATTAAAGCGTGCCATACCGACCTTTTTCGCCCGCATATCGAGGGCTACAAAAATGCCTTCGACCATTACTACCGCACCATCAATAATAATCCCGAAATCGATGGCACCCATTGAGAGTAAATTGGCTGGCATGCCCTTTATTTTTAGACAGATAAAGGCAAAAAGCAAAGCCAGCGGAATAATGATGGAGACAATGAGCGTAGTGCGCCAATCGGCCATGAAAAGGAAAACGATCAGGGTTACGAATAAAATCCCTTCGAGCATATTGCCCATTACGGTATGTACAGAATAGTTAACGAGGTCTTCGCGATCGTAAAAAGGTTTGATTTTTACATCTCCCGGCAATAGGTTTTGGTTAATGTCGTTTATTTTTTCTTTTAGCCGGGCAATAACTTCGCTCGGATTGCCTCCCTTACGCATCACCACAATACCTTCTACCACGTCGGGGTCCTGGTCTCTGCCCACCTGGCCCAAACGAGGCAAGGCCGATTCGGCTACACTGGCAATGGTTTTTACGTAAACAGGAGTGCCGTTTATGTTATCAACTACTACATTTCTAATTTCATCGATATTGTTTAACACACCAATACCACGTACCACATAGGCTTGTCCGCTTTGTACAATTACATCGCCACCCACATTGATATTGCTTTTAGAAACTGCCTCGAAAAGCTCAGTCGCACTTACACCATATTGTATGGCTTTTTGCGGGTCGACGGTAATCTGGTAGGTTTTAACTTCGCCACCAAAACTAACTACATCGGCAATG
The DNA here is from genome assembly GCF_003852395.1 of Pedobacter sp. KBW01. Lineage (NCBI taxonomy): Bacteria > Pseudomonadati > Bacteroidota > Sphingobacteriia > Sphingobacteriales > Sphingobacteriaceae > Pedobacter > Pedobacter sp. KBW01. The sequence continues at coordinate 81,590 of NZ_QAJQ01000010.1, forward strand.
CCCGAAACCGATAAGAGTTCGCGTTTAACCACCCAATCCTGCAGGGTTTTCAGTTCGCGTACTGATACTTTATCGCTGGTAAGGGTATAACGGAAAATCTCGCCTGTTGGGCCATAAGGTGGCTGCACTTCGGGTTGTATACCATCGGGCAGATCGGCTTCATCCAAATGGTTGTTTACCTGCACCCTTGCAGCGGCGTAATCTACATCGTCTTCAAAACTGACTTTAACAATTGATAATCCAAATAGCGATGAAGAACGGATGCTGGTTCGCTTTTCTGTTGGGTTCATGGCAATTTCGAGCGGTCTGCTCACAAATTTCTCTACCTCTTCGGCGCTTCTACCAGGCCATTGGGTAATAATGGTGATGTTGGTATTGGTTACATCCGGAAATGCATCGATAGTGGTATGCTTAAAGCTGAAATAGCCTGCCAGGATAAGGATAAAAGTGGCAAAAAAGATAAAGTATTTATTCTTCAAGGCAAAGCCTATGATGTTTTTAATGAATTTATTCATTTAGGAAAAGCTTAATGATGAAAAAATCTTACTGCGCTTTAAGGCTTTCGAACAGAAAAACCTGTTTCGAGGCAATTACACGGTCGCCGGCATCGATACCCTTTTTGACGTAGATTTTATCGGCGGTTTTGTGCCCGATTTCTATTTCGCGGATATGTACTTTGTTTGTGGCATCCAGCAAAAGCACATAATTTTTGTTTTCGTCGAAAATAACAGCGCGCGAGTTCACCACAGGCAAATCTACACCCGAACTGGCCGATACTTTAACCGTGCCAAGCATGCCCGGTTTTAACAAAAAGTTTGGATTGGCAATTACCACCCGCGCGTTCATCACCTTGCTGTCCTGATCTACCAGGTTGTATATTTTCTCGATCTTGCCGGTAAAAATCTGGTCGGGGTAGGCCAGGGTAGACAGGTTAACTGCATTGCCAGGCTGTACGCGCGAAATGTCTGATTCGTAAATGTTGATCATTGCCCAAACACTCGATAGGTCGGCAATGGTGAACAAACTTTTGTCGTTATCGCCGCGCAGCTGCATGTTTTCGGTCACGTTTTTTTCGATAATAAAACCGCTGATAGGCGATTTGATAGCATACGAGCCATTTTTGCTGCCGCCATTAAGCTTAAGTACGGCAGTAGCCCTTTTAAGTTCGGCTTGTTTTATCTGGTATTCGTTTTTAGCTTCTTCGAGCTCTTTTGCTGATGATAAGCCACTTGCGTAAAGTTGTTCGGCCTGTTTTAAAGCGCGGTTTGCACTGCGCATCTCGGCGCCGGCCGATACTGCTTCCTTATCAAAACCGGCCATTTCTGCACTGTTTACCCGCGCCAGTAACTGTCCGCTGCTTACCCGGTCGCCCAGCCTTACATTTACCTGGTTTACTGTACCGCTTACCATAGGAAAAAGCTCCGACCGACGTTCTTCGTTGGCACTGATCTTGGCCGAGAAAATAATTTCGGTTTTGCCGCTGGCTTGTTGTACGGTATCAATAAGCAAACGTTGAAGTAAAGAATCGGTTATGGTAAATTTTTCTTTTTGGGCTTCGGTTTTATGTTCGCTACAGGCCATACTTAAACCTAAAAGCAGAAAAATGATCACTTTTATTAAGTTTTTGTTCATCATATCGGGTACGTTATTTAAAAATATTGGTGCCGGTTACATAGTTGAGTTCGGCCCTTGAGTTCATTTGTTCCAGTTGTAGTTTGTTTAGCTGGAGTGTATTGGCTTTGTAGGCGTCGTACAGATCAAGGAATTCGATTAAACTGATATTCCGCTCTTTAAAGTTTTTAATCAGTCCGGAAATGAGCTTGTTAAAATCGCTGCTAAAAGCCGGATCGATATCTTTTAACAATTTTTCATTGCGTATTGCTGTGCGATAGGCATTAAAAACGTCGTTTTCTAGTTGTAGCTCTTGTTTTTGAATGTTGGCATTGGCAGCATCAATTCCGATTTTGGCTTTTTTAATTTCACCCTGGTTCCGGTTAAAGAGGGGGATTGGGATTTTTAATCCTAGTCCCGTATATTTTTCAGGGTAATTACCTTTAAGATCATAGCTCAGCGATATTTCTACATCAGGGACGGCCATGGCCTTTTGGAGTTTAAGGTTTACCTCGTTATACTCAAGATTGGTTTTGGCGAGTTTTAAATCGTTGCGGTTTAAACGCGCCGAATCGAGTAACTGGCTGTAAGGCAACTGTTCGGCTGTCAGGTGTTCAATGGCTTCAGTATTTAAAACAAGGGCAAGCGGGGTAACTGTATTAATGCCACACAGCAGTTTAAGGTCTTTGTAATTGTCTTCCAACTCATTTAAAAGACCAGCCAGTTCTGCCTTTAGCCCGATGAGCAATGATTTGATTCTGATTACATCTTTATTGGCTACATTACCCATCTTCAGTTGTAACTCGTACGCCTTTAAAAGTTGTTCGGTAGAACGGATCTGCTCCTGGTATACTGCAACTGATGAAGCTGAAAAATAGCTTTTGTAAAAGGTACTGCCTAGTTCAAATTTCAGGCTGCGAAGTAAATCAAAATATTCAAGTTCAGCCAGTTTAGTGCCCGTTTGCGCCAGCTTAATGTTTTTATTGCGCTTGCCAGCTAGTTTTACCAATTGCGATAGTGAGGCTGCATACTGCCCGTATTGGTAGGAGGTTTGTAAGAATTTTTTGGTTTCGTGATTGTAAAACAGATTTTCGTACTGGAGTTCAGGATTATCAAACAATTTGGCTGTTATTACATCCGCCCTGGCACGCTCTACATCGTAACCAGCAGCAATTAAATCGTAATTTCGGGTTAAAAAAAACTGTTCTGCTTGTTTAAGATTTAGTTTTAAGGTATCGGTTTGGGCAAATGAAGCCTGCGTAGCCAATACCCAAAAGGATAGGAACAAAAAGTAAATTCTTCTCATTCGGCAAAGCTATTTTTGCTGGATTAAAGCGGAATTAAATCGAAATTAAAACGGGATTAATTCGGGGCAGCGTGATAATAAAGGTGCATCCAGTACCTGTTTGTTGACTGATTTCGATTGATCCTTTAAAAAGATCGATGATTTTCTGAGCCATGTAAAGGCCCATGCCTTCGCCTTCAAAACCCATAGTTTTTGCCTTGCTGTAAAAAGGTTTAAATATTTCAACTTGTTGTGCAAGTGGAATACCAGGACCTTTATCACTGATGTAAATTTGGAATGAACCACCTTTATCGCTAAGCAGGGCTTTAACTTCCTGACCCTGCGAAAATTTAAAAGCATTGGCAATCACATTGTCAAGGGCAATTTGGAGTAAAACAGCATTAGCCAAAATCAAAGCTTCCTTTTGTTTGATGTTTTTCTGTACAATGAAATTAAGTTGTTTCTGGTTTTTCCAGTCTTGACTGATTTTATCGAGCAAAGTATCCAGATCAATGGGCGAAAGCTGCGAATTAATCAATTCGAGATCCATTTTGGCTAAAGCCAGCAAACCGGTAATGATATGATCCATTTTTTCGGCATCCTCTACTGTTTCGGCAAGAGCTTGCTGATAATCGGTGGTAGCCCTTTCTTTCACCAGCGCCAGCTCGGCACGCATCATCATCCGGGTAATGGGGGTTCTCAGCTCGTGCGAGGCATTGGCTACAAAGGTTTTTTGCAGGATAAAAGCATGTTCGAGTTCTTCCATCAGGTGATTAAAACTCTGTGCAATAAGGTTAATTTCGTCTTTATTGTGGGTTACTGCTACGCGGGCTTCCATGTTTCCCGATCCGATTTGCTGTACCTCCTGCATAAACCGGTTTAAGGGTTTCAGCATTTTTTCGGCAATCCACCTGCTTAGCAATAAAAGAATAACCGAAATAAAAACGAAAACAACGATCATGATTTTGAGCAGTTTGGCAAGCCTGTTGTGCGAGCCCTGATCGTTGGCTGAAACCAGGATCACAAAATCGCCCTGGTTATCACGGTAATAAATGCCTACTACCTGGCGTTCGCCATCTGTGTATTGCAAACGCCCAAGTTTGCGTACTTTTTCAATGGTTTCTTTGGTCCAGTATTGAGCTGAATCGCCAATAAAAGTGGCCCTGTCTTTTCCATCGTAAATCCTGATCACCTCGCTATTGAGTTTCTGCAGGTATTGGTGGCGCACTTTGCTTACGGCATCGCGGCTAATCTCGTCGGCCTCAAGGTAAAGTTTGGCCGTAACCATCGTACGGTCGGTAAGGCGCTCAAAAAAATCGGCCTTTAAAAACCTCATAAATGTGAAATAAATTACGCAGAGCACAGCCAGCAGCATCGCAGTACTGATTAGCGTAAAGTAAAGTGCAATGCGGTCTTTTATTTTCATTATTTAAGGATATAGCCCATGTTAATTTTGGTATGGATCAGTTTCCGGTCAAAGCCCTTTTCAATCTTGTTCCTTAAAAAATTAATGTACACATCAATTACATTGGTACCCGTTTCAAAATGAACATCCCAAACTTTTTCGGCGATGTACTGCCGCGATAAAAGTCTGTTGGGATTTTTTAAAAAGAGCTCCAGCAGTGTAAATTCTTTGGCACTTAGTGTTATTGGCTGGCCATTTCGGGTTACGCTTTTGCTCCGCATGTCTAGGCAAAGGTCTTCAAAACACAGTTGTTCTGCTGCTTTTATAGTTTTACTACGCTGTCTTCGCAGCAATGCCGAAACCCTTGCCAAAAGCTCTCTGAGGTGAAAAGGTTTAACCAGATAATCGTCTGCACCGATATGGAGGCCGTTTACCCGGTCTTCAACAGTGCCCATTGCGGTAAGCATTAAAATTGGGGTGTCATCGCCTTGTTCGCGAATGTATTTGCAGAGTTGGAGGCCATTTAAACCCGGCATCATGATATCGAGGATAAGCAGATTGAATTCGCCCGGCAGAAACAGGTTACGGGCCTCGTTACCGTTATTTACGGTGAGTACTTCGTAGCCGCTTTCTTCAAGTGCAGATTGGAGCAGTGCGGCAATTTTCGGATCATCTTCGGCTATGCCAATTTTTTGCATAGGGCAAAAATAACGATACCATCTTAAAATGAGATTAAAAATAGTTTGCGGTACATTTAGCAGCACAGGTTAAGTTGGTATTAATCGTTCTTACTACGTTATTGCATCAATTTACACTCCATTATTTTATATTTTCTTCTATATTCGTTTTTATAAACTATGCCATCCCTAAGCCATGTACCAGATCACGAACTGATCTTGCTGATTAACCAGGAAGAGGAACAGGCATTTACCGAAATTTACAACCGCTACTGGGAAAAAATGGCATCATATGCCGTGCGGCTAACCAAATCTGAGGAGGAGGCAGCCGATATTGTACAGGAAATTTTTGTATCGATCTGGAACAGAAGGATTACCTTGGTGATTAAAAGTACTTTAGGCGCTTATCTCATCCGCAGTACTCGCAATTTATGTTTAAGGTATATCGAAAGAAATATCCACACCGATAATTTTTTAGATAAAATAACCGAACAAGCTGTAGATAACAGCCTGAATATTGAAGAAAGTATTTCGTTAAAAGAATTACAGGAGAATATTGATTTGGGGATTGCCAAATTGCCAAAAAAAATGCGGGAGGTTTATCTTCTAAGTCGCGATGAGCAACTGTCGTACCGCGAAATAGCAGAAAAACTCAATATTGCTGAAGGAACTGTTAAAAAACAAGTAAGCAATGCGCTTAAAATAATCGCGGACTCGTTAAACGGGAAACTTTCGGCCACCATGATGGCTATATTTTTACATCTTTTAAAGTGATAAAAGGCCTTTTTTTATTTTTTTAAAAATAAATCTACCACCAAAACGGTTTTTTCGGAATATACATTTGTAAGGCACGCTCAATGCGCTTCAAAACCCTATGAAAACCGAACAGGTAAAACAATTAATACAGCATTATTTAGATGGAACTGCTTCGGCTAAAGAAACCCATTTGGTTGATTCTTTTGTGGAGCAGCAACTATTAGAAAATAACTGGTCTGCTAATGACGCGCAAAAAGCAGCTTTTGGTAAAAAGCTGAAAGCACGGATTGATGCCGAACGGTTAAAGGAGCAAGAACTTAGTGAAAATTTGCGATTAAGGCCTAAAACAATTACCCGGCGTCTTTGGATTGTTGCCGCTTCGGCAGCAGTTTTGGCCCTGTGTGTAATAGGTGGCTTGTTTGCTGTAAAGAACAGGAGTGAAGACCGCTCGGAACGCTACGCCAATGATGTAGCACCTGGTGGTAACCGAGCTGTTTTAACACTTGCTGATGGCCGCAAGATAGATTTAACCGACAGTAAAACTGGCGAACTGGCTACTACAAATGGCCTTAGTGTTAAAAAGGCTGCAAACGGCCTGCTGGTTTTTTCGGTTATCAATAATGGCGGTGCAAATGATGAAGGTAAAAACAACAGTATAACAACCCCGGCAGGCGGACAATATCAGGTAAACCTGCCCGACGGTACATTGGTATGGCTGAATGCAGAAACGAAATTCAGTTTTCCAAGCCATTTTAACGGGAAAAACAGGCAGGTAGAACTTGATGGAGAAGCTTATTTTGAAGTAAGCAAAGATAAAAAACACCCTTTTATTGTTAAAAGCAGTAAGCAAGAGGTAGAAGTTTTGGGTACGCACTTCAATATTAACAGTTACGATGCAAGCCTGGGTACTAAAACAACACTTTTAGAAGGCTCGGTAAAAGTAAGGGGAGCAGGTGACGAAAAAATAATTGCCCCTGGCGAGCAGTCAATGTTATATGCCAACAAGATTGAGGTAAATGCGGTAGATCCGGCATTGGCCATCGATTGGAAAAACGGTGAGTTTCGGTTTAAGAACGAGCGTTTACCAAGCATCATACAGAAACTATCAAGGTGGTATGGTGTTCAGTTTGTAATGAATATCAGTTCTGAGCAAATGCCTTCTTTTTCGGGGTCGGTATCGCGTTTCGATAACATTTCTGAAGTGCTTAAAATGCTCGAAGAAACAGGAAGTATTAAATTTTATATAAACGGTAAGGTGGTAACCGTAAAGTAATACCATTAACAGCCTTAACCACACTGTTTATTAATAAAAATAAATCAACTAAAACCAGAAAAAAATGAAGAAACCACTACCGGAGCAGCGTTAATAACACAATAGGTTTAGAAGAAAAACCATGGAAGTGTTGGAAGCACAACCATGGCTATATCTGAGTTAATCCTTTAAAAACGAATTCTGAGGTCCATTTACGCATTAACCCAAACAAACGAAAGTATGAATATTTATCCTTTTTATCAAGGAAGGCATCTGGCGTGCCTTCCTAAAAAAATCCTGTTTATTATGAAACTCACCATCATCATCATGACGACCTTACTCATGCATGTTAGTGCCAGTAGTTTCTCGCAAAAACTTACCTATGCGGCTAAAAACATAACCGTAGATCAGGTTTTTAAAGAAATAGAAAAGCAAACCAACTATAGAGTATTGTATGCCACCAGTACGCTGAACGACGCAGCGAAGGTGAGCGTAAACTTTAAAAATACACCGCTTAAAGACGTAATTGAATACCTGTTAAAAGACCAGCAGTTAACCTATAACATTGAGCAGAACACCGTACTGATTAAGAAGCAGGAGCGCTCATTTATCGATAAAATTGCTTCGGTTTTTACTTCCTCGCGCTTTAATGGCAGAATTGTAGATGAAAATAATAGTCCGCTTGTTGGTGCAACCATTACTGTTAAGGGCAGTAAAAAATATGCCGTAAGCGGATCAACCGGATCATTTGTGCTTGACCTGGAAGAAAATGATGTGCTGGTTATTTCTTACATCGGTTACGAAACCAAAGAACTGAAAATATCACGGGGCTTATTGCAGAGTGGCGTAGCCAGTTTACTGGATATTAAATTGAGTCCGGCTGCCTCTTCATTAGATCAGGTGCAGATAATTGGCTATGGGAGCACCACCAAACGCAATAATACAGGTGCTGTAAGTTCGATTACCGCTGAGGAAATTGGTAAACAAACTGTAGAAAACCCACTGTTGGCTTTGCAAGGGCGCATTGCAGGCGTGCAGGTTACGCAAGACAATGGTTTGCCAGGTGCAGGCGCGAGGATGAACATTCGTGGTGCTTACAGTGGCGTATCAGGTGCAGGGTATATTCCATTGTACATTATTGATGGGGTTCCTTTTACTTTATTTAACGGGGCACAACCGGCCACCGATAACCTGAATGCAAACGGAGTAAGCGCTGCAAACGGTGGTGTGAGTCCGTTTAGTATCATTGCACCTGAAGATATTGAGCGGATCGATATCTTGAAAGATGCCGATGCAACAGCTATTTATGGTTCGCGCGGATCGAATGGCGTGGTATTGATTACCACTAAAAAAGGTAGTAAAGGTAAAACAGCCTTTAACTTTAATGTAAATTCGGGCGTAAGCAATGTGGCCAACTACATTCCGATGATGAATACGCAGGAATATCTGGCAACCCGCAGGGCTGCCTTTGCGCGCTCGGGTGTTACCCCAACAGCTGCCAATGCATTGGATTTAACTGTTTGGGATCAAAATGCCTATACTGACTGGCAAAAGTATTTTATTGGTCATACAGGCCATACTACTAATGCAACAGGATCAGTTTCAGGCGGAAATGCACAGAATTCTTTCTTGTTTTCTTCAACTTACCGCAAGCAAAGCACCGTTTTTGAAGGCGATTTTGGCGCAACTACTTTTTCGAGCAGGTTAAATGCTGGACATAAAAGCAGCGATGGCCGTTTTAATATAGATGGTTCGGTAAACTATACCTATATGAAAAATCTTTTGCCATCTACCGATTTGAGTACCATTTACAACCTGGCACCTAACTATCCTTTGTACAACGCCAATGGCAGTGTAAACTGGACCAACACCAGCCCGCTTTCGTACAACCCTAAAACAACCAATGCACAAACCACCAATTTGTTTAGCAACGTAAACCTGTCGTATCGCATCATTGATGGTTTGGTGGTTAAAGCCAATTTGGGTTATACTTCAACCCGTTTAAAACAGCAACAAATTAATCCTGCCAGCTCGCAAAACCCGGCAACGGCTCAAGTAAGCTCTTTAAGATACACCGATAACGACAACAACAATTACATTATCGAGCCACAAGCGGTGTACACCACTAAAATTGGCGAAGGTAATCTGGAAGCTTTAATTGGTACCACTTTTCAGCAAACTAAAGCAACCGGAATCTTTTTAACCGGTACAGGATTCAACAACGAAAAACTGATCAACTCTTTGGCCAGTGCTTCGTCGGTAGTTACCTCTTACAGTGCAGATGCAATATATAGCTACACCGCAGTATTTGGCCGTTTAAACTACAACTGGCAAGGTAAATACATTGTAGATGGTACGTACAGAAGAGATGGTTCTTCGCGTTTTGGTGGTAACAATAAATTCGGGAACTTTGGTGCAGTAGGGGCTTCGTGGATTTTTACCCAGGAAGATTTTATGAAAGATCTTGGTTTTTTAAGCTTTGGTAAATTAAGGGCCAGTTATGGTATTACAGGTAACGATCAGATTCCGAATTATGGATACCTATCACTTTATACGTCAACTGGTTCAAGCAATGTTTACGATGGCGTAAGTACTTATGTTCCCGGTAATATTCAAAACCCCGATTTAAAGTGGGAAACCAACAAGAAACTGGACATCGCGGTAGAATTGGGTTTCTTAAACGACAGGATTTTGTTAAAGGCAGATTATTACCGCAACCGCGTTTCTAACCTGTTAAATTTCATTACCATTCCTTCGCAAACAGGTTCAACAGGTTATACCGCTAATTTAGACGCTACGGTACAAACTAAAGGTTTTGAATTTGAGCTGAACACGATTAACGTAATTGCGGGTGATTTCAAGTGGAATACCAACCTGAATTTAACCATCAGCCGGAATAAATTACTGGCTTTTGATAATCTGGAAAATACCTTTTATGCCAGCTCTTACATTATCGGACAACCAACTGATATCAGAAAATTTTATAAATACACAGGTGTTAATCCAGCTACAGGCTTGCCAACTTACCAGGATTTAAACGGCGATGGCAGCATTAGTTTTGCCGGCGACAGGTATGTGGGCTATTATGGTCACCCTTACTTTGCAGGTATGAACAACAGCCTTAGCTATAAAGGTTTTGCACTCGATTTTATGTTCCAGTATAACCACCGCTATGGAGTATTAAATTCGACATTAAGTTCGAATCCGGCTGGTTTTAACTATACCAATATGAGTACCGCCTTGTTAGATCGCTGGGGAGCTGTAGGCGATGTGGCACTTTTCCCTGCGGCTACTACTGTTAACGATCCATCGTACGGAAACCTAACTTCTTCTGATATTAACTGGGGCGATGCTTCTTACTTAAAATTAAAAACGGTAAGCTTAAATTATACGTTTCCTAAAGCTTTGGCCAGCAAGTTAAAATTGTCTAACCTGAGTGTTTACGTGCAGGGACAAAACCTTTACACCTGGGCCAAGCAGAAATACACTTACGATCCTGAAACTACATTACCTGGCACAGGGCCTGGTTTAGGTACAGGCCAGTACATTGCTTTCCCGCAGGTGCGCACTATTGTATTCGGTTTAAACTGTTCATTTTAATCAAGGAATCATGAAAATTAACAATATGTTTTTCAAAAAAATAATGGCATTAGGCTTGGTTTTAATGGCATTGTCATCATGTAAAAAGTTCGTTGAAGCCGATTTGGCTAATAACCTCATCGCTAAAGAAGATGCTTTTACCACTGATAATTCGGCAACCAGTGCCACCTTATCACTATACTCATATTTTTCAACTTTAGATAATTTACGCAATACGACCTGGTTGGGCGGTTTACTGGCCGATGAGTTGCAGAATACTACTTCAAATGCTGATTTAATTCAGTTTTCGCAAAATGTGGTGGTACCAACTAATAATGTGGCTACAAGTAATGTTTGGGGTTATTCTTATCAAACCATCAGATATTGCAACCTGATTTTGGATGGTATCGGCCGCTCAACCGGAATGACTACACCAGTGAAAAACCAGTTAAGTGGTGAAGCTAAATTTTTCAGGGCTTTAATGTACTTTAACCTGGTAAACTTTTACGGTGGGGTGCCCATTACTTCAGAAGTTAACGAACTGGATAATGCTTTTAAACCAAGGGCTACAGCTGCCGAGATTTATGCACAGGTTTTCAGCGATTTAAAAGATGCGCAAAACCTGTTGCCTACCACCTATGCAGGTAGCACAGCATTAAAGGTTAGGGTAAATAAATGGGCAGCAACAGCACTGCTTGCTAAAGTTTACCTGTATAATAAAGATTACGCAAATGCCGAGGCCGAAGCTACCAAAGTAATTGGTTCGGGTACCTACAACATTGCTACTTTGTCGAATACCTTTATCAATACCAGTAGCGAAACCATTTTGCAGTTATCAACCTTGTTTGGTGCATCGGCATTTAGTACTTACCGTACAACGAGTTCGGCTGCTAACGTAGCACCACCGGCTTATGTGTTGTATAATAATTTTACTAAAGATTTCGAGCTGAACGACAACCGTAAAACCTCTTGGGTTGATTCGACCACTTTTAATGCCGTTAAATATTACCGGATTAACAAATATAAGGTACAAGCGGCCACAGCGGCTACTTTGGGTAATGAGTACACGGTGTTGTTACGTTTGGGCGAACAATACCTGATCAGGGCAGAAGCCAGGGCACAGCAATCGAATATCAGCGGTGCGCAGGATGATATCAATGTAATTCGCACCCGTGCAGGTTTGGGCAATACTACTGCTGCAACGCAAAGCACCCTTTTAACTGCCATTGCCAAAGAACGGAAACTGGAACTTTTTGGCGAATACGGAAACCGTTGGTTCGACTTAAAGCGTACCGGAACTGCTGATGCTGTTTTAGGTGCATTAAAACCGACCTGGAAAACAACCGCGCAGTTATTGCCAATTTCAGCAGATCAGATTTTACTCAACAACAAATTGACCCAAAACCCGGGTTATAACTAACTAATTTAAATTTAGGCTACCTGGAATTTCAATTTCAGGTAGCCTGATGTTTTCATAAAAGATAAAATATAAAGCCATATGAAATTATTAAAAACCGCCTGCTCGGTACTGTTATCGGTAGTTGCTATCAATGCAGCACAGGCGCAAAACAGCAAACCTGCCGATACACTGGTTCAATATCTGAACAAACTTGTCGTATCTAAAGATTCGGCCGATAAAAAAGTATTAAGAGCCAGATTAGCTGATTTATCGGGTGCTAAAACTGAAAAGGAAGTGCTAACAGCTGCAAACTATTACTACCGTATAGGTGATACCAAGAAATCAGAAGCGATTTATGGCGATATCGCTACACGTTTCCCATTGGGTACGCAGGCCAGAAGTGCGGCCTCGAAAGATTTTTATCTGCTCAAAACTGCTGCAGAAGCTGAAACGGCTTACAAAGCCTGGATTAAAAAGTTTCCGCCAGCAATGTATGAAAATACTCAGGTAGACGACCGCCTGGCTTACGATTATGTTAGAGCTAATGTAGCCAGTAAGTTTGCCGCTGAAAAAAATGTAGCCAAAGCAAACGAATATGCTAACATGCTCGAAGTTGATTTTTGGAAAGGTAATGCCTACTCAGGGCTCACCAATGCTTTTTATAAAAATGGCGATTTGGCCAATGCCGAAATTTATGCCAAAAAAGGAATGGATAATGCATTTTCTTACATAGATGGAAAAAAAGGAAATGAGAACTGGGCTAAATTTTCGGCTTCGGGTTATCCGGGCTTAACCAGTACTTATGCCAATATTTTATTCGAAAGGAAAAAGTATGTTGAGGCTTTGAAATATTCGGAAATGGCCTATAAAAAATCGACGAGCTTAAGCCCAAGCTTAAACTACCGCTATGCGCAAATTTTAATGGGATTGAACAAAAACCAGGAAGCATACGATAAGCTGGAAGAAGTAGTTAAAGCAGGTAAAGCCACACCAGAAATGGCTGCCGATTTTAAAAAGCTTTATGTAAAAGTAAAGGGTAATGAAAGTGGTTTCGATGCGTATGCTGCAGCCATCAGGAAGGCTTATTTAGAAAACCTGAGCAAACAATTAACCAAAGATATGGTAAAAGAACCTGCTGCAGGTTTCACGCTGACCGATTTAAATGGTAAACAAGTTTCTTTAGCCGATTATAAAGGTAAAATTGTAATCCTCGATTTCTGGGCTACCTGGTGCGGTCCGTGTAAAGCTTCTTTCCCGGCAATGCAAATGGCGGTAAATAAATACAAAGATGATGAAAACGTAAAATTCCTTTTTATCCATACCTGGGAAAAAGTAGCTGATCCGGTTAAAGATGCTGGTGATTACATTAAAGGTATGAAATACTCGTTCGAAGTATTGATGGATGTTAAAGATGCGGAAACCAAGGTAAATAAAGTGGTAAGCAGTTACAAGGTAAACGGTATCCCAGCTAAATTTGTAATTGATGCAGCCGGAAATGTAAGGTTTAAATTAACCGGTTTTGATGGGAGTAACGAAGCCGCTGTTGATGAGCTGAGCATGATGATTGATATGGCCAAGGCCAAATCTTAAATTTTAACAAAGTCAGGCCTCTAAAGCCTGACTTTGTTGTTTATAGCCCTTAGTGTTTTTGGCTATTTGTCTATGGTTTTGCCACGGATGCACGGAAAAGAGAATCGTCAAAGAGATGCTGAAATACATCAAAGAGATGCTGAAATAAATTCAGCAAGACGGTAAGTGAAGTAGAGGCATTAAGTACACAAAGTCTGTTTTTCCGTGCTTTCTGAGTCTCCGTGGCTATTTGTTTATGGTTTTGCCACGGAAGTGCAGGATAGCACATTTTGCGTTAAAAACGCTTTGTTATCCAACGCTCGTTTGGAAACGAGCGTGAGCTAAGATTTATTTCAACATCTATTGTAAGGCCCTGAAATAAATTCAGGGTGACGATCTTTTAAATAGCTAAAACCTCAGTGTTTAAGATTTGTTAATATTAAGTGAATATAGGTGCGCTAGTTTTGCTGGGTAAATCCTGCACCCTTGAGTAATACACTGTTTTTATCGCTGAAAGAAGATGATCACCGGGCCATGGAGCAGATTTACCATGCCCATTGGGAATCGGTTTTCGATGCGACATTTAAAAGAATTGGCGATGAAGCCATAGCTCAGGATATTGTTCAGGAGATTTTTATCACCCTTTGGCAAAACCGTAAAACCATCGAAATTCAGGGCGAACTGGGCGCATACTTGCATGGCGCCGTAAAATACAGGGTAATTAACCATTTTCGCTCAGTGGCCATGCGCGATGGACATCAGACCGAATTTGCCTTTTTAATGGAGGGGAAACATACCGCTGCTGCCGATTCTGAACTGATGATGCAAGATGCCAACAGGGAAGTGGAGCAGGCATTGGCACAGCTGCCAGATCGCATGCGACTGGTAATAGCCATGAGCCGAAAAGAAGATAAAACAATTAAAGAAATTGCCAGCGAACTGGATGTTTCGGTACAAACCGTTAAAAACCAGATTACAGCTGCAATGAAAATCTTAAGAAAAAACCTTTCGTATATTCTGTTTCTGGCCTTTCTGATCTCTTAATTAGGTTAACTGTTTAAATTATATAAACTGGTTAACTGCCCGGTCCCAAAACAATCTTTTACTGCCAGACCTTCAATTAACCGATTAACCAGTTTGAACAATTAACCTTTAAAGCAATTAACCGATTAAAACAATTAATCAGTTAATCTTTAAAACAGTTAACCAAAACTTAACTTACTCGTAACATCTTTGGTTAGTACCCTTTTGCATTTGGATTGACATCTAATCAAATGGCAGAAGAACAGGCAAAACAATTGCTGCAAAAATATTTAGACGAAAACGCTGAACCAGCTGAGGCCAGACAGGTAGAAGAATGGTACAACCTTTTGCAAAAGGAAGAACTCGATTTACCTGCCAGCCGTAAAGCTGCTATTGGCGAAGAAATGTTCCTTAACCTCAGGGCAGCAATGAACGGGAAAGTTAAAACCCGTAAAATATTTAGTCAATCGATCTGGTGGCGTACAGCGGCATTGCTGGCCATAGTGGTATCTATTGGCTTCGCCATTTGGAAACTAAACAGCGTTACTCCCAACAATCCACAGGTTGTAATTACCACAAAAGCGGGTGAGCAGAAAACGATCTTATTGAGCGATGGATCTGAAATTACTCTAGGGCCTTCGGCGCGCGTGGTTTATCCAAAACAGTTTGCTGTCAACAGCCGTAAAATTGCACTGGTAGAAGGCGAAGCATTTTTCTCGGTTGCCCACGAAGAAAACCGGCCATTTACGGTACAGGTTAAATCGGGGCTCGATGTTAAGGTGTTGGGTACTTCGTTCAGGGTAAGTGCTTACGCGAATAATCCAAAGGTGAAAATTACTGTGGCAACTGGTAAAGTGGCTATCAGTAAACAACAGCAATTACTGGGAACGCTGGTAAAGGGGCAACAACTCGAATACAATAAGGCGAACGGACATGCGGCCATCCACCAAAGCAAACACGAAGAATACGTAAAAATCAGCTTCGATGGCGAAACGCTGGCAC
The DNA here is from genome assembly GCF_003852395.1 of Pedobacter sp. KBW01. NCBI lineage: Bacteria > Pseudomonadati > Bacteroidota > Sphingobacteriia > Sphingobacteriales > Sphingobacteriaceae > Pedobacter > Pedobacter sp. KBW01. Next base: position 97,148 of record NZ_QAJQ01000010.1, read on the forward strand.
AGGTAGCCCGAAAAATTGGTTACATATATGGCGTTAAAGTGGTTTTAACCAATAAAACAATTACCGGCCTTAAATGCCGCGCCAGTTTTACCAGCAAACAAAGCCCTGAAGAAATTCTCGATATCCTATGCAGCCTGCACCATCTGAGGTTCAGCGCCGCTAAAAACCATAAAACATTTAAAATATATCCATAATGAATACATAAAGCCAACAACAGACTGGTTTGCGATTGCGTTCAGGCCAGAAATAATTTAAAGCACATTATAAACAATACAATCAATCAAACAAATGAAAACAACCTCAGCCAAGAGGACATCACACCTTTATCGGATCATGAAATATTCATGCTTAACATTTTCAATTATCTGCATATTCTGCAGTTCACTACTGGCATCAGCTGGCATGGCCCAACGCTTAGAAAAAAGTAGTGTAACCATTAAAATTAGTAAAGGCCGCAGGCTTAACGAAATTGTAAAAGAAATAGAGGCCGCATCGGGTTTAAGTTTCGTTTACAATCCCGATTTGCTTCAGGAAAGAAACACTTTTGTAAGCGGCGACTTTAAAATGGAGCCTGTTCGCTCACTTTTAGATAAATTAGGACTTAGCGTTGTAGAAAAAGGCGATTATGTAATTCTGAACAATGCTACTTTCAACAAACCCGATCGCATTGTAACCGGTGTGGTAAAAGATTCGAGCGGCGTTACGCTTCCGGGGGTTTCGGTAAAAGTAGTGGGCACGCAAAGCGGTACCATTACCGATGCCAATGGTGCTTTCAGGATTGAGGCCAGTGCGCAAACGGTTTTGTCTTTCTCCATGATTGGCTACAGAACCAAAGAAGTAACCGTGGGCGAAAACCCGATAATTAATGTTACGCTAATTGAAGAAAGATCGAACCTGGGAGAGGTAGTAGTGGTAGGTTACGGTACGCAAAAGAAAGAGACTTTAACCGGCGCCATTAGCATTGTTTCGTTAGATAAGTTATCATCACGTTCGGTAAACAGCGTAGGCGATGTGCTTGCAGGTAAATCGCCCGGCGTAATTGTGACCAATGAAGGTGGCGACCCAACTTCTACGCCGCGGATCAATATCCGTGGATCGGGTGGACTTAACGGAGAAAGTGTATTGTATGTAATTGATGGATCGATCTTTTTAGGTACTCCACAGCTTAACCCGAATGATATTGAGTCGATTTCAGTATTAAAGGATGCGGCAGCCGCAATTTATGGCGCGCGTGCATCGGGTGGTGTAGTACTGATAACTACTAAAAAAGGAAAGAGCGGTAAAATGCAGGTTAGTTTTGATGCCAAATTAGGGCAGCAAAGTGCCTGGAGAAAGTTAGAACCGTTAAATGCCGAGCAACGCGCACAAGTAGCCGCAACTGCAGCTAAGAATGGTGGAACAACCATTTTACCAGCTTTTGATGCCAGCAAATACCCTGACGGACAGGTTACCCGTACCAACTGGATGGATGAGGTATTTAGAGATGGATTATTGCAGGATTATAATGCAGCCATAAACGGTGGAAATGAAAAATCGAATTTTTACCTGAGCTTCAATTACCGTAATGCGGAAGGAATTGTATTGAACACCAAAACCCAGCGTTACAATTTTAGAATCAATTCTGAGCACGAGTTGGCACCTTGGTTAAAAGTGGGCGAGAACCTATCATATAGCAGTACCAATGGCAATGGCGCCAACACCAGCAGCGATTATACCGGTGCACTTTTATCAGCCATTTATTACCCCACAAATGGTACACCTTACACTGCCAATGGTAGTTTTGCAGGTTTACCTGGCGGTCAGTATGCAGGCGATTATGGCGATATTATTAACCCTGTTGCCGAATTACAGCGTATTGATGTTAACAATCCCGTTAACGTATTGGTGGTAAATCCTTATGTAACCTTAAAATTGGCCAAAGGTTTAACTTTCCGGTCAAATCTGAGCATTACCAAAAGAGATGCCACCTATAAGAGTTTCACTCCGAAAAGACCCGAAGTAGGTAAGCCAGTATTGAGCAATAGCCTGCAACAAAGCAGCGATCAATCAAGCGACTTTCTTACTGAGCAGGTATTGAGCTATAAAGAAATTTTCGGTAAGCACAGTTTAGATGTTACTGGTGGCTATACTTTCCAAAAGACAAAAAACAGCGGATTGAGTACGTCAGGTGCTGGTTTTGATGATGAATCGCCGCAGTACCGTTACCTGGCCAATGCAACCGTAATCCAGCCTTCATCAAGTTATTATAATGCCAACGCGGTATCATCGTTGTTTTTAAGGGCAAACTATAATTATGGTGAAAAGTACCTGTTGTCGTTAATTGGTCGTCGTGATGGTGTATCGTTACTGGCAAAAGATAACAGAACCCGTAATTATGTTTCTGCATCGGCAGGATGGTTAATCACCAAAGAAGATTTTCTTAAAGATGCCAGTTGGTTAAACGAATTGAAAGTAAGGGGCAGTTACGGTATACTGGGTAACCTGGGTAGTCTTCCTCAAACGGCTGTTAATCCTTTGCTGGCGGCAACTCAAAGTTATTTCGGACAAACCCCAACGCTACAAACGGGTTATGTATCGACCATATTAGCCAATACCGGTTTGACATGGGCAGAGAGTAAACAAACTAACTTCGGACTTGATGTTACCGTATTGAACAGATTGAGTTTAGTAGCGGATTATTTTATTAAAGATATTGATAAGATGATTTTAACCCGTACACTTCCAGGTACAGCGGGTTTAGGTACGCAAACCATCAATGCAGGTAAAGTTAGAGATAAGGGGATAGAATTAGGCTTAACTTATAACAGCGATAAAAATGCAGCTTTTACCTATTCGGTTAATGCAACACTCACTAAAATAAACAACAAGGTAATCAACCTTGGTGATGGATTGCAGAACATTGCAGTAGGTACCAATTTCCGTAACGAGCTTGCACCACTTTCGATCAATGTTGGTCAACCTTTGTATAGCTATTATGTGTTAAAAACTGAAGGGATTTTCCAGTCGCAGGCCGAAGCCGATAACTATAAAAATGCGAGCGGACAAAAAATCCAGCCGAATGCGAAAGCCGGCGATTTTAAATTTGCCGATTTAGACGGCAATGGTTCAATTGATAGTAAAGACCGTTATTTTGCAGGTAGTGCCTATCCCGATTTTTCTTACGGATTGAGCTTTAACGCCAGCTATAAAAACTTCGATTTTAACATTTTTGCACAAGGCGTACAAGGCAACAAGCTTTTCAATGCGGTAAAAAGAACTACCTACAGCGCAAGTGGACCATCGTACAACAAACTGGTAGGTATTTTAGATGCCTGGTCGCCAGAAAACCCTGGAGGTAAAGTGCCGATTATCTCAACCAGCGACAGCAACGGTAACTTTAACGCATCTGATTTTTACATCGAAGATGGTTCGTACCTACGCATCCGCAACGTAACCCTGGGTTATAGCCTGCCAAAACAATTGACCAGTAAACTTAGAACAGGTGCCATCAGGGTATATGCAACCGCCAACAACCTGTTTACCATTACCAATTATTCAGGTTTCGACCCCGAAATCGGGATGGATAACAATGGTTTGGATGTTGGTCGTTACCCACAGGCCAGAAGCTTTATCCTTGGTTTAAGTGTTAATCTTTAATCTCACACAAAAAATGAAAACGAATATAAAATACCTGGCTGTACTTGCCGTAACCATTTTCGCCTCGTGCACCAAACAGCTCGATATCGTACCGGAAGGTTCGCCATCGGCACAAAACTTTTGGAAAACCAAAGAAGATGCCATTAAAGCGGAAGCCGGCATGTTCGAAAAATACAACGAAGAAGATTATTATGGTCGTGGAATGTTCTGGTTTATCAATGCCAGCGATGATATGGTAACTGGTCGTAACAAGCCGGAAGCCGATAACATTAAAAACTTTAACCGGAGTTATATTGGCGGTGGCTATACCGAATCGCAATGGAGCATGCGTTATGCCATTATTAAAAGGGCTAACGATATCATTACCAATGTACCCGGCATTACAATGGATGAAACGCTTAAAAAGCAGATCATTGGCGATGCTTACTTTAACGCTGGTTTGGTGTATTTCCAGCTGGCAGCTAATTATGGTAACGATAAAGCCGGTGTGCCCATTGTTACTCCTGATGCCAATCCTGCCATGGCCGTACCTCGCGCTAAAAACGTAAATGAAAATTACGATTACATTATTGGGCTCTTGTTAAAAGCGGCCGATAACCTGCCATATTTTAAAGATATGAAAGCTACAGATTATGGAAAAGCACATAAAACGGCTGCCTGGGCATATTTATCGAAAGTGTATTTGTACAAAAAAGACTATGCCAATGCTGCAAAATATGCCGATATGGTAATCACTTCTGGTCAGCACGATTTAATTACGACCAGCTTTGCTGATGTTTTTAAAGCTTCAAACAATTGGTCAAAAGAGTACATCTGGTCGGTAGTGTGTACGCCTAGCGGCGGTGGTACTGGTTGGGGCAGTAAATTACCGGGGGTAATGCTTACCAACAAAGCCTGGGGTATTTACAATGGCTGGGGTTATTACCTGCCTACAAAAGAACTTTACGATTCGTACGAAGTTGGAGATCAACGTCGTGAGGCTACCATTTTAAAACCAGGCGATAAGTTTATGTTTTTTGGTAGCGAGCGTAGTTTTACCAAAGATGCGGGGGCAACTTCTGATTACCAGTTTAAAAAATACATGGAGCCATTTACTTATGCCAATCCGATTCCTACGCACGTTAACCCGAATGGCGATAACGGAACTACTGATTTAAATGTACCTTTAATGCGTTATGCAGAGGTACTTTTAATCAAGGCCGAAGCAGCAATTAATTTAAGTGGTGCAGGTGCGGGCGATACCGAACTGAATAAAATCAGGGTGAGGGCAGGGCTTACTACAAAATCGGGTATGACGATTGATGATTTAAAACGCGAAAGACGTAATGAGTTGGCTGGTGAATGGGCCGACCGTCACCGCGATTTGGTAAGATGGGGAGATGCACAGGCGGCTTATGCCAAACCTTTGCACAATTTGGATGGCAGCGTTATCTGGCCAGCCAGAAATTTCAACCCACAGGTACATGATGTTTGGGCGGTTCCACAGAGAGAGATCGATAACAGCGCCGGAACGATCAAACAAAATGCAGGATGGTAAAAAGAAGTAAATTAATTTGGTTATTGTGGCTTACAGGGTTGGGTTTTCAGCCCCTGTTTGCCCAACAGAAACTAACCGCCAATCAGGCGCATAGCCACAACGATTACAAACAGCAAATACCGTTATTATCTGCTTATTATGCAGGTATGGGTTCAATTGAAGCCGATATATTTTATCAGAATGGCGAACTGTTTGTGGCGCACGAACATTCGGAGATTAAGCCCGGTCGTACCTTGAAGAAACTTTACATCGATCCGCTGGTGGCATTGTTTAAAGAAAACGGTAATCATGCTTATCCCGATGCTAAAAAGAAACTGCAACTGGTAATTGATATTAAGGAGGATCACGAACACGCCCTGCCTGAACTGATTGCTGAGCTCAAGGCGTATGGACCTATCTTCGACCGGAAACAAAACCCCGATGCCATAAATGTTGTCATCAGTGGCGATGTGCCTGCTGCCGATCGGTTTCAGGATTATGCTGAAATCATCTCTTTTGATGGTCGTCCGTATAAAAGTTATACTACAAGCCAGTTAACCCGTATTGCAATGATTAGTGATGATTTGGCAAATTATGCGGTATGGAATGGAAAAGGCACGCCTACACCACCCGATTTGAAAAAACTGACTGATGTAGTGGCTAAAGTGCACCAAATGGGTAAACCATTTCGTTTCTGGAACACCAAAGACAGTCCGAACAGTTGGAAAGAACTAGAGAAAATGGGGGTAGATTGGGTAGGTACCGACCACCCCGAGGCTTTAAAAGCTTTTTACCAGAACAGAAGCAAGCTCGAATATACCAGCCCTACAGCTTACAATCCTTATCTGCCTACCTATAAAAGCGATGGCATACAAAAGAAGGTAAAGAATGTAATCTTTTTAATTGGCGATGGTATGGGATTAGCGCAGATACAGGCCGGATTGAGTGCCAACTTCGGCCAATCGAATATGATTAATTTAAAGCATATCGGGTTTTCACGTACTGAGGCTTCCAATTCTGATTTTACCGATTCGGCGGCTGGTGCAACTGCTATGGCTACTGGTTATAAAACCAATAACCGCTACATCAGTGTGGATGTACAAGGTAATAAACTAACTTCAATACCCGATACGCTGGCCAAATTTGGTATCAAAAGTGGCATTATCAGTAGCGGCGATATTACCGATGCTACACCAGCGGCTTTTTATGCACACCAGATAGAAAGAACGATGAGTAAAGAGATTGCTGCGGATTTGGAAAACAGTCATGTAGATATATTGGTGGGTTCGAACCGCAAAAGCTTTACCGAAAACAGTGATGCCAAACTAATGGATAAACTGGCTCAAAAGGGATATACCTACCGTAAAACATTGGATGAATTTGCAGCAGCCAAGGCGGGGAAGCAGGTAGTGCTTTTGGCTGATTCGGTAACACGCAGGGTGTTGGATGGGAGAGGCGAGATGCTTAAAATATCTTTGTTAAAAACCATCCAGCTGCTTTCGGCTAATGCTAAAGGTTTTTTTATCATGGCTGAGGGTGCTCAGATAGATCATGGCGGCCATGCCAACGATCTTCCTTTCGCGGTAACCGAACAACAGGATTTCGACCGTTTGGTGGGAGAGGCCATCAAATTTGCTGATCGGGATGGGGAAACGCTGGTAATTGTAACTGCCGATCACGAAACTGGTGGCTTATCGCTTTTAGATGCTTCTTTTAAAAACGGAATGGTAAGGGGCAATTTCAGTACCGACGACCATACCAATATTATGGTGCCTGTATTTGCTTACGGACCTGGTGCTACCGCTTTTATGGGGGTGTATCCGAACAATACGATTTTTAACAAAATTATAAAGGCTTATCAGTTGAAGTAGGCCTGGAGGATTGAAAATCCTCAGCTCGTATGGTCTGGAAAACATTTCCAGACCATACGATTAACACTGTATTTTTCTCCGTGTTTTCTGTGTTTCCGTGGCTGGTAAAGTAAGAATATAATAATTTATGTTTTGCCACGGAATCACGGAGCGCACGGAATGAATAACTCATTTAGAATCGTTATCCTGAATTTATTTCTGGCCGTCATTGCGAGTCGACTTTTTCAGTGGCGAAGCAATCTTTCATGCTATTTTTTGTTTTCTGTTCTATCCTGAAAGATTGCTTCACGCCTCCGCTCAATCCCTGGCATCAGTTCGCAATGACGATAGGCTTGATTTAACATTCAATACACATTCAAAAACTAAATTTGAACCATGCAAAGAAGAACAGCATTAAGAAACATAGGCGGATTATTTTTACTCCCTTCAATAAGTATCGCTGCCGGCACTGCAACTAAAGCACCCGTACTGCGTGTGGCGCACCTTACTGATATTCATTTAAAGAACGATTTGGGGGCTCCTAAAAAGTTTACTAAATGCCTGCACCATGTGCAGCAACAGGAACCAAAGGTAAACCTGGTTTTAAACGGTGGCGATATGGTATTCGATATGAACAAAGAACGTATCGATACGATAAACGATCAATGGAAATTGTTTATGGATACCGTTAAAAACGAATCGGCTATTCAAACGCAATACTGTTTGGGCAATCACGACATCTGGTGGAATGAAGCCAGCAAAGCGGATGCATTTTATGGCAAAAAGTATTCGATGGATAAGCTACATCTGGCTAAACCTTATTATAGTTTTTTAAAAGCAGGCTGGAAATTTATCGTGTTAGACAGCACGCATTTAGATATCGATAATACCTGGTACATTGGCAAATTGGGCGAAGAGCAGTTTAACTGGTTGGCCGATGAACTAAAGGCTACACCTAAGGAAATACCAGTGCTTGTTATGTCGCACATACCTATACTAACAGCGTTGTTGATGATAGAAGATGATATTGTAAACAAGTGGACGATGTTGGGCGGCGATATGCATACCGATACGGCTAAGATCATTAATCTGTTTTACCAGCACCCCAATGTAAAGCTTTGCTTGAGTGGTCACCTGCACATGCGCGATAAGGTAGTGTATAATGAGGTAACTTATCTATGTAATGGTGCAGTATCAGGCGCCTGGTGGAATGGGAACAGGAGGGAAACGGCACCGGGTTATGGCCTAATTGATCTTTTTGCAGATGGCAGTTTTGAAGAAAGTTATGTGAATTATTGATTAGCGTCTGAAGTCGCGAGTCAGGGGTTTGAAACTGAAAATAAAGCAAAAGGCAGGAATCCTCCTGCCTTTCTGCTTTTACAATAAACCTATATGAAAGTAATCATTAAGAAAGCTGAAAGGTTAGAATACAAATTTGGTCCAGCCGCTTGTCCAGTTCGCGGTACCCGTAGGAATTGCACCATTACTTCCTCCCGTAAAATCAAGTGTTAAAGCAGAACCAGGTGTATTATACCAGGGTTGGATAACACCAAATGTACTGGCGTTGCTCGCATTAACGACCAGCGTGTTAAACCCGCCGGTATAAGCACCCACCGATACCGTTATCGAGCTAACAAAACCATGAACAGCAGTGTTGGTAATGGTTGAAGGACTTGCGGAAGCATCTGCATCAAAAACAATGCCTCTGGGGTAGCCGCTTACTATTGTATTGTATAAATCTATTTCCGAGCCCCTACGCTCACGTATACCAAAACGGTAACCTAAACCCAGAATAGCGCTGGTGTTTTCTGTTCCAAAAATGCTTAAGTTAATTAAGGTTGGATGTGTTTTAGGTAATAGGCTAAAAGTAGGATCCTCTGCAGGTGTATTGTTATCCGATTCGATACCATTCGAATCACTGTTGCCTCCACTAATGCTGTGCAGTGTATTTTTGTCTGCAACCGCAATGGCGTACTGTATTGTTCCATTATAACCGTTGTTAAAATCGAACTGATCATCAAAAGAAGCCAGAGCCACTAAATTATTCGCATTAACTGTACCACCAAAAAAATCGAATGCATCGTTAAAGCCATAAGAAACCTGTACATGATCGATGGTAGTACCACTGCCAACAGCCCCAAGGGTTAAGCCGTTAATTTCCTGATTTGGAGCTAAAGTAAAACCCGCATATTCAATACGCACGTATTGGAAGGTACCACTATTATCTGTAGCATTCGTACCACCATAATAAAACTGGGGTAGGTTTGGCAAACCATCAAGGGCTTTTGTGCCAGTGTTTATCGGTGCATTACCTAAAATGGCAACACCACCAAAATCGCCGGGTGTACCTGCCGTAGTGGGGTTAGTATCCAGCAAATAACTGCTGGTAAATACAATAGGATCAGTAGCGGTACCAACAGCATTAATCTTACCATCTTTTGCTATAACCAATATCCCATTTTGTACGCCTATTGTATTAACCGATGCTTTAATATAAGTACCTGGCTCGATAGTTAAGGTGGCTCCGTTTCTTACGGTTACTACGCCGTTTAATTCGTAAACATTTCCTGCTGTCCAGGTCGTATTACTGATAATATCGCCACTTATTGCTACCACAGGGTAAGTTGATTGCGGAAAATAATCAGCAGCCGAAGTGCTACGCTTATTAAATGCTGCAGAATTAGGTTCATTTTTTTTGCAGGCAGTAAAAGAAACCGCTACAATGGATAATAGACTGATTAAATTTTTAACGTTTTTCATAGGTTTAAATTTTTTTGCTAGTGAGAGGAGCTCTGGTGTGTTTGAATACTATAGCAGATAAAAGAACATAATCAGGCTTTTTGGTAATAAAAAGGCAGGAATTTCCTGCCTTTTTGCTTGATTTTGATATAATAAATGGTGATAACACCTTTGATTTCTTTATTGAAAATATTGTGATAAGTCGGTTATTTTACCTGAAAAATAAGTGCTTCTTGTACTCGCCAAAACATTTTTAGAATCATTTATCACAAATAATTTCGACTTACCCGCATCAAAAATAATTTCACCATAACGGCCATCGTTTGGTTTAAACGGGAAGGTAGCCAATACAAAAGGGGCACTGGTTGTAGTGTAGGGGACAGTATTGGTACCTTTTTCAACAATATCAAAACTGTAAATATAATCGGCATTGGGTAGTGGTGGAAGTTCTATCTGGCTAAAAGATCCATCTTTAAGCAAACTAACTCTAAGTTCGGGCATTACTTTTGTCCCGGCAGTAGCATATGCTGCAGTTGACAGTGGTTTAAGTCTGGTGTAAAAAACAAGATCTACATCAACATTTTTAAATTGTACAGGAAATGTAGTTTCAAATTTAGCCTTAACCATCATATTGGCTGTATTTACTGGCGGATCGAGCTTTACATTATCTGCTATTTTGATTCCATCAAAGAAGAAATTGATGTTCTGGCGTGGAATAGCCGATTCGATTGTCTTGGTCAAAAGAACAGCTGTTTCACCCTTTTTGCGTACAGTGATTTCGCGCGTAGTACCTTTATCAATCAGGATAGGCGATACGTTGTTTATCTTACCGGTACCAGAAGCAAACACATTTCCATCCACTAAAAATTCGAGCTCGCCAGATAGCGCGAAGCCTTTAATTTCTAACGTAACGGAATTATTATATATTTTAGTGCCATCGTAAAAAATACTAATGTTCTGATCGAACGGAACTGCAGTTATAGCTTTGCTGAGTAATATTTCAGTTGCGCCCTTTTTTCTAACCATTAAGACCGCATTTTGATCTTTTACTGAAAGTAAAGTTTTAAGGTTAATGCCACCGGTGCCTGCCTTTGTATCGCCTACAACACTGTCTTTATACAGGTATTCCAGATCAACAGTAGTGCTTCCGGTAATGCTTAACTGGATAATTTTTGGTGGTTCTGGCTGAAGAAGTTCTGCTTTGCGGCAAGAAAAACTTAAGGCAATAACTGCAGAAAAAAAGAAAAGGGTAAAAATTTTTAGTTTCATGTTGAGGGTAATTAGCATTTAAAAACAGGTTTATCCTGTTTTTATAATCAAGAGACTATACCCTTGCGGGTACAGCCTCTTTGATTAAGAGAGAAAATTAATAAACAAGTTTCGACCAACCGGCAGCCCAGCCTGGTAAAGTAACTGTGGCCGGAGTACCTGGTGTGTTGTACCATGGCTGGCTTACACCAAAATAACTTGCGTTAGTTCCGTTAACTACCAAAGTGTTACCACCACCATCAACATAAGCACCAACTGCTGCTGTAATTGAGCTGGTGAAACCGTGAACAGATGTATTTGTGATATCGGAAATACTTGCGTTTGCATCAGTATCGAAAACGATACCTCTTGGGTAACCAGAAACAATTACATCAATCAAAGAAATTTCCGAACCTCTACGTTCACGGATACCATTGCGGTAACCTAAACCTGCTATGCCGCTGGTGTTTTCGGTTCCGAAAACGCTTACATTCTGTAAAATTGGATGCGTTTTAGGTAATAAGCTAAAAGTACCGTCTTCAGCAGGTGCATTATTATCCGATTCGATACCGTTCGAATCGCTGCTACCGCCGCTTGTGCTGTGTGTAGAATTTTTATCCGCAATGGCAACTGCATCAGTTAATGATCCGGTAAAACCGTTGTCAAAATCAAACTGATCATCATCAGAAGCTAAAGCAATTAGGTTATTTGGGCTAACTGTACCACCAAAAAATTCGAATCCATCATCTAAACCGTAAGAAACCTGTACGTGATCGATAGTAGTACCGCGACCTACACCACCTAAAGTTAAACCGTTAACTTCTACGTTTGGTGCCAATTGGAAACCAGCGTATTCAATACGAACATATTGGAAAGTACCGCGGCTATCTTCGTCATTGTTACCACCGTAATGGTATTTATCTTCGTTAGCTAAACCTTCAATCAGCTTATCGCCAACATTGATTTTTGCATTACCTAAAATAATTACACCACCAAAATCGCCAGGGATGCCTAATGTGCTTGCATCACCATCTAATAAACGACGGCTTGTAAATACAATCGGATTTTCAGCTGTACCCACAGCATTGATTGTACCATCTTTTGCGATAACCAAAACACCGTTTTGTACACCAGCAGTATTAACAGATGCTTTGATGTAAGTACCTGCCTGGATAGTTAAGGTTGCACCGTTTCTAACCGTTACTACACCGCTTAATTCGTAAACGTTTCCTGCTGTCCAGGTAACAGAGCTGGTAATGTCTCCGCTAACAGCCACTACTGGCAACGATGATTGTGAATAATCTGCTGCCGAAGTGCTGCGGTTAGCAAATGAATCATTACCACCTTCGTTTTTTTTACAAGCTGTAAATGAAACAGCAACAATTGATAAAAGACCGATTAAACTTTTGAAATTTTTCATTTTCGTTTTTTGTTTTTCATAGGATATTATTTCATATCCATGTTTTCTAGGTTGATTTTTTTAAATCATTAAGGCAGTTCTATTTTAATTTTTATGTTTTTTTGAAATAAAATACATTTTATGCCTAAATGGGGTGATTTTTTTTATCTTAGTGTTTCTTATCGATTTAACTAAGCATTGCCGTTAAAATCCCTTGGTTTTTAACTTAGGTTTTTAAAATATTTGGGCTTTGTCCTGATCTGCCGTTCTAAGAGAAATGATCGGTTTAAACGAAGGGTTCTGATACAACCTTTCGTTTTTTTATGGCTAGACAGGAAACGATATTCCTCCTTTCTTGCTAAATGGTGTAACGATACTTATCATTTTTTATGATGTTGCTTTAAAAATTATATGTAATAGAAGAGCTATAAGTACGACCGAATTTTTGTCTGAGTCTGAGTTGATCACCTTCGTCGTATTTGTCGCTAAAACCTGGTTTCAAGCGTAAACCTGTATCACTTAAATCGGCCACATTACGATCCGGATTCACTTCGTAGCTTGCCGTGTTTACATAAAATGTTGATGCTTTGTTTAGCAGATTTCCTACATTTACCTTGACCTCAAATTTTTTCTTTAGAAATTTATAACTAAGTTGTAAATCGATCTGTGCACGTGGTTGTTCATATTCTATCTGATTAAAAAGCGAACTCACGATATAGGTTTTGTAACCGGATTTATTATACACAATGTTGAACCCGAAATCTTCTCCTGTGTACTGCAAGCCAAGGTTGATCAAATAGGGCGACTGGCCGTACATGGGTCTTTTTTGTTTTATTGGGGCTAAAATATCAGGAAGTTTCGGATCCGGGTTACGAAGATTGTATGTGCCCACTACGCTCGATTTTTGCAAGGTAAGGTTACCATATACCGTAATGTTTTTTAACAGTTGGTTTTCAGCTACAAAAGCGAGACTTTTTCTTAATTCGAATTCTACGCCGTATACGCTGGCTTCATCGGCATTTTTGATGTAGTAATTGATATTGCCGTTAACCAGTATAAAAGTAAGTTCGGTTGGTTTATCGAAACGTTTGTAGTATGCACCTGCCGAAATGATCTCGCCCAGGCCTGGGAACCATTCTGCTTTAATATCATAATTGTTGATACGGGTACTACTTAAACCCTGGTTACCAAACAAGGCACCAAGATTAGGGTCGAATCTAAAAAACTGACTATTATCCATTAGTTCGGGGCGGATAACGGTACTTGAGGCAGCAGCCCTTAGATTAATGTCTTCTGTGGGACTGTAAGTTAGGTTAGCAGATGGTAACCATTGCCAGGTTTTTTCAATCGGAAGCTTAAATTCACTTTTACCATTGATATTGATATCATTGCGTATTTCGGTATATTTATAATACTCTGTTCTGAGGCCCCAAACCAAACGGATTTTTTCGGTAAAGCGATTGTCGAACAGGATATAGGCTGCATGGGTATTGCTGGTTCCTTCATAACCATTGAGGTAATAAGCGTTGATGGCGTAATTGTACCCGTTTATGCCAAAGTTTGCAGGATTAGCCATTTCGCTTATCGGGATATACCTTAAGCTATCGGCCAATGCCGGGCTGTTTACCAGGGCGGCAATCTGCCAATCGAACTTACCTTTTTTGTTAACGCCAAAATAGCCGGTTTTTACTGTATTCCTTATACCTGCAACAGTAAATGGTGCACTGGCATCTACACTCCAGGAGTAATGGTGTTCGCTGTTGCTGTAAAAATGACGCGAAGTGGGTAGGATATTGCCTTGAATTAAGGGAGAAGTATAGTAAAAATACAGATATTCATTACCTATTTTATGTGGTGTGCTGGTGGCAATACCGATATCTTTTTCTTTCCTGTCTATAGTGGTGCGGGCTGCGTTCCACTCTAGCTTTATTTTGTTTAACTGGTGTTGCCCGCTTAATTTATTTTGTAGAAGACCTGTAAAGGTAGGATCGTCTACTTCCTGTATACGGTTTGGTGGCATGCCTGCTGTGATGTCTGAAGTGCCATTTGCATCATCATATCCAGTTATTCTTACCAACTCGTTGTTATACAGGTGTGTAAAGGTGTTGCGTAAGCTAAAGCGGTTTTGCCCCAATTGTAAGCCAATGTTAAATAAGGCACCAATTGTAGTGTTAAAACTATATTTACTGCCATAATTGTTGTAGTCGTAGTACCAATCACTCCTGCGTACATTATCAAACTGATTAATATTCTGGGTATTTCTATAGGTTAACGAGCCGGTAAAACCAAGTCTGTTTTTCCTGACGGTATCAAGACTAATTAAGCGACCAATGGTAAATTGGTAGTTTTGTGATGGGGCCGTTTTGTATTTATAGATGCTAAAATTGTCGTTAGTGAATTTCTTGCTCTGATCGTCGAGTTTTTTCTGGTATTCTGCAGTCGATAATCCAATATTTGGAACTGTTCCTCTATCAGTGTGTACTAAATCTTCAGGAAAGTTTCTTCTGCCGTCGTCGAAACCGAAGTAGTCATATTTACCTCGTTTATGGCTTAAAAAATCTTTTCCGGTACTCTGGTCGTTATAAGAAGTGCCAGCGGTAAAACTCATAAAATTCTCGGTAGGTATATCTTTTGTATTAATTTGCACCAAACCCCCTCCAAAACTGGTATTCATGTCTGCAGTAATTGTTTTGCTTACCACTACGTTATCAACCAGATTTGAAGGAATCAGATCGAAAGAAAAATTACGTGTTTGTGCTTCTGTACTGGGTAGCAATACCCCATCAAGCTGTGCGGCGTTATAGCGCTCGCCAATTCCCCTAACAATGACAAATTTATTGTCGACCGTACTAACCCCGCTAATTCGTTTTAAACTTTCGCCAATGTTTTTATCAGGCGTTCGGGCAATCTGCTCGGCGCTGATCCCGTTGCTAATCTCTGATGCATTTTTTTGCCGGGCCAGCAAACCTTCAACTGAAGCTTTTTTGTAGCTGGCGGTTACAATCACATCCTGCAAGCCTTTGGCATCGGGTTTCAGGGCAATGTTTAGCGGTGTACTTTTATCAGCTTTTACTTCTACCTCGCTAACGCGCTGTGTAGCATAAGAAATGTAACTGATTTCGACCGTATACTTTCCTGGTTCGGTAATCAGGGTAAAGCTGCCATCGCTGGCGGTTTGTGTAGCTTTTCCTGTTTCGATAATTTTAATCGATGCACCTGGCAGTGTTTCGCCTTTTTCATCAAAAACTTTTCCCGATATCCTTCCGGGTTTTACCGGATCGGCCATTTTATAAAGCAAAATGGTGTTGGCATCGGCAAATTTGAAAGTTACCCGGGTACCCGCAAGTATTTTTTTCAATACTTCATTTACCTGCATGTTTTTTACCTCGAGGTTAATCTTTTCCTTTTCGGTAAAAATCGATCGGTTGTAATTGATAGAACAGCCTGCTTTTTTTTCTAATAGGGCCAGTGCTGCAGGAATATTCAGGTTACTAATGCTCAGGTTTAAACCTGGTTTGGCAGGTGTTTGTATTGAACCATAGGTTGTTCCTTGTTTAAACAGCAACAGGCACATTAACAGGGTAGTGGCTGCAAATCTGCAATCAAAATTGAGAATATATTCTTTTATGTAGGCATAAAACCCTAATTTCATGGGTTCAAGAGATTTTTTAATGTTCACGTGTTAAAAACTTTTGTTTTAAGGGCCGGACTGTTAGCGCAGTCTGGCTCTTGTTCATGTTTAGCAGTAATTGTTTTTCATAGGTATTTCTGGTAGTGTTGCGCTTCTTATTGCGCTATAATTGTAGCTAACCTATCATTGGCAGCCCT
The DNA here is from genome assembly GCF_003852395.1 of Pedobacter sp. KBW01. Classification (NCBI taxonomy): domain Bacteria; kingdom Pseudomonadati; phylum Bacteroidota; class Sphingobacteriia; order Sphingobacteriales; family Sphingobacteriaceae; genus Pedobacter; species Pedobacter sp. KBW01. Next base: position 113,364 of record NZ_QAJQ01000010.1, read on the forward strand.
CCCCCCATACGGTAATTGTTTTGTTATTGGTGTTTATTTTATAGTGTAAATGTTTGCCGCTCATGATGCTGATCTGCTGCATAATGTCGTTAATGCTTTTGTTCGAAAAAGTAGCGTTAAAAGTGCAAAAAGCCAGTTTGGAGTCTTTTAAGTCGAAGTGTACATTGTAATATCTTTCTAAACTTTTAAGCATTGTGGCCAGTGTTACATTTTTGTAGGCAAATGTGTTTTTAATCCATGCATTTACCGTTTCAACTGGTGCTGTACTAATGGTATGGTGCTGCTCTTTCAGGTTATAACTGATTATCATGCCAGGGGTAAGACGCGAGAGTTCTTTTAATTTCCCCTGGTTTAGCGCCGAAACCTTAACTTTTCCGGTACGCACCGCTACGCTAAACGTACCATCTTTAGGGTAGGCATAAATGTTAAACGATGTGCCGAGCACCTGGGTTTGCATTTGCCCGCTATGTACAATAAAGGGGCTGGTGGTATCGCGCTTTACTTCAAAAAATGCTTCTCCTTCCAGTTTGATATTGCGCAACGTACCTTTTACAAAGTGTGCAGGCCAGGTAAGCTTACTGCCTGCACCCAGGTAAACAACGGAACTATCAGGAAGAACAAGTTTTACTTTTTCACCTTTTTGTGTGGTTTTACTTAATAAGGCGATGGTTTGGGCGGCCGGGCTTTGCAGTTGTTTGTATCTGTACCAACCAAAGGCTGCCGATACGATAATCAGGATGGCAGCGGCATATTTTAAGCCCGGGTATAATTTTCGGGTTTTGGCAACTGGTTTTTCTATTTTATTCCAGATTTGACTTAGTCCGTGTGTGGCTTCTGGCGAATAATCTGTGCTGCTTTTTTGCTGGTTCCATGCTGTTTCCATTTGGGCATGAAATTCACTGTCCTGGTTTGCCGGATCGGCCAGATAGCGCATAAGGATGTCTTCCTGCTGCTGATCGGTTTTTCCTTCGAGGTAGCGTTTAAATAAAAGCTTTATGTTGTCGTTCTGTTCCACTTTTTATGCTGTATACTAAATGCCCAATGTGCTGAGCTATAGTATATATGTTTGAGCGGAGTGATACGGCTATAGGGGGAGAAGATTTTTTTTTATTTTTTTCGAAAGAGGACTTAAATAATAACCAATATGCAATAAACAATTATCAAACGGGCCTTCGACTATGTTCAGGGTGACAATCGTGTTTAAGTTGTGTGTAATGAGTTTGGACCGGGTTAAACTATGGGTTAGCCTAATGAACCAATGGCAAATGAACTAATGAACCAATTAACAAAACACAATCAGCGCAAGTAATAATATCGTTTCGGGAGAATAGGTTTTAAAATACCTGCGCATAATGCCCAGCGATTTTTTGAGGTGGTTGCTAACGGTATTTTTAGAGATACCCATTAATTGCGAAATTTCTTCGTGTGTATGGTGGTCGTTCCGGCTCAGGAGGTAGATTTTTTTTACCTGAGGTGAAAGGTGCTCTATGGCTTCTTGTGCAATACGCTTCGATTCTTTAACATCGAGCTGTTCTTCTATGGCATTAAACGATTGTTCTTGTTTGATGCTTTCGTTCTGGTAACTTTTTTCGCGCGCCTTTTTCCGCAATGCACCCAGGAAATTATTTTTGATCAGGGTAAATAAAAAGGCTTCAAAATTTCTTTCGGCATCTATTTTATCTCTGTTCTCCCATAGCCTCACAAAAGTATCCTGTGTTAGTTCTTCAGCTTCTTCGCGGTTACGGGTAAAATGATAGGCATAACCATGTATTTTTTGACGGTATTGGTGATATATTTCGTTAAAGGCAGCCGAATCTCCGGTCCTTACTGCATTTAGAAGCTTTTTTTTCTTAAAATCATCTAACTTTTCCATGAGTAGCGGTTATAAAGGGCAATTTAGGCCTCGTGTTTGAAGTTAATGTTAAGTGAATAACACCTTTCTTATCGAAGCTGACGGTGGGTGATTACCATACTATTGTGGGCAGCATTTGCCCTCGAATCCATTAGTACCACACCTGCCTCAAAGCTCTTGTTTAAGCTAATTTTGGGCGAAACTACAGCGGTTAGGCTTTTACCGGTGGCACGCGCAACGGCAGCCTTAACCATCGGGTCGGCTGTATCTCCAAAGGGAAGGAGCGGCAGCACAGCGAGTTCGTTAATGCTTATATCAGGATTGATGCCAGCGCTATAGCCACCATTACCACTGGCATTAAAGAGTTTGTAAACAATGGGGTGCATTTCCCAGTTAACCTGTTTAGGTGTGCGGGAATCGAAAATTTTAAACGAGGCTTCATCTTTTCCCCTTGTTTTTTCGCCGATTTGTAGCACCTGTATAAAAGGCTTCAGGTTGTTAATCATCACCTCTGACGCTGAAGCGGTAGCAGCAGTGGTAAGGATATAAACCCTGCTTAGCCCCAGGTTGTATTGCAAAAGGGTATTAAAGTTTGCGGTGCGGTCGAAAGTGGCGGCACTGCCAATCGATTCGGTTTTTGTGCCCCCATTTTTATTGCCTTTGTAAATGATAAAAGGCTTGTCGAAGGAAACATTTTGTGCAATCATAGCACATATGGCAGCTGCTTCGGCAACCTGTCCGCCGGAGTTGTAGCGCAGGTCTAAAATAAGATCGGATACTCCCTGACTCTTGAAATTGCTGAACACAGTACTGAGCGAACTGGCCAAACCTGGCGTGAAATCGATAAAATACAGGTAACCAATTTTTTTTCCATCGCTTTCTATTACTTTACTTATTTCGCGTTGATCGAGTATTATACCTTTGGCCAGTTCCAGTGAGCGGGTATCTGCCCAGTTACCATTGCTTTGTTCGGCAAGCGTAAGTGTAAAGCGGTCGTTGCTTAAAATTTCCTGCTGCAAAGCCTGGGCATTAGCTGCCGTTATGGTTTTTGCATTGATTTTACTGATATAATCGCCACGTTTTAAACCGGCCCGTGAAGCGGGTGAATCTTTTAGTACTACTTTAATTAAGCCAACAACTTTATCACTGTTCTGGTCACTGATGATGGTGTAGTCGAAACCAAAATTCCTGTTGCTTGCAGGCGCTGTTGCGGCATCATTGGGTAAGGTAATGTAAGAGAAACGATCGGCAGCATTGCGCACTGAACTGAAAAAATTAAGCGGCGATTGATCTATTGATGGATTGCCTGGTAATTGATCATTCCAATAGTAATACCTTTTCAGGCTATCGAGTATCCAGGTGTTGATATTTTCGTTACTGCCTGCCGGGTAATCGGCTTTTGAGCTGCCTTTTTTGCACGATAACAATAAACTGCTGCATAACAGTATGAAAAATAGCTTTTTAATGCAGGAAGCGTAGAGAGACTGAGCCATTGTTTTTCCAGATTGATATGCAAACTTAAAGCTACTAGTGTTAACAGGGGATTAAGTTTTGGAAAGCTTAATGACTAAAATTAAAAGATGATCGAAATTGAGTTAGTGCTGGTGAATAATAATCAGTAACGGTAGCTATTTGATGCGTAACGGAAGCATTTTGATTGATAACGGAGTTAGATTGAATGATAACGGAAGCAATTTGATCGGCAACGGAGCTGAATTGGACAATAACGGAGGGAATTTGATTGGTAACGGAAGTATATTGTAGGGTAACGGGAGTAATATGATTAGCCGCAGTAATTGGTTTGTTTTACAACTTTAGGTAAGTAAGCATTGGTTAGGCAGGGCAAATACCGGTAAAGATTGCGCTAAGGGCACGGCGCGGAACACGAGGCTGATTAGGTGGTGTAAGGATTGATCGGTATAAAAAAAACAGCTGCTTGTTTTGGCTTACGGCAGCTGTTAGTAATTTAGGGAAAATGGGATGATTTTTTTCATGATTTTAATCCATATTGGTTCTGATTGGGATTTTATTAATCGCTTTATATTGCGGGTGCGTTGTACCCAAAAGCGATTTTACATAGTTTTTAACCCCTGCTGCCAGACGGCTATTGCTTATGGCAGTATTGGCTTCTATTACCAGATGGTTTTTGGTTAAGATATCGGTGTAGGAGGCTTGTAATTGTTCTGTCTTTAATTCATCTTCATTGGGCTTGTAATCTGGTATAACGGCAAGCTGCTTAATTACTTTATCGAAATTACTAAGCTGACTGTCGTAACCGAGCTGGGCACTTGAAACAGTAACAGGCGTTTTTTCGTCGGCTACCTTTTTTCTTCATCGGTGGCAGGCTTTTCGGTCTCTACAACAGTTTTTGGTTTGCTTAGTTTTACACCTTGCACTTTTCGGTTTAAACTACTCAGGTTTTCAATTTGCTGTGGCATAATATTAATGGCTTTGGCTGCGCTTAATAACCTGGTGTTCAGTTTTTTTAAAGGCTCAAAAGCTGCACTGCGGGCATGAATGGCATTTTTTTGCTGGGCCATTTGTTCGTGCAGATTGCTTAATGCCAATCGCGCAAGGTTTAACTTGTCGGTTAGGTTGGCCAGCTGTATGGCCTCGCGCGAGGGGTTGTAACTGGCGCCCAAGGCCTGAACGCGCGAAATGATGTTTTCGAAGTTTGCAACATTTTTGGCAAACCCACTGTCTGGTGTTTTCATTTTTTTAAATTTTTAAAAGATTTATAATTGGTTAATTAATGCTGTAACGCAAAGATTTTATACTTATTACTATTAACTTAGTTGTTTAAGTGAATTTATTTTTTTGCAACGTTTATTCGCATGGGGAGTGAACTTGAGTTTCTATGCAGGGAAAGTATGGTAGGCTAACAGATACAATAAAAATGGCTATTAGGAAGCTGTTCAAAAAAGAATAAAAAATTCACTGGTCTATGAGGTGGGTGGGGACACCCACCTCTAGCGAAGAGAAAAAAATGTCTAATTAGAAGCTGTTTAAAAAAGAATGAAAAACTCATAGGTCTGTCAGGTGGATAGGGACAACCAGCGAGTGCTTTGGGCGGTGTCTCCACCGCCCGTTTGATATTTCGCAGAAATTTAAACAGTTTCTTATTATTTAGCATAAAAATGTTATTGTTGTAGTAAATTAAATTATGCTCATTTAAACTAGCTCTCATGACCAAATTTTTAAAAGGCAGCGGCCTCAATGCTGCATTGGCGAAAATCATCAGAGATTCGGCAATCATGTATAAAACGCTTCTTAAACAAACGATCTTATTTTTATGCTTTACCTGTATAGCAGGGGGAGCCTATGCCCAGAGTATTGTACAGGGCTGGGTTTTAGATGCAGCAACTAAACAGCCTATATCTCACGCCAGCGTGTACTTTGGCAACACCCAGATTGGTACTGCTACCAATGATAAGGGGCAATTTGAAATACAAGCTAAAAGGCTCTATAACGAGTTGGTAATTTCGGCGGTAGGTTACGAAAGTACAATGGTTAACACTTCGGTTAATCATACCAACTATACAATTTATTTAAAAGCGAAAACCAGTACTTTAATGGATGTTACGGTACGGGCGGGTAAAAAAGACTGGAAGAAATGGGGAACCTTGTTTTCGCGTATTTTACTGGGAAAATATTCGCATAATTTTAACGCTTGTAAAATATTAAATCCACAGGATATTAAATTCTATTACAACGAAGAGGAACATTACCTGGAAGCAAGCTCGGATAAGCCAATTTTGATAGAAAATAAGGCGCTTGGTTATACCTTACATTTGGATATGAATGAGTTTAAGTACGACTTTCTTAATGATGCGCTTAGTTACAGTGTTGGTACTTATTACGAAAACTTAAACACCGGTTTTAATAAATACAAACCGATAATTATAAAAATGGCATATTTAGGCTCGAAGATGCATTTCTACAGGAGCTTATATTCGCAGACGTTAAATGAGGAAAATTTTGAAGTTTACCGTTATACTTCGATTAAGAATACAGTGAAAGAAAATGTTTTTATAAGGGTACAGCGGTATAAGGCTGATGAAATAGCAAAAGGTGTAAAAGAGGAGGATATAAAGTTATCGGATAATCGGGATACAGCTGAATATTATAGAAAAGTACTGTTGCAAAATGATGTTTTAAAATGGGATACTACCAAAGTAGATTACAAGCAGTACTTGTCTTTTGATAGCGTAAAAAACAAAATGATCTTTAAGTTAAGCGATACACTGATGGTTGTGTATAAGCGCGATTATGATCAGATTGCCAACCTTACCAGGTCACATGTGGCTAATGGGCATGGTCATGGTCACTCGGTTGCATTCTTAAAAACATTGATCTGTTTAAACAGTAAAGAAGATATTATTATAGATTCAGCAGGCTATGGCATTCCGAATATATTGCAGGCAAGTGGCGATATGGGGAACAGGCGGCTTGCGGAGCAATTGCCATTCGATTTTGTTTACAGCCCCTAAAAGTTTGGATTTTGAATGACAAAGCAGCTTAATGGGACATAAAAAAACCGGTCCATTTTGATGAACCGGTTTTATGAAAGCGCTAAATATTAAAGCTGGTAAGACTTGGTATATATAGGACTTCTATCTTTTACAATCCTTTCTGTACCCTGGTCTATCACTTTGCCATCTACTTCAATTTTATAATCAACAGTAAAAGGTGTGGCACCAAATTCGAAACCGCCAAACTGAACGCTGCCTGCAAAAAAGTTGCTTGCCGATTCCAGTACAATGGTTTTTCCGCCATTAAAATCGTCAGTACCTACTGTAATTACGGTACCTTTTTTGGTTACACCATTTACCAGCCAATCAATTGATGAAGCATCGGTACGGCCACCTGCAACGTCTACATCAAAATAATCGCCTTCGGCCTTTTTAAAATCGCCGGATAGGGTAATGGTGATTTTTGCTTTTTTCCCGCCATTCGCAGCCGGATCGTCGCTTTTCTTTTTACACGAAAACAGCAAGGTTACGGCAATCATGGCCAAAGCAAACTGTGTTATTTTTCTCTGAATTTTCATGGTTTTTGTTTTTAATTGTTAATCAAATGGTAGTGTTCACACTTATCGATACAAAGTAAGAGAATAGCTAAAGACGCATCAATCGGTATAAAACAGTATTTTTTTCTACTGGTATTCCTGTATTTTTTAACGAAATTTTAGTTTGCGGTTTAAAGGCCGCACTTTTATGCGTATGAGAAAAATAAGCTGGCTGATCGTGTTTCTGCTTTCCAGCCTCCATCTATCTGCTCAATTATCGGCACAGGATAAAAAATACCTGGATAGTTTGAACCAGCTGGCTGTTAAAACCAAATCGGATAGTGTGCGGGCCGAACTTTATTTTACGCTTTCTGATTACTGGGTAGATCGCGATTCGGTTAAAACGATCGGCTATTTAAATAAAGGGATTAAATATGGACAGCCTTATGCTTACCTGAGGGGGCGCTATTACTACTTGCTGGCCGATTATTATGCTGCAAAGGATCCTGCAAAAAGCGAAGTCAACTATTTAAAAGCCGAAAAGGAACTGGCAGGTTTCACTACCAAACGTGCTTACAAACAACGCGCCATGCTTTGGCATAATTATGCCTTGTTGCACCAGCACGAGGATGATTTGAAAGCAACACTCGAAATATTAATTAAACGGGTGCTGCCCCTGGCTCAAAAGGGAGGCGACGAAGTGATGTTGGGTACGGAATACATTTCTATTTCGACCATTTTTATGAATCTGGAGCAATACGATAAGGCGGTAATATATGCGGAAAACGGAATTAAGTACTTTCAGCATACGCCACCTGGGCAGTTTTATCTATTGGTAAATGCTTACCTCACCACTGCCGAAAGTTATTACCATCTTGATAATATCAGGCAAACCAAAAAATACCTCGATCTGGCCAAAGGTGTGCTCACTAAATCAGAAAAAGTGGTTTCGCATTCGAATATGGAAATATTCTGGCTCAAATATTACGAGGTTTTGGGCTGGCATTTAATCGAAGTTAAACAATATGATGCTGCGCTGGAAAGTATTGCAAAAGGAACTGAACTGGCTAAAAAAACAGAAAATAATTATTCGTTGCAGGCATTGGCCTTTAATCGTTACGATATTTTATTTGCCCGGCATAAATATGCGGAGGCTGAGCGCTTGTTACTGCATTTAGCCAGCCAAAAGGAAATCCATGCACTGGCCGATAACCGCCTGAAAACTGCCAATAAGCTGGCCGATTTTTATCAGGCAACAGGTAATATGAAGGAGGCTTACCACTGGCTTAAAAAAAGTAATGCACTAAGCGACAGTATTAATGAAGGTAAACTTAAAACGGATATCAATACTCTCGAAATAAAATACCATGCAGCCGAGAACGAGAAAAAAATAGCCGGTTTAAATGCCGAAAAGAAACAGAACCTGTTAACGTTAAAAAATCAGCGCTTAACCAACTGGTTGCTTATGGCAGCCATCATATTGCTGCTGGTACTGGCCGGATTTATTTTCTTTTACTACCGGAGCTATAAAAAACTGGCTATACAGCGTGAAATAAACCTGCGGCAACAGGCTACTGAGCAGGCGCAAAAACAAGAGATAGAAGTAACCCGGGCGATGCTCGATGCTGAAGAGAATGAACGAAACCGGGTGGCAAGAGACCTGCACGATGGCTTAGGCGGAATGCTGGCCGGAGTAAAAATTAATTTATTAAGCTGGGCAAAGTATAATAAAAATATGGAAACACAGGATTTTGAACTACAACGTATTATTGGTCAGTTAGATGGATCGGTTAATGAGCTAAGGAATATTGCCCGTAACATGATGCCGCAAACCTTGTTAAATTATGGTTTGGAAGCGGCTTTGAAAGAGCTTTGCGAGGGTGTTATAGACCGCAAGCTGGAGGTCGATTTTCAGCCGATTAATATCGGTAAGGATATTGGCCTATCGCAACAGATTAGTATTTACCGGATTGTACAGGAAATACTGACCAATATTTTGAAACATGCTGGTGCTACCGAAATTTTATTGCAATGCAGCGAAAACCAACATCGTTTTTACATCACCGTTGAAGATAATGGCAAAGGTTTTGATGTGGAAAGGAGTAATCTCAAAAATGGCCTCGGATTGGCCAATATCAGAAAGCGGGTAGAGTATTTTAATGGCCGCCTGGATATTGCATCGACCATTAACGAGGGCACTACCATTAATATAGAGCTTGATGTTTGATACCGCAAAAAAAACCAAAATTATTATCATTGATGACCACCCTTTAGTTTCGGCCGGATTGGAAAGCCTGTTGGCAAGGGAAGAAGATTTTGAAGTAATCGGCACCTTTGCTTTGGGCCTTGCGGGATTGGCTTTTTTAACTCAAAATGAAGCCGATATTGCTATTCTGGATATTTCGCTGCCAGATGTGAATGGGGTAGACCTGTGTTTAAAAATAAAGTCGCTTTTGCCACAATGTGATGTGCTGGCCCTGAGCAACCATGCCGAAAGAACGCTAATGATGCAGATGTTGCAGCATGGAGCTTCGGGCTACCTGCTTAAAAATGCACCGATTGATGAGATTATTAATGGTATAAAAGATTGTTTAAAAGGCGAAATGGCTTTTAGCAAAGAAGTAAAAGCCATTATGCTTAAGCCATCTGTAAACGAACTGGGGGCAAGGCCAAAAATCACAAAACGCGAAAAACAGGTTTTAAAACTAATTGAGGAAGGTAAAACCACGGTTGCCATGGCCGATCTGCTTTTTGTTAGCCCCTTAACCATCGAAACCCACCGCAGAAACCTGATGCAGAAATTCGGCGTAAAAAACGCACTCGAGCTGATTAAGATCTCGCGCGAGCAATTGTTGCTTTAACTTGTTGGTTCATTGGTCAATTGTTCATTGCTTACTAATAACTGTTAACTGCCAACTATAAATTGCCAACTGTTAACTGATAACCGCCAACTTTTAAAACACCACTTTCCCGCCCTGAATAAGCGATTTAACCGGCGAAACCCTTGATACGGCTTCGGCTGAGCAACTGGCATCTACCAATACTACGTTAGCTTTATCGCCTGCTTTCGGCCATTGTCTGTCTCCTTTATCACTTAGCGACACAATGTTTCCTGTAGCCAGTTTTAAAATACGCGAAAGATCGAATTCGGTACGGTAACCATAAATCTGCGCTGCAAGGTTTGCTTTTTGTAAAATACTACCGGTGCCAAAAGTGCTCCAATGATCTACAATACAATCGTTACCGGCCACAACATCTACACCGTATTTATATAAAGTGGGTATTGGCATAGGCGTGCCCGACATTGGGATGGTAGAGGCAATTCCCATTTTAGCTGCACCTAGTTTTTCGGCAATTTCTTCGGTTTTGACTTTATCTAAATAACGTAAAGCAAAAGCATGGCTTACAAAGGTTTTGCCTTTCAATACCGGGTTTTCCATTACTTTGGCAATCAGGTATTCGATGGTCTTAATGCCCGGTTCGCCCGATTCGTGCAGGTGGATATCGATTCCTTTACCATGATCGAGTGCGAGTTGGATGACAAAATCCATGTGTTTTTCTATGCCGCCATCAATGCTGGTTGGATCGAGACCACCAATAAAATCGATATCCATTTTAGCTGCTTCTTTCATCAACTCGGTTGATTGGGTATAATAAAGCCCATGCTGCGGAAAAGCTACCAGTTCGGCCTGAAACGAATCTTTTTTATTTGCTAAAGCGGTTTGCAGGTGTTTTAAGGAATCGAGTTTTGAAGTAGGCTCAATGTTAACATGCGAACGGGCATAACCTGTTCCGTACGATTGCAGCAGTTCGATTAGTTTTTCGGTGCGCGTAACAGAGGTTTTTAGCAGTTCGGGTATAATCTGTTGCTCAAAGGCAATCATATCTTTTACGCTCCTGTTTTTCTTCAGGTGTGCCTGCCATGGTAAACCATAATAAGTTTTATCGAGGTGGATGTGCATATCCTTAAAAGCAGGCAGCATTAGCCAGCCTTTGGCATCGATAGCTTTTGCATTGGCTTGGTTGGGCGCAATGTTTTTAATTTTGCCATCCTCAATCTCAACCATAAACAATTCTGTTTTGGTATGTATCACATCTTCACCATCGTAGTCGAAACCAGTTTCGAGCCTTACATTTTTTAGGGTGTAGCTTTTGCCCAAAGGTTTGCTGAGTGTATTTTCTGCAGCATCGGCCTCTCCGGCAGAAAGCAAACAGCTACTTGCCAATAAAATAGAAGAGCTTTTAATAAAGTTTTTTCGCGTGATGGATTGTGGTGTCATATACGGTTAAAATCTGAACTACAAACATAGCACACCGCTGATTTTTTTAAGCGTAATATTTATCTTAAAAATTGTATCATTTATTACTTTGGAGGTTAACTGGTTAATTGTTGAAATCGGTTAACTGTACCGGACAGATTGCTTCAGGCCAAACCGTAAGCGCTTAATATCGATCTGTTTTAATTATTTATTAATAAAAATCTGCGTTTCTTTTCTGTGTAATCTGCGGGAAAACTTTGTACGCTGCTTCCGCTCATTGCGAGGTACGAAGCCTGTCTGCTGCAGGCAGGTAATCTTACTACTACGGGTTGGTTAAAAGCATTACTCTTCAATTTCAAATAGCAATCGTTGTAAGATTGCTTCGTCGTTCCTCCTCGCAATGACGATTCTTCTATTGGGGGTGTCCCTGGTATTGCAGCCGAGGTAGTGGTAACTGAAAACTGCTTAATTGTTTAAATGATTCCTAAACTGTCTCGGACTAATGTGCGTGTGCTTTTTAAAGAATTTAGAGAAATAGGCCATATCATAAAAGCCAAGATCGAAAGCAATGGCTTTAATAGGGTTTTCGGTGGTGAGTAATATCCGTTTGATTTCGAGAATTAACCTTTCGTGAATCAGTGCAGTAGCCGAAACATGGAAATGCTTTTGGCAAAGGATATTGAGGTAATTGGCAGAAATATTCAGCTGACTGGCATAATACGAAACCAGCTTTTCGCTTTTATAATGTTTATCTATGAGTGCCAGGTATTTAAATAAAACCGGCTTGCTCTGGTAAACGGTTTGCTTGTTGAAAATGGTTTCTGCCTCGCGACTAATCATTAAAGCAATGAGCCGGAGCCTGGTCGTAATCATCTCGGCTAAACTATTTGCAGCTTCCAGTTCGGTTTTTACCTGTTTAATCTCGTATAAAATCTGCTCAAATGTTGCCTTACTGAGCTTAATAACCGGGTAGTTTTGGTACAGCATTAATGAAAACCGCAATGAATTGGCCAGCGTTTCAAAAGTTTGCCGGTTAATCATAATCTGGTGTGCAACAGTATTGATACCCAGTTTCCATTGGTGTATCTGCTCCGGAAAAAGCAGGTGCAGTTGGTACTCTTCAACGGGGTAATCCACAAAATCGATACTGTGGCTCCCGCTGCCTTGCTCAAAAAGCATAAACAGAAAAAAATCGTGTTTATGGGGCTTTTCAATATGCCTTTCGCCTTCAATATAATGATACAATAAATCACTACCCGGCTGCTGATCAGGAGAAAATTCGTTGATATCGAGGATTGGAAAGTGCGGTGCAGCGGGCATGGGCGAAAGTTACGGAAAAAGTCTTTAGTCTGGAGTCCGAAGTCGGAGGTCCGAAGTTTGGATGCGTAATACTTAAGGCAGCGCTGTCATCTGCAGCAAGGCATCTCTTTTTGTTTGTGCTTGTTACAAAGAGACCCTGAAACAAGTTCAGGGTGACGGACTGAATTGGGTGCCGGACACTGGTAGTCCCCAGATATTGTTAGTCATACTATAAAACCAACCGTTATTTACCGCAACAAAAGCACTGCAATTAATAAAGCAGAAATTACCAGAATAAAGATAATCATCGATTTAAACTCACTGCTTTCCTGTTTGTCTTTATCGCTATCCTCTATATTTTCCTGTTTCTGCTTCTCCCAATTTAACATGTAGTCCATAGGTAATCTCTTAATACAGTAAGTCTGACTACAGATTAACCTTATGGTTTAATATCCGAAATGTTAAATTATTTATCCCACCATACTCTGGCTGTTAAAATATCGCCGCCGTTTAAACGGCCAACCGCTTCTTTATAATTACTGGTATTGTTCAAAATCTCGGTCGACAGGTAAATCATCCGCCGCGGAATGGTTGCATTGGTGGTATTACCGGGATAATTTACAGGTGTAAGTAGCGGATAACCACTGCGTTTCCAGTTTAACCACGATTCGATAAAGTTAAAATTAGTACCGGTGGCCAGCCAGTATTGGGTATTAATGGCATTCAGGCTGTTTTGTTCATTACTTTCATCCAAAGGATTAAGCGAAACATAACTATCAATAGTGCCCTGTGCTATTCTTCCTACCGGATCTAGTTGTGCCAGCGATTGTAGCGCTGCAGTAAGCCCGTTGGCATAATGAGCTGCGGCTGTACCCGTTATATTCCAGCCCCTTACTTTAGCTTCGGCCAGTAAAAGTTCTGTTTCGGCGTAAGTCATGATAAAAATCGGACCACCCAATTTAAGGTACATGGCTGTTTTCGGTCGCGAATATTTTCCGAGAGGGGCAAAATCGGCACCGTTTCCTGTACCGCCGGGGTAGCCAATGGAGTTGCGCACATCTGTTGGTCCTTCCTGCAAATCGAGACCATTGGGAAGGCCTAATTGTACCGCCGGATCACTATTGCCCGATAATTTTTGATCGGCGTTATTGGCCAGTCCGGGTTGTGGCACTTCGCCAATCACCCCTAAACGTGGGTCGTTGGTTTTACGGAGCTGATCAATCAATGTTTTGCTCCAGCGTACTTCGCGGTAATCAGAAAAGGTTCTTAAGGCCAGCGAAGTTCCGTTCTGGCTGTTAAAAGATGAGGCATCGGTAACGATGATGGCATTATCATTGATACTGGTAAAAGTATTGCCAGCGCATTTTTCGGCCCATATTTTGGCCTTTTCGGGATTAACTTTTGTTAGGCGCATGGCCATGCGCAGCAAAATAGAATAGCCCAGTTTTTTCCACTTCTGGATATCGCCCTGGTAAAACAGATCGGCGGTGGGTTTGGGTTTTTGCGGATCGAGGTTTTGAATGGCTTTCTCCAGATCGGTGAGCATGGCATCATAAATATCTTCCTGCTTATCGTACCGCGGATATTTAATGCCCTGCATGGCTTTGGCAGCATCAAAGTAAGGTACATCGCCATAAGTATCGGTTATGCGCTGCAAAATCAGGATAGCCATAATATCGCCAATGTTGATTAGGTTGCTGTTGGTTTCCTGGTTTTTAAGGTTGGCCAAACGCTGCATTTCGCGGATTACCGAGAGCTGCAGGTAACCTTCTTCAAAAATACGCCCCTGGTAATCGGTAAAGTTGGCTACGTTAATGTATTTATCGCCGTTGTTATAGTAATAATAGGTTGAAGCCAGCAACTGCATCATGGTACTTTGGTAAACCAGCTGATAATAACCAATATTGCCATATTTTAATTGCGCTGTAGAAAGCAGTTCGTTGGGATCGTAATCTTTTTCCGGAATTTTGGTGGTATCGGTGTTAATTTCATCGAGCTGTGCTTTGGAGCATCCCGAAATGATGAAACAAACCATCAGTGCAATGTAAATGAGGTTGTTTTTCATCTGTTATTTAAATTTGAAGTTAAAATTGATACCAAATGTTCGTGTAGCAGGTAACGAAGCGCCTTCAATACCAGCATAAGCCAGTATGGGCGAAAACTCAGATTCGGGGTCGATGTTTTTGGTGTATTTAAGCAACGTAAACAGGTTACGGCCAACTAAATCAATAGAAATGCTTTTAAACGGGGTTTTAAGCAAAGCTTTCGGATTAAAAACATAACCCAGTGTAGCCTGCCTGAATTTAATAAAACTGCCGTTTAATACTGATAAGGCCGAAATGTTACTGGCCAGTTCAGGATAGTAACTATATGCCGGCACGTTAGTGGTGTTTTTGGTGCCGTTTTCATAAACGCCATCTACAACTATACCTGTTTCGCGACCAACCAGTGTAGCTTTATTTAAGCCGTTTACATAAGAATAGTTTTCGGTTGCCGATAAAATTCTATTGCCAAACCTAAAGTCAATCAGGAAAGAGAATTGGAACTGCTTAAAGGTAAAGCGGTTGTTAAGTCCGCCGTAAAAGGGCGGGATGGTGGTACCCATGGGCACAAAATCGCCTCGTTTGGGGATACCGTCACTACCTACAATAATATTTCCTGAAGCATCTCTTTTATAATCGTAAGCCATTATTTGCGTAATCGGTTTGCCCACAACCAAAGCGGTATTGGCATTTAGCGGGCGATAAGCCCCCGTTAGTGTGTAATTGCTATTGCCATCTATCGATAACAATGTGTTTTTAACGTAAGTGAAGTTGAAATCGATATCCCATTTCTTATTTTTTTGAAGAATAGGGGTATAAGTAATCGCAGTTTCTATTCCGGTATTGCGCGTTTTACCCAGATTAACATAGGCAGAGGTAAAACCGGTGGTTACGGATTGTTTGGCGTTGATGATTTCGTTATTGGTTACCCGGTGGTAATAAGTTAAATCGAAAGTTAGCCTGCTTTCAAAAAACTTCAGGTTTAGGCCGGCTTCATATTCATCGAGGGTAAAGGGTTTTAGGTTGTAATTGGGTAAATCTTTAGCGAAATCGCCCAGAGGTACGCCGTTAATGTTATCGTTCGAAGCGTAGTAAATCTGCGTGGTGTAAGGGGTGGTTGGTTCGCCGCTGGTACGGGCATAATCTAAGCGGAGTTTACCAAAACTTAGGTTTTTGATGGAAAGCAAATCTGAAAAAATAAAACTGCCCGAAATACCGGGAACAAATATACCCCTGTTGTTTGAAGGTAGGGTAGAATATACATCGTACCTGCCCGTTAATGAGAAATTTAGCAGTTGTTTATAGGCCAGATCGGCAGTAAAGTATGCCGATTCTGTTACTATTTTTGAAATGGCATGGATGCTGCTTTTGGTAACCAGGTTTTCAGGAGTGTATAGGTAAGGGATGATAAACTGTGAGCCCACTGTTTTATCTGTAGCACCGTTTCTTTCACGGTAATTTGCACCAAGCGAAACATCCATGTTGATGTTTTTGCTGATGTTTCGGTTTGCGGTGAGCAAAAAATCTGTATTAAATTCAGAAGTATGGAGTGTGTCGAGTTTGTTAATACCGCCCTGCCTGTTTACCGAAAAAGCTGTTCCTGTTGGTAAAATACTAAGTAATTGATCATTGCTAACATCGTAGCCCATTCTGCCCTGTATGGCCAGCCAGTTATTAAATTGGTATTTTACAGAGCCCGACGAAATGGAGCGGTTGCGTTTGGCGTAATCGGCCTGGCGGTTGAGCAAAAAATAGGGGTTGGTTTTATATTCATCGGCATTCCAGCGGCTTTCGTTTCCATTGGTATCATCGTATCCAGGTGCCAGCAACGATTCGTCTAAACTGGTAGCCAATGCTGCGATGCCATAATTGGCGTTTAATGGCCCATCGCTCAGGTAGCTTTTATTCTTATTGTTTTCGTAAATGTAATTGCTGTTAAAACCAATGGTAAGCTTTTTCGACAGGTCGAAAGAACCGTAAACATTAAATGTTTTACGGTTTAGGTGGCCGTTCTTTAAAATAGAACTGTGATCGAGGTTAGAGGCCGAAAGGCGGTAAATGCTACGTTTTGTGCCACCTACCAGCGAAATGGTATTGGTAAAGGCAGGTGCAATGCGGTAAAAATTTTTGATGTTGTTTTTAGCAGGCAGGTAAGGTTTCGATGAGCCATCAACCTGTGGCGAAAGTTTGCCATCCATTTTTTCTCCCCAGCTCGAAATGCCTGTAGAAGTTGCCCCATAAAAATCGGCCGGGCGTTTGTTTTGTGCTCCCTGACCATACACATATTGAAAATCGGTGTTGTTTACAGGGCTATCGAAAGAAAGGTTGGAATTATATTCGAACGATGAGGAGGCATTTTCTTTTCCGCTCTTTAAGCTAATAAGGATTACACCATTTGCCGCCCTGGCTCCATATAAAGCGGAGGCTGCCGAACCTTTCAGGATGGTAACCGTTTCAATATCATCGGGATTGATGTTGCTGATACCGTCGCCATAATCGGCACCACCATACTCATTGGCACTGCCGCGAATGCTGTTATCGATAGGCAGGCCATTAATTACAAACAGGGGCGAAGCGGCGCTCATACTGGCAACCCCTCTCAGTAAAATCCGGGCTGAAGAGGAAGGCCCGCCGTTAGTACCATTAATGCTTAAACCGGCAACACGGCCCTGTAACGATAGGATAAAATTAGATTCGCGTGCCTGGGTTAAGGTTTCGCCGGGCACTACTGTTACGGCATAGCCAATTTTACGGTTGTCTTTTTTAATACCCAGAGCAGTTATTACCACCTCTTTGAGATTGGTGGCTGTATCGATAAAGCCGCCACGATGTTCGAGTTGCTTAATTACAATAAGTTGATTGGGCAACAGGGCATAGGTATAGCCTGTATTTTTTAATAGCCGGGTTAAAACATTGGTTACCTCGGCATCCTGCACTTTTAGGGTAATGAGGTGTTGCGGGATTTTCGATTCGCTGAAAACAAAGCGGTAGCTGGTTTGATGCTGAATGGAATCGATTACACTTTCGAAACTTACTGCTTTTACATTGAGGCTAACCCGGGTTTGAGCATAACTATTGAGGCAACAGAACAGGCATAATAAAAAAAGTAATTTCGAAATCAGCCTCATAACAACAGATCAGCCCCCGGTTTAACAACATCAGTGGTAAATGTAAACAGTTTGATCTTTTATTTTATAATTAAAATGCTCAATCATCTTTAGCGCATCGAGCACTTCGGTAATACTCTCCTGGGTAAACTGGCCGGTAAATTTCAAATTCTTCAGCTTTTCGTTTTCGAACATAATTTTTATGCCATACCATCTTTCAAACTGATTGGTAATGGAAGCGAAATCACTGTTTTTAAATGTAAGCCTGTTATTGGTCCACGAGGTTTCGATAATTGTAGCGGGATCTTGTCCTGCAAAATAATGTAACTGCTCCATACTGGCCTCTTTTTTCTGGTTGTGCAGTACAAATTTATCGTTGGGTTGCAGTACGAATTTTTGGTTGCTGTTATCATTTACCCGCACTTCTACACGACCTCTAATTAAGGTAGTTTCTGTAAAAGCATCGTTTTTATAGGCTTTAACATCAAAGGCAGTTCCTAAAACTTTTACCTGTATTTTATCGGTATGGATAATAAAAGGGTGTGTTGCATCTTTGTGTACATCGAAAAAGGCTTCACCTGTTAAGTATACCTCGCGGGTATTACCTGTAAAGTTTGCAGGGTATTTTAGTTCGGATACGGCATTTAAGGTTACTGTGGTACCATCGGCCAGGGTAAGCTTTTTAACCGATTTGGCAGGTGTGTTGGCCAACTTCCAAACCAGCTCAGCAGCAGGTTGGGTTGTAGTTAAAAAGGTTTTATAAGCTAAGAAACCACAAGCGATTAATACGATTACAGCTGCAACTTTTAACCAAATGCTGTAATTCATTGAAGCTTTTAAGGGCTGTACTGCCGGTTCTTCTTTCGTGCTGATCTTTGTAGTGATGCGATTGAAAACTTCGTCGACATTGTGGCCTGGCGCTTCTTTTTTCGAAAAATAAGTACTTAAAGATTGATACTCCTGCTGATAACTTTCGTTTGATGCAAGCAGCGTTTTAAATTCGGTCGATTCTTCAGGTGAAATTTCACCAGCGAGTTGTTTGCCAAGCAATTCTGTAAATCTTTGATCTGTCATTTGTGTTTTACCCTCTGTGTATTAATATAGTACTTAAAGATTTAAAAATTGCCTACAACATATTTAAAAAAGTGATCATTCCCAATAAGATAACTACGCTAATGAGCTTTTCGCCTATTTCGGCATTGAAACCAGTTGGCTTTTCGCTTTTTAAAACCAGCCTGAGTTTGGCTATGGCCCTAAACAGCTGGGTTTGTACCGTTCGCGGACTAATCTCCAGAATATCGGCCACTTCTTTATACTTCAAACCGTTTTCTTTAATTAACCTGAATACCAGTTTAGCCTGTGCCGGCAGTGTTTCTATGGCGCTATCGAGTTTTTGGTGCAGTTCTTTTCGCTCCAATAAACTTTCAGGTGTATAGGTTTCGACGGGATGGTGTGCCTCATTTTCGGCCAGATCGATAAAAGTGTTCCCCGAGTTTTTTTTGAGGTATTTTAACGATTGGTTTCTAACGGCTACAAAGAAATAGTTTTCGGGCTGCTGTACATGGGTACTTGCCTTTCTGTTCTCCCAGCATTTCACAAAAATTTCGGCTATAATGTCTTCGGCAGCTTCCTGATCGCGCACGTAATAAAGCGCGAGTTTATGCAGACTGTTATACAGATGGCGGTAGAGCGCTTCGAAAGATTTAATATCATCCTCGAGACAAATCCTGGTCCATAAAACAAGAAAATCTGGCTTGGCTACTTTCAATTTCTGCGACGCTATTTGGTTAAATATAAAGTAATAATAAAAATAATTATCAAAAAATGCATTTGCCTGTAGGCAGTTTTTCGTAAAAACAGATCATTGTTAATAATGCCGCTAAAGTTTTTGGCGGTTAATGTTAATTGTAAAACTGTTTTAACCAATATAAACCCCTCTTAATCATGTATAAAGCGCAAAATGATCGTGCAAGGTACATTGGCCCTTTACTGGTAAAAGGATTTACCAAAGTTGCTAAAACTTTTAATTGCTTACCTCATTAAACAAAATAAATGACAACAAATAAATATGTTCTGGGTGTAGATATCGGCGGCTCGCACATTACTGCGGCGGTAATGGATATGGAAAGCAGGCTTATACTTGAAGATTCTTATACCCGTTGCCGCATTGATGCGCATGGAAAACCAGCAACAATTATTAACAACTGGAAAGCGGCTATTGATTTAGCTTACGGCAAAGCAGGACTGGAGATAGATAAGATTGGGATTGCCATGCCAGGGCCTTTTGATTATGAAAACGGGATATCGCACATTGCCGGTAACGATAAATACGAAGCTTTTTACGGCTTAAACGTAAAAGAAATGCTGGCCGGCGCTTTAGGCATTGAGGCGGGCAATATTTTAATGAAAAATGATGCAGCCTGCTTTTTAGCCGGCGAAATGTTTGCAGGCGCTGTTAAAGATTATGCCAACGTGATTGGGATTACCTTAGGTACTGGCCTGGGTTCGGCTGTGGCCGCTTATGGCAATACCCGCGATGCCAACCTCTGGTGCTCATCGTTTCAGGATGGCATTGCCGAAGATTACCTGTCTACCCGCTGGTTCTTAAAACGGTATTACCAGCTTACCGGTGTAAATATTATTGATGTAAAAAGTTTGACCGAACTGTACGATGAAAGCGAAACCATCAGGACCATTTTCGATGAATTTTCGCAGCACCTTGCCGCCTTTTTAATGCTGTTTTTACAAGATACCGAGGCCGACGTTATTGTGCTTGGTGGTAATATCAGCAATGCCTGGCCACGGTTTTTACCTAACGTATTGAAAGCGTTTAAAGCCAATAGCATCGAGGTACCCCTGCGCATTTCAGAACTGAACGAGCGGGCTGCTATTGCCGGCGCAGCCAGTTGCTGGGAAAACCTGGCGGTAACCAGCTAAAAATTTAAAATGAACGCCTAAATATTATAAAGCATAACAATTAACCAAATAATAAATAAATCTTATCACAATGAGTATGAAAAGATCACTACAACTCACATGCTTATTACTGTATGCATCGGCAGGTTTATATGCCGCTGAAACAGTTAATAATGCATTGCCGCTAACTTCGCTTAGTGCGCATTACCAGGAACAGATTAAGGGTACCGTAAAAGATGCATCGGGCTTAACCGTGCCTGGCGTAACGGTAAACATTAAAGGTACACAGGTAAATACGCAAACCAATGCCAACGGGCAATATAACATTGCTGCCAAAGCCGGCGATGTGCTGGTATTTTCTTTTATTGGTTACCAAAGCAAAGAAGTTACTGTAGGTACGCAAACAACTATCGATGTAACCCTGGCCAACGATTCGAAAGAACTGGAAACCGTTGTGGTAACGGCCTTAGGTATAAAACGTTCGGAAAAATCGCTAACCTATACCACACAGCAGGTTGGTGGCGAAGAACTGAACAAAGTAAAAAGCCCTAACCTGGTAAACAGCTTAAATGGTAAAGTTGCCGGTATGACGATCAGTCCGAGTACTTCGGGTGTGGGTGGCTCGGCCAAGGTAATTTTAAGGGGTAGCCGCTCGGTAAGTGGAAATAACCAGCCTTTGTATGTAATTGACGGGGTTCCGATTAGCAATAACGGTAATGCCAATGCGCAGCAAAATAGCGTGTTTGGTGGCGGTCAGGATGGAGGAGATGGTATATCAAACCTAAATCCCGACGATATTGAGAGCTTAACTGTATTAGAGGGTGCCTCAGCGGCAGCACTTTATGGTAGTCAGGCTCAAAATGGTGTAATTTTAATTACTACAAAACAAGGTAAGGCAGGCAAAACACAAATTGGTTTTTCTTCGAGTTTAACTTTCGATAAAATTGCCTACAAACCTGAATTTCAAAATAGTTACGGCCCTGCATCTACCAATACAAGGGACAGCTGGGGTGGAGCTATCAGCAACAGTACCGATAACCTGGATCAGTTTTTCCAAACTGGAACAAATGCCACTAACTCCATCAATTTCTCGGGCGGATCGGAAATTGCCCAAACTTATTTTTCTTATGCCAATACCTATGCAAGTGGCATACAGGAAGGTAACAAGTTAAACAGGCATAACATTAACCTACGTGAAACAGCTAAGTTTTTAAACAATAAATTAACGGTTGATGGAACCGTGAACTACATTAACCAAAGGATTAACAACAGTCCTTCAATTGGTTTGTACAACAATCCTTTAGTTGGTTTGTATCTTTTCCCTCGTGGAGTAGATATTACCCCATATAAAAACAATTACCTGTTGGCAAACAATGTGGGTACAGCGCGCCAGAACTGGTTGGGCGGAAGTGCAGATATTAATCAGAACCCCTGGTGGTTAACCAATTTAAATCCGAATACAGCCGTCAGAAACCGCTTTTTATTGAGTGGTAACGTTAAATATGAATTTACATCGTGGTTAAACCTGCAGGTAAGGGGTAATATTGACCGCAGTACTGATGATTTTGAGAACAGACGTTATTCGGGTATCAACGGAAACTTCAACTCTAACGGAAGAGGTTATTTATCGCAAAACACCCAAACTTTTATTCAGAAATATGCCGACGCGATTTTAAATGTTACTGTACCTATGAAAGGATCGGACTTTAAAATTAACGGATTAATTGGTGGTAGCATTAACGATCAGAAAACTTCGGGTTTATCATTAGCCGGCGATCTTGCTGCTGTTGATTTATTTACTCCAAATAATACGATTGTAGCAACTGCAGGTAACTACACCTCTGATGTATTAAGCACCACAAAAGCCAGCGACGCTTTCCACAGCCAATTGCAGGCCGTGTTTGCGAATGCCAATATTTCGTATAAGGATTGGGCTTTCTTAACTTTAACAGGCAGAAACGACTGGTCTTCGAACCTTTCATTTACGCCTAATGTTTCTTATTTCTACCCATCGGTAGGTTTATCATTCATCGTATCGCAGATGGTTAAACTACCTGAAGCCATTACTTTTGCTAAAATAAGAGGTACTTATGCCGAAGTGGGTAACACCGTGCCAGCTTATTTAACCTTTATTCAAAACACTTTGGGTAACGGAGGTGCATTAACCATTAATACCAACCGTGCATTTGCAGAGTTAAAGCCTGAAAGAACAAAATCTTTCGAGATTGGTACGGATATGCGTTTTCTGGCTAACCGTTTAAACTTTAGTTTTACTTATTACAAAACCAACACCAAAAACCAGTACATTCCGGTTAAACCTGCACCATCGGGCCTTGTGGCAACGGGTTATTTAAATGCGGGCGATGTTCAGAACCAGGGCTTTCAGTTTACTTTAGGTGCCGATGTATTAAAAGGAGATGGCCTGAACTGGAATACAGCCATTAACGGATCGTTAAACAGAAACAAAATTATCGATGTAGCAGAATCACAAGGCTTAAATTCAATTGATTTAACTGGTGGAGGTAACAACGCTTATATTTCGCGTATTGCCGCAGGCGGATCGTATGGTGATATTTACGGATATACCTTGCAAAAAGATGCCAATGGCCGTATTGTATTTAGTGGCGATGGAACTGCAGCTAATCCGTATTTTCCAATCAAGAGTACCGATTACAGCTTAATTGCCAATGCAAATCCAAGATTTCAGTTGGGCTGGAATAACAGCTTTAACTATAAAAATTTCAGCTTAAGCTTTTTAGTAGATGGTAAGTTTGGTGGTAAGGTGCTTTCATTAACTGAAGCGCTTATGGACCAGGCTGGTGCATCAAAAGTAACCGGCGATGCCAGGGCACAGGGCGGCGTTAAAATTGACGGCGTTGATGCCAGCGGAAAAGCAGTTTCTGCTACGATTAACCCGCAAAGCTATTATTCTTTCTTAGGTGATAGAAACGGTGTAACCGGCGAATATGTTTACAGTGCAACGGTTGTGCGTTTACGCGAAGCTTCGTTGGGCTATAACCTACCTTTAAAAGGAACCTTTAAAAGCATGCGCTTATCGCTAATCGGTAGAAACTTATTCTATTTCTACAAAAAAGCTCCTTACGATCCAGAGGTTACCATGTCAACCGGTAATGGTTTATCGGGTATAGATGTATTTAACCAGCCTGTAACCAGAAGCTTTGGTTTTAACCTTAATGTTTTATTTTAATCAGTACAAAAATGAAATCGATATATCATCCAGCATACCATAAAATTAAAGGTTTATCTTTAGTTTTATTGGCTACAGCAGCCCTGAACTCGGGTTGTAAAAAGAACTTCGAAAGTTTTAATACCAACGATAATTTACCTACAACTGAGCAGAGTTTAGCTTTGTTAAAATCGGCAATAGGCCCGATTCAACAGAATATATTTTCCAATTACCAGATTGCACAGAACTTAAGTTCAGATGCTTATAGTGGTTATATGATGGCGCCAACACCATTTGGTGGCGGTATTAATAACATGAACTATGCGCTTAACAATGGCTGGAACGAAGCTGGTTTTAACGATCAGTATACCAATGTGATGGCGCCAATTTCTAAAATTGCCATATCACCTTTAAAAACAACGGCGCCCGAATCGTGGGGGATTTCACTTTTGGTACAGGTAATTGCCATGGATCGGGTAACTGATAAATTTGGGCCAATTCCATATACGCAAGCTGGTAAATCGCTGATTTCGCAAGCTTACGACGATCAGAAAACAATTTACACCGAGTTTTTTAAACAGATTGATACAGCAGCAAATAACCTGCAGGCATTTATAATTGCCAATCCGGGTAAAAAAGCTTATTTTGATTCTGGCGACCTGGTTTATGGTGGTGATGCTGTAAAATGGCTTAAATTGGCCAACTCATTAAGATTGCGTTTAGCTATGCGTATTGTTAAAGTTGATCCGGCTACGGCAAAATTACAGGCAGAAAAAGCAATGGCTGCAACGGGTGGCTTAATGACTGTTGCCAGCGACAATGCTGCGGTAGCACAATCGGGTAACAGAAATAACGACCTTTGGAATGTAACGGTAAACTACGAAGGCGATAATGCCATGGGCGCAGCCTTACAATCGTACCTGGTAGGTTATTCAGATCCGCGCTTACCTATATATTGTACTCCTGCAACCGATCCTTTGTTTGCTGGTCAGTATATCGGTATCCGCTCAGGAGCTAATACCTCTTTTAATGGTTTAGGTAAAGCCGGTTATAAAACCTACTCGAGTTTGAATGCCACTACGCCTGATAATGCAAAAGCACCAATTGGCCAAAAAGCACCGCAAATTTTAATGACAGCTGCCGAAGTATGGTTTTTAAAAGCCGAAGCAGCTTTACGTGGCTGGACAGGCGCTGGTGATGCGCAAGCCAATTATGAAACGGGTATAACTACTTCTATGCAACAATGGAATGTTGCTGCAGGCAGCTACCTGGCCGATGCAGTAAGCAAACCAACCGCTTATGTAGATCCGAAAAACCCAGCCAATAATGCAGCAATAGTAAGCACTATTACTGTTAAATGGGATGGAGCAGCATCGAACGAAGTTAAATTAGAACGGATTATTACACAAAAATGGATCGCTATTTTTCCTGATGGGGCAGAGGCATGGGCCGATTTCCGCAGAACAGGCTATCCTAAATTATTTACTGTAGCCAACAACTACAGTGGCGGAACAATAAATACACAAACCCAAATCCGCAGGTTGCCTTATCCAACAGCAGAGTATGGCAATGGCAACAAAGATGAGGTACGCAAAGCAGTTACTTTACTTGGCGGACCAGATAACGGAGGAACCAGATTATGGTGGGATGTAAATAAAGCTAATTTTTAAGGAGCAGGCAGGTAGGATTTAAAACCCTATCTGCCTTTTCTTTTTATAACCAATAAAAACAATTTCTAACCAAAAACATCAAAATTATGAGAAAATTAATGACCATGGGAGTGGCACTTCTAGCCGTTTTCACCATTTTTTACGCCTGTAAAAAAGGAAACACCCAAAATGAAGAAACCAGTACTTTTAGTGCTAAAAAAGATTTAAAGGCGCTCACAAATGCATCTGCCTTGAATTCGGGGCCTTTTGTTACCGCCTATGTAGAGGTTAACAGCAACAACTTTGTAAATCCGGGTTGTTACACTTATGGTACGCCTGCCAAACAGCTATTCGGAATCTCGGTAATTTTTGCAGCGAATATCAATTCCGTTAATGGGGTACCTACGTTGAGTTTTAATCCACAGGTGCAGGATGTGCTTAATTCGGGTAAAGTAGCCTACCTGCAATCGCTGGGCATAAATGTATTGCTTGATGTGCTGGGCAACCATCAAGATGCGGGCTGGGGCTGTTTTACTACTTATGCACAGGCCGATGCTTTTGCCCTTCAATGTGCCAATGCTGTGCAACAATATGGTTTGGATGGCATCGATATTGACGATGAATATTCTACCTGTACTGCAAATGATGGCTCGTTGGTGCTTGCCGCTGCGGCTTTGAGGGCCAGGTTAGGCAGTACAAAACTCATTACCATGGCCGCATTTAACCAGGCCAATTATTTTAATAGCACTTATAACGGACAAAAACTAGGCGATATACTTGATTATGTTTTTGAGCAAACCTATTTTTCTACCAATTATGCCAGCAGGTTACAGCCTTATATTAATGCAGGTGTACCCAAAGCTAAACTGGGTTTAGGAACCGATTTGGGAAATAGCGACCAAACGGCAGTAGCCAATTACGTTAAAAATAACGGCCTGGCCAGTGCTATGGTGTACAATGTAGCCAATAATTCGCAAACTAAACTTTCGTCTATTTCTAATTCGTTGTATAGCTCGGCAACGGCAGTTAAGCCCAATTGTATTGATGGCAATGGTACAACACCGCCTGCAAACGGCAATACTTCTTTGTTGTTTGATGGTACCAACGAGTACTTAAATTCGAACAGTTTTAACCTGGCTGGTACAGGATTAACTTTAGAGGGCTGGATAAGACCTAATGGTTTTAAAAGTGCTTCGCCATATATTTCTACCATTATGGGGATAGAGGTAAGCGATGCCAATGTAGCTTTGCTGCGCCTGGGCGATGCTTCTTTAGCCAACAATAAACTTCAGTTTGTATTAAATACTGGTGGAACCACACCTAAAAAACTCAATTCGGCAACAACGTTAAGTGCCAATACCTGGTACCATGTGGCCGCTACTTACGATGGCACAACAATGAAAATCTACATCAATGGCGTGCTCGATGCCAGTTTATCGGCTACGGGCACCATCTCGGCCAGCGGAACCTTTCAAATTTCGAGAAGTTACGATGCCAACCGTGGATTTAATGGCCTGTTTGATGAGCTAAGGGTTTGGAAAACGGCATTAACGCAAACACAGATCCAAAACAATAAATGTACGGTGGCTACGAATAGCACAGGTTTGGAAGCTTACTGGAAATTTAATGAAGCCAGTGGCACTACTGCTGCCGATGCTACCGGGAAGGGGCATACAGCTACTTTAACCAACATGGAGAGTACCGATTGGTCTACTACTTTACCAACCTGCCAATAGTATAATTTTAAATCAATACCCGTCTCGATTTGTACCGGAGCATATTAGTTCCGGTACTTTTTTACTTACTATACGGGATAATTGATGGCCAG
The DNA here is from genome assembly GCF_003852395.1 of Pedobacter sp. KBW01. NCBI lineage: Bacteria > Pseudomonadati > Bacteroidota > Sphingobacteriia > Sphingobacteriales > Sphingobacteriaceae > Pedobacter > Pedobacter sp. KBW01. The sequence continues at coordinate 140,511 of NZ_QAJQ01000010.1, forward strand.
ATCCTGCTGCTGGGTATCGAAAGCTGCGGCAAGCGCTTTCTCCCGGATAGCGATAGAAAGGCAATAAAAACCATCTTCATCCATAAAAGCATTCATTTCGGCATCATTACCATAGGTGTAATCTAAGCGTGTACGGATATTGTCTAAGCCAGACCCGAAACCAATATTACTTTTAACCAATCCGGGCAGGTTTCTGCTTTCAATTCTTAATATTCCATCAACCATATAGGCATCAATGGTTGCTTTGTTATCCTGATCGAACAGGTGCCCGTGCTTAAACATATTTTCGAGCAGGGTTAAGAGTACGAGCGGGATTAACCTTAATTCTAAAACATCAGGGGAGAAAGCCACTTCAATAAAAACCTGTCCCTGCGTAAGCTGATGGAGTTTAATCAGGTTCTGGCATTGGGTTATTTCATCACTCAGTTTAACGTAACCTTCGTTGTGTTCGGTTGCTGCCGCAAAGCGCATCATATCCGAAAGGTAAACCATTACCTGTGCATCTTCGGGCGAATGCTGCCTTATTTTCTGGTGAATAAATTCAAAAGTATTAAAGAGCAGGTGCGGGTTAATCTGAGCTTTCAGGAACGCATTTTTAGCCATTACCAGCTCCTTATCCATTCGTTCTTTATCAATTAGCATTTGGAAACGCTGTTTTTCTATACGTTGTTTCTCTGCTTTTTCGGTAATATACCGTTTTAAGAAAAAATAGCTTGTCGAAAAAATCATAAAGTAAGAACCTCTATTGATTAACTTAAATAACCTTATTTTAAATTCGAGCAGGGGGCCAGGCATAATACTGGTATAAGCATTTAACATGTTATCCAGGCCTAAAACAAATGTTACATAGATGAAGATTTCGAGGGTAACAAACAATATGACTTTCCAGAACGATTGATTAGAAAAAGCTGTAGCTTTTTCTAATACCCAAACATTTATATAAAATAAAAATATATTGATGGGGTAATGAACTACAAAATTGACAAACTTACCCATGGATTGACCAATAGAAAGCACAACTATGGTTTCCCATGTAATAAATATTAACCAGACTATGAGATGAACCTTATAGTTAATTAACCAATGCTTAAAATTGCTGTTTTTCAAGTTTAAACTGTTTATCATTATGGTGTATATAGGTTTAATATGCTTAAAATTTGTGGTGCTAAGAAGCAGCAACTATATCTTTCATCTTTTCGTCAAATGCGGTGGTCAATACATCTTCTTCAATGGAAATAGACAAACAGTAAAAACCATCCTCATCAATGAGGCTTTCCATTTGAGCACTGTTGCCATAGGCATAATCTAATCTTGTTTTGATGTTATCCAGTCCTGAGCCAAAGCCAATATTGCTTTTTATCAAACCAGGAAGATTTCGACTCTCTATTTTTAATACTTCATCTATCCTATAAATATCGACCGTTGCTTTGTTGTATGGATCTGAAAGCTGTCCGTGTTTAAACATATTTTCAAGCATGGTTAATAATACCAGTGGGATTAGCCTGACTTCCAAAACATCAGGAGAATAAGCGAATTCAATGTAAACCTGTTGTTGGGTAAATTCATGTAATTTGATCAAATTCTGGCACTGAGTAATTTCTTCATGGAGCTTAATATAATCCCGATTATGCTCAGTGGTTGCCGCGAAACGCATCATATCCGATAGATGGATCATAATCTGCGCATCGGCCGGATCATGCTGTCTTATTTTTTGATGGATAAATTCAAAAGTATTAAAAAGTAAATGCGGATTGATCTGAGCTTTAAGGAAAGCATTTTTCGACATAGCAAGCTCCTTATCTGCTTTTTCCCTTTCAATCAGCATTTGAAAACGTTGTTTTTCAATACGTTCCTTTTCCGATTTTTCACTTAAGTAGCGCTTTAAAAAGAAATAACCGGTAGAAAAGAGCATAAACATTGAACCTCTGTGCAAAAGCCTAAAAACTCTCGTTTTAAAATCGGCCAATTCGCCTGTTATGATGTTCGTATAAGCAAAAAGTAAGCTGTCTACCCAGTAAACTACAATGATATACATGGAAATTTCGGCCAATACCAGTGCCGTTATTTTTAAAGGGGCGTTACGTGGAAAAACCGTAGCCTTTTCTAATAACCAAACATGTAAATAGAAGATCGAAATATTAAGCAGATAGTGTATGGCATAGTTGCCAAAAGTTCCGATGTAACCAGAATAGATGCCGACTACAATAGACTCCCAAAAAATAAAAACAGCCCACATCATCATATGTGGTTTGTAATGTATTAAAAAGTTCCATATGCGGCTATTTTTCCAATTTAACCTATCTGCCATGATAATCTTACCATCTATATAATCCTTAGTGTTACAGGGTGTTTTCGACGCTAGTTTTCGAAAAAAAAAACAATATGAAAACACCAAAATTAATCCGAAGAACACTATTTAAATTCAAAAAAAACACTTTCAGTAATGGTAGTTTACAACAGCCACTTACCGATCCGACTCAAACAACCACGGGGTCTACCTCTGGTATAGTTTTGCCGTAACTTTTAATCATCAGCAGCCGTTATTTTTTACGGCTGCTGATGATTAATCTATCTGTAAAAAACGCTTTAAAATCGTTATAATAAATATCACCAACGGTAAAACTGGTGTGGTTACTCAGGGTTACCCGTGTGCCATCAATGTGCAAAATATGATCGATAGCAATGATATAACCTCTGTGTAACTGTATAAAACCTTTCTTAATACTCAGCTGCTCTTTTACATCTTTTAAGCTGAGGTAGGCAATAATTACCTTATCGTTAGTGTGTATCTTAATGTAATTGTGAAAACTTTCAAAACAGATAATGTCTGCATAGCGAACCATAACGGCTTTGTGCTCTTCCGATTTATTTTTGACCAGAAAATAAGCTTCCTCACTGCCATTTTCCATTTCTTCACCGAAAAGGCGGCTCAAAGTAAGGGCAAATTTGGCATAACCATAAGGCTTTAGTAAATAAGCATCTGCATCGGCTTCGAAAGCCTCAAAGGCATATTCGGTATGCGAAGTTGTGAAAATCAGTTTTCTGGTTTTCGCACGTACAGCTTTAGAAAGTTCGAGACCCGAAATCTGGGGCATTTGGATATCCATAAAAATCACATCAACCTGATCTAACTTCTTCAATTCCCTTAAAGCTGTTAGCGGATCGGTGTAACTTCCTATTAATCGCATATTTGGTGTCTCTTCGATGTACTTTTCCAGTCCCGCAATTGAGCTCTGCTGGTCATCTATAGCTATACACTTAATCATCTCCTAATCTATCATTTGTATACATAACGAAATTACACCTTTTCATCACGAAAATCTAACTATTCATACAGTTTTCTTTTAGATTGTGTTAAAGTTGACTAAATTATTGTAAAAACATGCCTTATGATTTATACAGGAGTAGTTAAGTGGTATAATCCGGTACGTGGGTTCGGGTTTATCGCTGCCGATGGCTGCACGGAAATGATTTATGCAGATAATCAGCAGTTAAAAGGGCTATTTAGGCCTTTATTAATAGTAGGAACAAAGGTTAAATTTAATCTGGAAAAGGGGAATAGTGGGTGCCGTGCTACGGATATTGTGGTAATTACTTCAGCCCTCAACCTGTAATAGCACCTATTCATAACGAAAACAGACCGATCTGTGTAACCTGGTTTGTAAAGTCGTTTACGAATGCGACCTTCGGTATGTAATGTAATAAATAAAGCAATTTACTTATACAAAACAATCTTCCCGTTCATTTTAATACATCTACCTATACCTGTCTTTTATCTGATTAACGCTCTTCCATATCTAAATTAACGCTCTTAATTAGATATGGTATTAGCGGGTTTTTTCCCACGCCGGGTTTCTTGCTTTAAAATTACGCTCCGAATTGAACATATATTTTAGCCATAATTGTTTAAATTCGAATGGCTACACGCTATCTACCATTAAAAAACATTCTTATGACTCTGAAAAACCTGGTACTTTTACTCAGTACAGTATCTACTGCGCTTATTGGCGGTCTTTTTTATGCTTATTCCTGTTCTGTTTTACCGGGTCTTACCCGTTTATCTGATCTTTCGTTTTTAAAGGCTATGCAATCCATTAACCGTGCAATTTTAAATCCACTTTTTTTTATCAGCTTTATGGGAACTTTGATATTGTTACCCGTTTGTACCTGGCTTTTTTACAATAGGAGTATGACTTTGGTTTTTTATTTGCTTCTGGCAGCTACACTATTGTATGCTGGTGGGGTTTTTATGGTAACCATGGTAGGCAATGTACCTTTAAATAATCTTTTGGATGGTGCCAGTTTAGATAAAATGGATGCACACGAATTAAGTGCATTGAGAAATAAATTCGAGCCTGCCTGGAACATGTTTCAACGGATCAGGACTATTGCTTCGTTTGTATGTATTGTTATTTTGGCTTATGCTGCCTTGTTAAGTCGTACAACTTAGACCTTAATTTATGTAAAAAACCGGAGCTGGATTACTCCAGGCCCGGTTTGCATTGTTATAGTTTATTGTTGGGTTTAATTCTGGTGAAAAACTTCTTCCATGCTGCTCCATGTTTCATTTTTGGCAGCTGCATCGGGTAGCGGAATTTGAGTAGGTGCAGTTTCTTTCCACCAGCGCTGGGTAGTGGTATCTGCAGCCATCTTTTTCATATCGGCTTCAAAATCTTTTCCAACATATTCGAAATAACTAAAGAGGTAATACTTTTGGTCAATTTCCTTTAGGTAAATGGAATAGTTGCGAATGTTGCAGTCGGCGATTTTTTGTTTAACGCCTGGCCAAATAGCAGCATGTAGTTTTTTATAGTAGACTATTTTTTCGGGTTTTAAACCTGTTACCGAACCAAAACGCCTGATGTTTTTAGGTGTTTCTGACGTTGCAATTGTTTCGGTTGTTTTCGACTGATTGCAGGCGGTTAAGAGCATTAAACCTATTGAAATGATCAAAAAACCTTGTTTGAAATTTTTCATAGCCGTTTTATATTAGTTAATCACTGCTGTTTTTTCAATATCGCCATCCATTTCGATTGCAATAACATATTGTAAAGCGCCCGCCTGGTTTTTAGGCAGGCTGATTTTAAAATCAGTTGCGCCTTGTTCAACCGAAACTTTTTCTCCGCCTAAAATATTGGCCTTTACTGCTTTCCGTGCTGGAATATTTTTTAAGCTGATGGCATCAGCATCGGTTTTAAGTACATGCACAAAAAGTTTGTTTCCTTTTCTGGTAGTTGCATAGGCATCGGTAGGTTGGTAGGGACCGCCGAAAGTACCGTAAACCGCCTCGCTATTGGTTTTTAGCCACTGGCCAATTTCTTTGAGGCGGGTAATTTGCCGGGCTTCAATGCGGCCATCGGGCATAGGACCTACGTTTAGCAATAAGTTTCCGTTACCGCCAGCCGTTTTGGAAAGGATGGTTAAGCAATCTTTCAACGATTTCATTTTATCATTCGGTTTCCATGCCCATTGGTTACAAATGGTAAAACAGCTTTCCCATGGTGTATCCATATTCAAATGACCAACGGTTTGCTCAGGGGTATCATAATCGCCCACCATTTTCGAATGATCGATTTTTTTGTTTTCCATAGCTGCAAATTCTTTCCCTAAGCGGTTATTGATAATCACATCAGGTTTTAATTTTTTTAAGTAGCTGTATAAATCCTTACCCATTTCATCTGTCCAGGGTTTTTCCCATTGGCCATCAAACCAAAGCATGTATGGATCGTAATTGGTAATAAGTTCCTTCAGCTGGTTTTTCATGTAGCTGACATATTTGGTCATATCGGCTTTAGGGTCGATAGTTTGGCTGGCAGATGAATGAATCGGGTAATCGGGATGGTACCAATCGAGTACCGAATAGTAAATGCAAAATTTGATACCCTGTTTTTTACAGGCTTCGTTTAAAGCGCCCACAATATCTTTTTTATAGGGCGTGTGGGCAATGTCGTACTCGGTAAATTTAGATGGCCATAAACAAAAACCATCGTGGTGACGGGCAGTAATGGTGAGGTATTTCATGCCTGCATCTTTAGCCGTTTTTACAATATCATCGGCATTAAACAGCGTAGGATCGAACTCCTTGTACAGGTTATCATAATCGGTTTTCTCGACCTGTTTATCTCTCGACCAGCCAATTTCGGTGCCGCGTAAACTTACCGGCCCCCAATGGATAAACATGCCGAAACGTTTATCCATAAAATCTTTCATTACGGCCGGGTTTGTTTTGGTTTGTGCATAGGCCAGATTGCTCAGCAGGCCAAATAGCAGAAGGTAAATAAATTTAGTTTGTTTCATGTGGTTTATTTGGTTTTGTGTTATCAATCAATTTAGGTTTTAAACTATCTGAAAACCCAGTATAATAGCGCCATAATGCCCAGCAATAAAGTGGATAAGGTTTTATAATTGCCAATACCGCTCCAGCCTTTTACCTGTAAAGGTTCCCAAAACGATTTCCAGTAGAGCTTACTGCTTTCAGCTGTATGTTGAACAGGGTAGATGTATGAGAATGATACCTGCATAACTACGCAGGCGCAAAACAGGTAAAAAGCCATCATCATAAAGGGGATTTGGCCGATAATGGTCTCCGGATTTAACTTGTTGACCGCAAAAACAGCAACTCCGAGTAACGAACCCAACCATAAAGTGTACTGGGCTGACTTTGCTGATGCTTTTTTCCAGAAAACACCCAATAAAAATACACAGGTAATGGGAGGGGCAATGTGCGCAATTACATCATTAATGCCTTCGAATAAACTGGTATATTGGTTAAGAAATCGCAGCAGAACAAACGAAACAAGTAGAGCAATAGCAGCGGATAAGCGCCCTACAGTTACCAGTTTGGCATCACTGGCATTGGGTTGGTATCTTTTATACAGATCGAAACTGCTTAGCGTGGCAATCGAATTTAATGCTCCGGCAATCTGGCTCATTAAACCCGATAATAAGGCCGCTACCAAAATACCTACCAAACCTTTAGGCAGTAACTGGGTAATCATTAAGGTATAAATGCCTTTGGTGTTTAAGGTTTGTGCACCGTTGGCGCCAGTTTGCTGTAAGCTGCTTAAATCTATTGCATTGCTTTTGTATAATACGTAGGCAAACAAACCGGGCAATACGAAAATAAAAACGGGTAAAATTTTAATGAAGCCGCAAAAAAGTGCTCCGGCTTTGGCGTGGTTTTCATCTTTTGCACCTAAAGCCCGTTGTACAATGGTTTGATCGGCACACCAGTACCAGATGCCCAGAATGGGATAACCTAAAAATACGGCCACCCATGACAGGCCACTTTTATCGCCTACAGGCCTTATCATGCTTAATTTATCAGCAGCCTGATTGCTTTGCAAAACAGTGGTTAAGTGGTCCCAGCTGCCAACCTTGTTCCAGGCGAAATAAGTAATAATAAGTGCCCCCGCGATTAGTACCACGCTTTGGATGGATTCGGTAACCACCACTGCACGCAAACCACCAATAATGGTGTACAGCCCGGTTAGTGCGGCAATAACTACAATGCTGGTGTACATATTGATGCCGAAAAGTGTTTCGAGTACAATACCACCTGCTAAAAAAGAAAAGGCAATGTGAATAATAATGGCCGAAATAATGGAAACAAAGGCCAGCCAATCGCGACAAGCTTTATTATAACGCCTTTCTAAAAAATCGGGTAGGGTAGTTACGCCTGACCGGATGTAGAAGGGAATAAAGAACAAAGCCAGCAGTATGAGTGTAAAGGCAGCCATCCATTCGAAATTACCATTCAGCAAACCACTGTCGAAACCGCTTTGGGCCAGACTAACCAAATGCAAACAAGAAATATTGGTGGCAAATAAGGCCAGGCCAATCATGGGCCATTTTAGGGTTTTGCCAGCCAAAAAGTAATCGTTAGATGAACTTTCTGTCTTTTCCTTTTTCCGGCGTCCGCTCCATAAACCTATGGTTACAATAAACAGGATATAGGCAATGGTAATAACAATATCTATAGTACTAATCATGGGCTGTTTATTTTAAATCGCAACTCGATCCGGCTTCCTGAGGGGTAACATACACGCCGTTTTCAATTTTAATCGGATTAACAAAGTGTGCTTTAAGGTGTGGAATATGTTCTAAAAATAAAGCTTCGTGCCCCATGGCAATGTGGTTAAACAGTACCAGGTGCTGGTGCAGTTGACCCATATCGCCAACATGCGGCACTACCGGAACACCGAATTTTTTAGCCATTAAGCTAATGGTAATAAACTCGCTAACGCCACCTACGCGTACAGCATCTACCTGGGCGAAACCTGTGCAGCCAGTTTGCAGGTAGTTTTTAAAGATGATGCGGTTAGGTACATGTTCGCCCAATGCCAGTTTTATGGGGTTGATGGCTTTTGCCAGTGTTTGGTGCGCCAAAACATCATCGGGATGGGTAGGTTCTTCAACCCAGTAAGGATTCATGTTTTTGAGCTCGTTGCAAATAGAAATGGCCTGGGGTAAAGTCCATTGCTGATTGGCATCGAGCATTACTTTCGAGGTTTCGCCCGCTACTTCGCGCACAATATTGGCCCGGCGTATGTCTCTTTGCGGATCGGCAGAACCCACCTTTAATTTCATGGCGGTAAAACCACTGTCGATAGCTTTCTTACAGTTTTCGCGTACTTTTTCATCGTCGTAATTAAACCAGCCAACTGAGGTATCGTAACCGGTATAACCCGTTGCTAAAATGCCCTCACGGTCTTTCTTCGAATCGACCTGGGACTGCAAAAGCTCAATGGCTTCTTCTTTGCTGAGTACATCTTCCAGGTAGGATAAATCGAGTGTGTTTACAATTTGTTCGGGTGTTAAATCAATCAATAATTTCCAAAGCGGCACACCACGTTTTTTGGCCCACAAATCGTAACACGCGTTGGTAACAGCGGCCAAACCCAAATGTACCACACCTTTATGGGGTCCTAGCCATCTAAATTGCTGCTCGTTTGAGAGGGTTTTAAATGTTTGGCCAAAACCTGCCATCAGTTCCTCAATATCATTACCTTTTATTTTATCGGCGTAAAAAGCAGCTGCTTTACAAACCAGGTCGTTACCCTCGCCTAAAGTAAAGGCCAGGCCATTACCGGTAAGGCCGCTTTCATCGCCCAGTTGAGCTATCGCATAAGAGTATTGCGGATCTTTATGTATAGCATCACTACCAGCACCTGTAGCCAGTTCAAATCTTTTGTCGAGTATATTAATTTTATGGATCATATTTTAAATAATGGTTCTGTAACCTAATTCTGCACCACCGCTTACCGGCAAAATGGTACCGGTTATAAAGCGTGCTGCATCACTCAGCAGGAATACGCAGGCATCGGCAATTACATCCCCATTGGGCATATTGCCTAAAGGCTGCAGTTTGTTAAGGTATTGTTCTAAATCTGTTTTATTGGGTTGCTCGTTGCTCCAGGCTTGTAGTGTAGGCGTATTAATGGCTGCAGGTGAAATGGCATTCACCCGCACCTGAAAGGGAGCATAATCTAAAGCCATGGCTTTGGTTAAGGCGTTTACAGCGCCTTTGGTGGCCACGTAAGCGGCATGGTTTTCCTGACCAATGCTGCCCACCAGCGAACTGGTACTCAGGATGCTTCCCTTGGTGGTTTTTAAATGGGATAAGCCATGGCGGGTGGTAAATAAAATACTTTTCAGGTTAATGTTCATCAACAAATCCCATTCACTATCGCTGGTTTGGTGTAAAGGTTTTGAAGGACTGGCAATAGCTGCATTGTTGTGGATCGCATCTAAACGGTTGTATTTGTTAATTACCAGTTCTATAGCAGCCTGTACTTCTGTTTCCTGGCTTACATCGCATTGGATAAAAGTATTAGGCTGAGCCAGTTCACTTAATTTTTGCTCAGCAATGGGGTTTTTATCTGCTATACAAACAATTGCACCTGCATTACTGTAGGCTTTGGCACATTCCCAGCCAATACCATCGGAGCCGCCTGTTAACAGGATCACTTTTTGGTGTAAATTTTGGTTCATTTTATATCCTTAATTTTTAACCTTGTCGGGTTACGGATTCATTTTATTGATTTGGTTAGTATGGGTAATTACTCAAAGTTAGGCCGAAGAAAGACTAAATTCTAAAGCTCTGTTTGCTATTTTTGATGTTATTTTAGCAAGTATTATACTTTGTTTGCTTTATTTTGATAATGTAGCGTATATTTGACTCAAGGTTGTTATCTCCAAATAGGATCTGCTCACTTAAGCAGTGTTTGGCGTGGTATTGACCTAACCAAATATAAACTATATAAAAATGCCCTTATGAAACCGGTTTTTGCTAAAATACTGGAAGGTTTGGATAATGAGATCTTTAAAACGAAGGTAATAGATCAGCCTTACTTTTCTACAGCTTTTCATTTTCATGTCGAATGTCAGATTACCTACATGGTTGAAAGTGAAGGCAAACGCATTATTGGCGATAGTATAGAAAATTTTGAAAAAGGTGAGCTGATTTTTCTTGGCTCCAATATTCCGCATGTTTGGTACAACCGCGAAGCCTATTTTGACGATAAGGTAAACCAGAAACACGCGCGTTCTATTTCGGTATTTTTTAATCCGGATAAGCTGATCGAATTGCTGGTACAGCTGGGTAATATGCAGAAAATGAAAGCGGTATTGCAGATAGCCGGTCGGGGAATGAAGTTTTATGGGGAAACCAAATCGCAGTTAAAAAAACTCCTGGTACAGCTGGTAAAAGAGGAAGAAGATTTTCCGAAAATGATTTCGCTGTTTAAAATACTCGAGGTATTGAGCCATACCAAAGAGTACGATTTACTGGCCAGTCAGGGTTATACCAATACCTACCAGCTAAAAGATAACGACAGGATGGATAAGGTATTTAAGTATGTGTTCGAAAACTTTGCTACCGATATGCAACTGGACGATGTTGCCGCGTTGATTAACATGAATAAACAGGCTTTTTGCCGTTATTTTAAAAGCCGCACCCAAAAAACTTTTGTTGAGTTTGTAAATGAAGTACGTATTGGCCATGCCTGCAAGCTGATTACTGATGGCGAAAGGCAAATCGGTAACCTGGCTTACGAATGTGGTTTTAATAGTCTGTCTAATTTTAACCGGTTTTTTAAAGAAGCCAAAGGTGTAACCCCACGCGATTACAAAAAGATGGTGGCTACGGCTTAGTACTTTTAATTAACCAGGGAACAAAGCTTTAGATTGCATTTACTTTTTCAATAAAGCATCAATCTCGGTATTAAACTCTTTTTTAAATTCGTCGTAAAATTTGCCTGTAGCCGGACCATTAAAGCCGGTGTGTATTTGGGCAACATTTCCCTGTTTATCGATAATAATGGTAGTAGGGAAAGATACAAACGAATCTAATGCAGGTAAGGATTCGGCTACCACTTGTTTATCGGCTGTACCGGCAATAACCTGATCGTATTCGATACCAAAGCGCTCTCGGAAACGGCTCATTACTTTTTTAGCATATTCTGGTTCAGTAGAGCGTTCGTAATGTAAGGCAATAACCTCTACACCACGTTTCTTGTTTTCTTTATACCAAGGGGCAATAAAGGTAGCTTCATCTACACAATTGGGGCACCAGCTGCCAGTGATGGTTAAAACAACTACCTTGTTTTTGTATTTTTCATCTTTTAACGAAATCTTTTTTCCATTAACATCTGCGAAACTAAAATCGAGGGTTTTATAACCCGGTTTCAGGTAGGTGAGTTTGTAGGCATCGGGCAGGGCAGCGTTGTCATTCTTAACACCTGTAAAAGGCTGACTTCCTCTTGCACCTAAAATTTCACCGCTTAAAGTGCCATCGGACTGGAAAGTGCCTTTGTAGTAAGCAGGAGAGGAGCCAATAAAGCTTGATAACTGAAATTCGTTACCTTCTACCACGCCTTCCAGGTAGCGCGAATCGCCGGTTACACGTAAAAAAGTACCGGTAAGTTTGTTGCCTGTTTGCTTAAATAAACCTACTGTTTTTTCGTCCTTGCCATTTGGCGATTTGAAAACCACATCGTAGCTTCCGGAGTAATTGGCTGTTACAGGTTTACCGTCTGTTTCGAAACGGTAGTTTTTACGCTCGGCTACAATGGCCAAAGGTTTACCGGTCTGGCCTTGTTTTCTTAATGTGCCGGTAAGCTGATCGCCAGTTATGGCAAATGCCAGTTCGTTATCAAACTGATCGAGTTTGACAAAAAGCGAATCGGCAGTTTGTTTAACTAAACCGCCTTCAAAACTTTCTTCGGCATTGCGGAAATATAATTTCTGCTGACCATTTTTTTCGTTGATATCAAAGTTGAAAGGGATTTCCAATCCTTCTTTTACTTTGGCAACTCCGCGCCAGCTGCCGAGTGCTACAAAGGCATTAGACTTTTCTTTATGGGCTTTTACCCCTGTATGATTGGCCAATACGGTTTGATCTTGTGCAAAGGATATGGTAGTTGATATGGCCAAAACGGCTGTGAAAATTGATTTCAGATTCATTGGGATGTGTTTTAATCGACTAAATTGGTCGACAAATATACGGCTCGTATTTGGCAAGAAAAAATTTTCAGATAAAAATATATAAAAACTATAGAATTACTGGATTTAATTATACCTTTGCCCCAGTTATTTAAAAATGCTTATCAAGAAAGGCGGAGGGAATGGCCCTGTGAAACCTTAGCAACCATCTAAGTTTTAGAAATGGTGCTAATTCCATCCCGGATGAATCTGGGGTAGTTAAGTCAGCAGTTTGCGTTATCCTTATTAATATGGAGCACTTCTGACTTTTGGTTGAGGTGCTTTTTTTGTACCCGGGCTTTTTTGAAAGTAACTTATTTACTAATGATCATTTCCAGATGAAAAAAACAGACGTACTAAAATCTATTTATTTAAACCAAACGAGGTATTTCCGAATGCGTATGCCCTGTTAAGATGCATTCATTTTAACGGGCTTTTAAGCTAACCAATCCTTTCATTTTTTAAACAAAAAATACGGTTTATAGCCGTGGTGGAAAGGTATTGCCCAAATTATTGTCTCCATTAACTAATTATTACAACACAAGATGTTCAAAAAAATTAAATCAATAGCGTTTATTTTGCTGCTCTTTACGGCGCAGCAGTTACTTGCGCAAAATGTACCTGTTGCAGGTACGGTAAAATCGGCCGAGGGCGAAACCCTGCCGGGTGTTTCTGTTTTGATCAAAGAAACCAAACAAGCTACCACTACCGATGGTAAAGGGGTTTTTAGCATTAACGCACCCGAAAAAGCTACCCTTATATTCTCATACATTGGCTTTAAAACCCAGGAAATACCTGTTGTTAAAGGTAGTCCTATCGCTGTGGTATTGCAATCGAGCGATCAGTCGCTTGATGAGGTTGTAGTTACTGCTTTAGGTATATCGCGCCAAAAGAAATCGCTGGGTTATGCCGTTCAGGAATTAAAGGGGCAGGATTTGGCCGAAGCTAAAGAATCGAACCTGGTTAATGCCATGGCTGGTAAAATTGCCGGTGTAAGGGTAACCAATAGCCAGGGAAGTATGGGGTCGTCGCGCGTGGTAATCAGGGGTGAAACTTCCATTGCCGGTAACAACCAGCCACTGTTTGTGGTAGATGGAATTCCGGTTAATAACTCGCAGTTAAACTCGGCCGGTGCCCGGGATTATGCCAATACCATTTCGGATATCAATCCTGAAGATATTGAATCAATGAGTGTGCTTAAAGGCCCAAATGCAGCCGCATTGTACGGATCGCGGGCTGCAGCAGGCGTAATCCTCATCAAAACCAAAACCGGTAAATCGAAAAAAGGATTGGGAATTGCCGTTAACTCGAACGCGGTTTTAGAAAGCCTGCTTACCCTTCCGGTATATCAAAATGCTTTTGGACAAGGCTCTGAAGGTAAATTTAGCTATGTGGATGGTGCTGGTAAAGGTTTAAATGACGGGGTTGATGAGAGCTGGGGACCGAAACTGGATGGCAGACTAATTCCGCAGTTTTTCTCTAAAGGTGTAGCTGTTCCTTTTGAAGCGCATCCGGATAATGTTCGCGATTTTTTCCAAACCGGTTATTCCTTAAATAACGGTGTATCGATTGCAGATGCCGGAGAAAAATACGATTACAGGATCTCTTACAACAATTTAAAGCAGGTAGGTATTGTGCCTAATTCGGGACAGGGGAAAAATTCGTTTGTGCTGAATACCAGCCTTAAAATAACCCCGAAATTAACTTTAACGGCTAATGCCAATTACAGTAAACTTAATTCGGATAACTTACCGGGTACAGGTGGTTCGCGCTCTACGAGTACCATGTTGCAGTTTACCTGGTTTGGTCGTCAGGTTGATATTAACCAGTTGAAAAATTATTTGGATGAGAATGGAAAAACGTTTAACTGGAATAACAGCTATTACAGCAATCCATATTGGGTAGCTTACGAGAATACGGTATCGCAAAACAGGAACCGCATAATCGGGAGTTTAGCGTTGAATTATAAAATCATAGACGGGCTTGATTTAAATTTCAGATCAGGAACGGATTATTATAACGACAGGCGTAAAGTACGGATTGCTTATGGTACCAACGGAACACCATTTGGATCGTACACCGAAAGTGCTTTTACGGTAAACGAAAACAATACCGATGCAACCTTAAACTTTAACAAACAGCTAAACGATGATTTTAGCCTCGAATTGCTGGGTGGGGGGAATATCCGCAGGCAGTATATCGAACAAAACGACCAAAGTGCACCTAAACTGGCCATTGCTGGACTTTATACGCTTAAAAACTCACGCGATCCATTGGTATCATCAAATAACCTGTCACGTTTAAAATCGTATAGTGTGTATGCTTCAGGGCAACTTGGTTTCAGAAATTACCTTTTTGCCAACATTACTGCCCGTAACGATTGGTCGTCTACCTTGCCTGCTCAAAACAGGTCGTATTTTTACCCCTCGTTTAATGGAAGTTTTGTAGCTACCGAAGCTTTGGATATTAAAAGCGATGCCCTTAACTATTTAAAAATACGTGGTGGCTGGTCTAAAGTAGGTAAAGATGCAGATCCTTACCGTTTGATTAATACCTATGTTTTTAGCGCTCCGTTTTATGGAAATCCACAGCTGAATACAGGATCTATTGATCTTAATCCTAACCTGAAACCTGAAACCACCACATCAACCGAATTGGGTGTTGAGGCGGTATTCTTTAACAAAAGATTGCGTTTCGATTTAAGTGCTTACAATACCAATAGTTATAACCAGATTTTAGCGGCAGATGTGAGCCAGAGTACCGGTTTTAGTTCAAAATTGTTGAACGCCGGAAAAATCAACAATAAAGGTATAGAGGCGCAGTTGGGCATTACGCCAATTAAAAAGGCTTTTACCTGGGATATCGATCTAAACTTTGCCGCAAACAGGAGCAGGGTAATTGAGCTGGATGCCGAAAAATTATTAACCAATTATGTTGTAGCTTCTAACTCAGCACAGGTAATTGCTACTGTGGGTCAACCTTATGGATCGTTATTTGGTACCGCGTTTTTAAGAGATGGCAACGGCAATATTATTGTAAATGCAACCGGCGCTCCGGCTACCAACCCAACCAAGCAGGTATTGGGTAAATATACTCCGGATTGGATTGGTGGTGTGTACAACACCTTTAGCTATAAGGGCATTAGTTTAGGCGTGTTGGTTGATGCCAGCATTGGCGGCTCTATTTACAACGGTACATATGCTACAGGTACTTATACAGGCGTGTTAGCCTCAACTTTACCAGGCAGGGCTGCAGAGTATGGCGGTATTGCTTACTATTATCCGGGTAACGATAAAACCAAAGGAACTGTATGGTTAAACGGAGCAGCTCCGGCTGGTGAAACTGTTTACGATGACGGGGTTATTTTTGACGGGGTAACTGCTGATGGCAAACGCAACGAAAAAATATTACCTGCCCAGCAGTATTACAAATCGTTCAGGAATATCGATGAAGCCAATATTTTCAGTGCTTCTTATGTTAAACTCCGCGAAGTGAAACTAAGTTATAACCTGCCAACGAAATGGTTGCGCTCGCTAAGTTTACAGGGTGTTTCGGTATCGCTTGTTGGCCGTAACCTGTGGATTATTCACCGCAATACGGTTGATATTGATCCTGAAGTAGCTTTTAATACCGGCAATGGTCAGGGCTTAGAAAGTCTTTCTAACCCAAGTACCCGCAGTTATGGTATTAACCTGAATGTTAAATTTTAAATATTCCCATCATGAAAAATAAGAAACTCTATATATTCGCCATTTTGGCCCTTGCCTTTTCATCTTGCAAAAAAGAGCTCGATGAGGTGAACATTAACCCCAATGCTCCTGAAGTTGCGCAACCCGATTATTTACTTACGGGAACGACCAAAACCACTGTAGATACCTATTGGGGCGTAACCAATAACATGAATTCGAGCCTGCTTTTTGCGCAGCACTGGGCTAAAGTGCAATACACAGAAGAAGATCGTTTTATCTTTTCGAACAGCAGTTTTACCTCGCTATGGTCTACCGGTTATGCGCAAAGTATTGCAGGCTTTAATAAAATTATCGAACTGGGCGATGCGCAAGGCAACACCAATTATAAAGGTGTAGCATTGGTATTGAGGTCGTGGGTATTTTTATTGCTTACCGATGCTTATGGCGATATTCCATATTCGCAGGCCGGAAAAATAAAACAATTTGTTACACCTGTTTACGATAAACAGAAGGATGTATATTACGGTATTTTAAACGATTTGAAATCTGCTCAAGCAGCACTCGATCCTGCTTCGGGAAAAACCATTGCCGGTGATGTAATTTACGGCAATAATATTGCTTCGTGGAAAAAGTTTGCCAATGCACTGCGCCTCCGTATCGCTTTGCGTATTGCGGATAAAGATGCAACTAAGGCCAAACAGGTAATAGACGAAATACAGGCCGAAGGTGGTGCTTACATCAGCAGTAATGCAGAAAATGCAATACTAAAATATGATGTTTCGCCACAACAGAATCCGGTTGCAGCATCATTCGAAACTCGTAACGATTACCGGATCAGTAAAACCATTGTAGATAAACTTTTTTCGCTTAGCGATCCAAGATTATCGGTATATGCGAGTAGAACCGAAAATACTACGCCCCAAACCTATGTAGGCATTCCAAATGGTTCTACCAACTCCGAAGCCAGTGCTATTGGTTTAGCTAATTCATCTAAACCAGGTACTTATTTTCTGGATGCCAAAGCGCCAGCTGTAATTTTTAGCTATGCCGAATTGCTTTTCGATCGCGCTGAGGCGGCTGCACGTGGTTTCACAACAGAAAATGCTGAGGATTTATATAAGCAGGCTATCCGGGCATCGTTTGCACAGTATAATATCAGCGGAACCGCAGTTGATAGTTACATCAGTCAGACCGCTGTAGTTTATGATGCCGCAAACTTTAAGAAATCAATCGGTGAGCAGAAATGGATTGCATTATTTGGGCAAGGACTGGAAGCCTGGGCAGAGCAGCGTAGACTGGATTATCCGCAGTTAACGGCTTCGGTAAATACGGTGTTAAATGGTAAAATCCCTGTGCGTTTTATTTATCCGGGTACTGAGCAATCGCTAAACGGACAGAATTATAAAAATGCTGTTAGCAGTCAGGGAGCCGATTTATTAACAACAAAACTCTGGTTTGATGCTTTTTAAAACTTAAAACCTCACTGGTGTTTGACCAATGGTTTACAAAGAAAAAGCGCTCCGATTTTAAATCGGAGCGCTTTTTTTGTTGCTAAATTTTACAGAAACAGGTATCTCGATTGATCTGCCTGTTTATTGTTAATGGGTATTCATCTGGCAAAATCTTCGGCAGCATTACTCAGCTTTGATTTCAAATCCTGTGTATAATTTTTTGCCTTATCAGCCCATTGCGGTGCTTTATCCATTAATTC
The DNA here is from genome assembly GCF_003852395.1 of Pedobacter sp. KBW01. NCBI lineage: Bacteria > Pseudomonadati > Bacteroidota > Sphingobacteriia > Sphingobacteriales > Sphingobacteriaceae > Pedobacter > Pedobacter sp. KBW01. Next base: position 158,394 of record NZ_QAJQ01000010.1, read on the forward strand.
GTCTACTATCGATTGGCCCGTAATTGGGTCCTTCTTCGTGATATATTTTACGCCTGCGTAAACCGCGGCACCAATAATTGCTGTTTTTAAAATTCCCATGTCGTTTTTTTTGTTTTTTAGTTAAACATTTTGAGGTAGTTAAAAGTTTTAGACGGCTTTAGCTTCTTGTTGTTACAGTCTTTGGAGTTTGCATCACAAAACATTAAAACGAAAAAAGTCAGAATTTATTGAATAAGGATGATCTCGTCCCCCTTTGAAGGGGGCAGGGGGATGAGATTTTGTATTTCAGAGCGCGATTAAAGATTACGGTGTAACAGGGGAGATGCTGAAACGAGTTCAGCATGACGGTTAGGGGGAGGGGGATGAGTTTGATAATTTCCAAATTCTACTGTCCGGTTGAGTATACCTACTTACCATTTCATGCCTTAATATGCCTAGTCTGGCCATTTTGCACCTTGGCAGGAGGGTTTTTTGAGATAGTTTTGAGCAACAAAAAACACAGAAACATGAAAATAACGAAAATTTTATGGTTGGCTAATTTCTTCATTGTCATTACCCTTTCCATTACGGCCTTTGCGTCAATGTATAAAACCCCGGGAAAAGATACTCCCGTTAAAACGTCCGGAAAAGGTTTTGCTGTAGTCGAATTGTTTACTTCGGAAGGTTGCTCGAGCTGCCCGCCTGCCGATGAACTTTTAGCCAGGCTGGAAAAAGAATCAGCCGGAAAAGATTTGTTTGTGCTCGCTTATCATGTCGATTATTTTGATCGCTTAGGTTGGAAAGACACTTTCGGGAATCCGGAATATTCGAAAAGGCAGGCGCAGTATGGGCAGTGGTTAGGCTTGCCACAAATTTATACCCCACAGGTAATTGTTAACGGTGCAAACGAATTTATCGGTTCGGAAGAAGCCAGCATTCGCAATGCCATTTCGACCCAGCTGGGTACCAAAGCAAGCGCAGAGGTTAAGCTTCAATGGCACCAAACTGATCAGGACTTTAAAGTACATTATCAGGCTTCGGGCGAAACAAAGGGCAGTAAACTGTTAATTGTTGTTGTACAAAAAGCTGCCAGTACCCAAGTAGCCAGAGGTGAAAACGAAGGCAGAACCCTGTCGCATGTGCAGATTGTACGGAAGTTGCAAAGCGAAAAGATCAGTGCTGAGGGAATCGGAGCCGTTTCGGTTTCATTGCCCAAGGGCTACAACGAAAAAGACTGGGAAATTATTGGTTTGCTGCAAAACCAAAACACCGGTAAGCTCATCGCCGCTACCAAAGCGACCCAATTTGAACAAAAAAACAATGCCAGCTTACATCATTAAACCTTTACAGCCATGGAAAATACAATCAAAAAAGGCTACAGCAAATTTATGGTTACACTAGTTTCAATGCTCTCCATGTTATTTCTGCTTAGTCCGCCGTTCGAACGAAATGTTCAGCAATGCGAAATGGTGATGGAAATTACAAGGAAAAAGAAAAGTGGCTTCCTCCCTGATGGAGAAGAATAAAAACTGATAAAAAACTCAACCCGGAAAATGTCCGGCTTAGCGGGTAATCTGCCTGACTCACCAGATTATGGTCGTTAGCCCGCTGTTTAAGCAATAATTTTGAATAAAAAATTTAAAAATCATAATACAATGGAAAATAATCAAAACGGAAATCCTACAATGGATTTAAGCACAAAAGTATTATATACAGGAAAAACACACACTACAGGCGGTAGAGATGGCAACTCAAAAAGTACTGATGGAAAATTAGAAATTGCACTTTCTTCGCCAGGTTCAAACGGTAAAGGCACAAACCCTGAGCAGCTGTTTGCTGCGGGTTGGTCGGCATGTTTTATTGGCGCAATCGGCCTGGCCGCTGCAAAGTACAAAATAGCTTTACCTGCCGGTCTTGCGGTTGATGCTGAGGTTGATCTTTGTGTAACTGATGGCGCTTACAGTTTGCAAGCCAGGTTAAATGTAAGCCTACCCGGCTTATCTACTGAGGAAGCCAGGTTGCTAACCGATACTGCACACCAAACCTGTCCGTATTCAAAAGCTACCAAAGGCAATATCCCTGTCGAAATTAATTTAGTATAATCAATTTAACCGCGGAAGCAGATGTTTAAATCTGTCTCCGCTTTTTTATCAGATGATGATCAGTTTAACTTTAACCCCTGACGTTACCTTATGCTGTATGGCCGCCTTATCGATTGTAATGTCGGATATTTGCACCAAGCCAGGGTTGCTCCAGCTGCCAGTAATTGATAATGAAACAGCCGGACATAAGGAAGTGCGTGAGGAAATCAGGCACATTCTCGAACAACAATTTTCCGGTTAGCTTACCTGTTCTCCAGCCAGTTTAAAAATGCAGTTGTTTTTTCTTTTCCAATCAGCAGTTTTTCGGGCGAGGGGATAACCAGTTTAACAAATAGCTTACGGTCGAAATAGTGCTCTACTTCCTTGATCGCGCTAAAATTAACAATGTACTGGCGGTTAAGCCTAAAAAACTGCAAAGCAGAAAGCTGCCCTTGTATGGTATCCAGCGATTGGTTCAGGGTATATTCTTCCTCTTTCAAGGTCATAATGGTTGGCGAGTCGTTGCGGATGTAGATAAAAGCAATCTGCTCGGTAGGAACCGTTGTATATTTATTGTGTTTGAACACCAGAAAACTCTTTTTCCCTTCATTTGGCCCAATTCGTTTAATCAGCTCATCCATATCCGGGAGCTTATTTTGCTGAAAAAAATTCTGAAACTGATCTACCTTTTCAAAGGCCTTTTGCAGGTCTTCCTGCGAAAAAGGTTTTAGCAGATAATCAATACCATTGGCTTTAATGGCATCCATCGCGTACTCGCCATAAGCAGTACAAAAAATTACCGGACAACTGATTTTTACCGATTGAAAAATTTCAAAGGAAAGGCCGTCCGACAGCTGGATATCCATAAAAATCAGATCGGGTTGCTCGTTTTCTGAGAAATAATGCACAGCATCGTCAATACTTTGCAGGTTAGCTACAACTTGTGCTTTCGGACGTATTTTATTAATAAGGCTTGATAAAGACTTGGCAGCCTTCAGCTCGTCTTCAATGATGATAATCTTCATGTATAAGGGGAAGTTTTATACTAAAATGGGTGTCTGTTTTGGTAATGATGATCTCTTTGTTCAGTAAATGGCTGTAGCGCTGGTTAATGTTTTCGAGACCAATTCCGGTTGAGGCCTCAGGGGTACGCTTAGGCTGGATTTTATTCTCTACTACAATAAAATTACCATCCATATATAGCCTGATTTGCAGGGGCTTGTGGATCGAGAGGACGTTGTGTTTAATGCAGTTTTCAATCAGAAGCTGGAGCGTAAAAGGTGGAATGAGCGATTGCTGATAACTTTTATCAATATCAATAGAAAGATCAATGCCTTCTTCAAAACGGGCCTTTAACAAAAAGAGATAAGCTTCTAAAATATCCAGTTCTTCGGCTAGTTTAATCAGGTCGTGCTTGCGGCTTTCCAGCGTAAAACGGTAAAAATCTGAAAGTTTAAGGATAAATTCTACGCTATGTTTATCGTTACTTTCTACCATATACTTCAGCGTATTGAGGCTGTTGAAAAGGAAGTGCGGATTAACCTGTTGTTTTAAGAGTTCGTATTGCGCTCCCAGATTATCAGATTTTGTTCTTTCGAGTTCGATACCTACCTGCTGGTTTTGGTAGTTCTGGTACAGGAGGTTCAGGAACATGTAGAATGTAATATTTACCAGTATTCCCCTTACCTCAAACATGAGCATTACGGGGCCAAAATGAATGGAACTGAGCAAATATTGTTGCAGGCATGAAAGTAAAAACATTAAAAGTATACCGAAGAAAAGACCTTTAATGAGCCGAATCATCGAAAAACCGCTGGCTACATCGCGTGAGGTGTAAGCAGGAAGGGTAAATACATTATAATACCAGATTAATACGGCAAAAAGAAAGGTTACGGCTGCATCGGCAAGGGCTTCGTATAAATTAAAACGGTGTTCGGCAATTTTGGGAATGGAAGTGAGTACACCCAGAAAAAAAGAACTCAGCCATATTACTTTGTGCGGAATCTTAAATGTTTTCTTTTTCATGCATTTCAAATATACTATACTTGTTTCAACATCTGTCAGGTAATTAAAATAGAGCTGCTGAAATAAGTCTGATTGTTATCAGATCAACATAACGGATTTGAAAATAATTACCCGATTTTTCAGCGCTTTACATCTATCTCTGGCATAGCTGCTACGTTACGATAAATTAAAATTTATCCATAATCACCATTAAATTTTTATATTTCGAGCAAAATTATCTTCACTAAAACGATTACTAACCGCATAACGCTGCATGAATAAGGAAAAACTGTTCAACGAAATCAAGGATTTAAGCATCATTAATGCTTTTTCGAAACATGAACAGTTGGTACAGAGTATTATTAATGGCTTAAACCATAAATACATATCCAAAGGCGATATTCTGCCTTCGGTTAATGAAATGATGCGCGAAACCGGTTATGCCAAAGAAACCATTGGTAAAGCCTATAAAGAGCTGATTAGTAGGGGGATTGTAGAGTCGAAAAACAGGCGGGGCTATTTTGTAGCTACCGACGATACGGAGCAGCACCTAAAGGTATGTTTGTTAATTTACGCTTTCGATACTTTTCAGGAAACCTTTTATCAGAATTTCCGCGACCACCTGGGTGAAAACATTCAGGTAGATGTCTATTTCCACCACAATAACTTCGGTGTTTTCGAATCCATTATTAACAGCAATAAAGGTCAGTATGGTTTGTATGTAATTGCCCCGATAGAAAGTAATGAAGCCAAAGAAGTACTGGAACAGTTGCCGAAAGAAAAACTGCTGATCGTAGATCGCTACGTAGCATTAAAAGGGGAGTACTCTTACATAGTACAGGAGTTTGAAAATGCATCGTACAATGCTTTCATACAACTGGCACCCCGCATTAAAGCATTTTCTGAATTTGTTTTCTTTTTTAAACCTTCATCAGCCGAACCCAATGAAGTGCTGATCTCATTTAAGCGTTTTATAAAAGAATTTAATATTAATGGTGTAATCAAAAACCATTACGAATCCGGAAGCATTGCACCGGATAAGGTGTACTTTACCATCCACAACCTTGAACTTTGGGAAATGCTGAAAGATACCAAAGTAAAGGGTTTAAAAGTAGGGAAAGATTTAGGCATCCTTTCGCACAACGACGACAACGTGAAAGAGATTATTTTTGATGGCATTACCACCTTTTCAATTGATTTTGCAGAAATGGGACGATTAGCGGCCGAGTTTGTACTTAGCTTAAATCCGGTTAAGCATATAATGGAAAATAAACTGATCAGAAGAAACTCACTTTAGCAGCACAGGCCTGGGAACGACAGTGATTATCAGTTTCATCTTGTTTACGGTTCTGGCAGCAACCATTTCTTATTTTAAAAATTGGTGCTTCACACCTTTAATGCCGGCTTAAACAGTTCGAGCACTTTGTTTCTCTTGAATTTGTATCAGCTTTATATGGAGAAACGGGGGAAAGCATTATCATATGGTTTTAATTGTCTTAATGGCTTTTGTGTTTTTTATTTTCTCTGCTTACATGCTAGCATAGTTGGTTTGCAACTCGTAATAACTAATGTTTAATTATCATAAATAGATTTAGCTTCGCTGAGCACTATATGGTTCTCGGCTGTGGCTATGCTTCGCTCGAAATGACGGATTGGCTATGTGTGGGACAAATGAACTAATAACCAATGTTCAATAAACAATTATCAGACGGGATTTGCGCAAGCGCTATGGCTGGGACTAATGAACTAATGGCCAATGAACTTATAAATTGAAATTTCACCTACACATTTGGAATATAGATTTTTTTGTTTATCATTGTATTCGGAAAAAAATAGGATAGTATAGGATAGGATAGAAATTTGTTTATATTCCAGCATGGAGGGGCTTAACCGCTTATCCATGATAAACAGCAATTCAATAGTCGTCTGATTCTTTTTCTAGCTCCTGGTTTCCGCTAACCAAACCAACCAAAATATATGAGGAAATTTACAACTTATTCTAAAGCAGATCATTCTGCTATCGCTGAAACTCGAATGTGGCCCATGGCAACAGGCAGTTAGGAGTGCGTCGCATTCATCTTTTACCTATTATAATCTTATTTGATTTACTCATTAAAAGCTAATTGGCAAATGAAGCAATTATTTTTGTGCGGGTACTCTCGGGTACCTAGCAAATTAAAAAACGCACTGTTATTGACGGGTTCAATCTTTGTGTTTTTTCTGGTTTTTATGCCTGTAAAGGGTTTTTCGCAGGCAGGAAAGAAAACCATTACAGGTAAAGTTACCGATACGCTCGGGGTAGGCCTTCCGGGTGTTACTGTAGCGGTAGTTAATAAAGTAAATGTGGGTACGCAAACCGACAACAATGGTAAGTATGTACTCGATGTAACTCCGGGCGAGCAACTGCGTTTTTCTTATGTGGGCTATCGCGAGCACCGTGTAATTGTTGGCGCCGCCAATGTAATTAACGTAAAACTGGCCGAAGAGAATATGCTCTCGGAAGAGGTGGTTATTACCGCCCTTGGTCAGAAACAACGTAAAGAAGCATTGGTAGGCTCGGTTACCACCGTAAAGGTAGGTAACCTTAAAATTCCATCGAGCAATTTAACCAATGCCCTTTCCGGACAGATAGCCGGTGTAATTGGTTACCAGCGCAGCGGGCAGCCAGGGCAAGACAATTCGCAGTTTTTTATCCGCGGGGTAACTACTTTCGGGTATAAAAGAGATCCGTTAATTCTGATTGACAACGTAGAGCTAACCAGTTCTGATCTGGCACGCCTTCAGGTTGATGATATTGAAAGCTTTTCGATATTGAAAGATGCGAGTGCCACTGCCTTATATGGCGCCAGGGGGGCAAACGGCGTAATTTTGGTTGCTACCAAATCGGGTAAAGAAGGGAAGGCTAAAATCAATTTCAGGCTGGAGCAATCGGCTTCTCAATCGGTGCAGAATTTAGAACTGGCCGATCCGATTACCTACATGAGGCTTTTTAACGAAGCATCGATTGGCAGGGGGATGGATCCCATGTTTACGCCAAACCAGATCATCAATACGCAGGCGACGGTAAATAAAAGCCCGGGCTATAACGAATACGTTTACCCGGCGGTTGACTGGCTGGATATGCTCTTTAAAAAGCGCACCAGCACACAGCGGGCAAATTTGGGTATTAGCGGTGGCGGTGGTGTTGCCCGTTACTATATCGCGGGTTCGTACAATTTAGATAATGGGGTACTTAAAGAAGATTCGCGCAATAACAACGATAACAATATCAAGTTCCGTAACTATCAGCTTCGCTCCAACATCAATATCGATTTAAGTAAGACTACTGAAATGGTGGTGCGCTTATCGGGTAATTTTAGCGAGTATAACGGTCCGCTGGCAACTGATGGTGGTTTTTCTACCGATTTGTACAACATTGCCGTTCATACCAGTCCGGTTTCTTTTCCGGCATTTTACCCCGCCGATGCTGCCAACCAAAATGCACAGCACATTTTATTTGGTAACAGGGGAGGCTCAGGGCAGAACAGCATTTTAGATAATAACCCTTATGCAGCTATGCTTCGCGGACATAAAAACTCGTCCGAATCGCGCATGTCGGCCCAGTTTGAGCTCAACCAGAAATTAGATTTCTTTACCGAAGGACTTTCGTTTAAAACGATTTTCAGCACTAACCGCTATTCATATTTTGATTCGCAGCGTGCCTATTCGCCATTTTATTATAACATTGGCTCTTACGATAAACAGAGCAATACTTATGTGTTAAGCTGGCTTAACTCTTCGGTAACAGGTGGAGCACCAAATATTGCGCAAGAATATTTGTCTTACTATCCGGGAGGTACCAATATCAATACCTTTTTATATGCCCAGGCCTCATTAAATTACGATAAAGCCTTTGGTAACCATAATGTTAGCGGTACTTTAATTGGTACAGCCCAGCAATCGGTTTACAGCAATGCAAGCTCTTTGCAAAATTCGCTTCCTTACCGCAATTTAGGTTTGGCCGGTCGTTTAACCTATTCGTATAAGAGCCGTTATTTTATCGAATCTAACTTTGGTTATAACGGATCGGAAAGGTTTTCTGAGAACCACCGTTTCGGTTTTTTCCCAACCATTGGTGCCGGCTGGGTACTTTCCAACGAAAAATTCTGGACAGGTGGATTGGCCAACGTGATTAGCCGCTTAAAATTAAGGGCTAGTTACGGTATTGTAGGTAATGATGCCATTGGTGCGCAGCGCTTTTTCTATATTTCGGATGTTAACCTAAATGGTGGCGGAAATTATGCCCAGTTTGGATTTAATGGCGCATCTAACCGTAATGGTGTGTTCATTAATAATTACGAAAATAAGGATGTAACCTGGGAAACTTCAAGACAGACCAACGTAGCGCTGGAAACAACATTTTTTAAAGATCTGAGCCTTATTGCCGAGTTTTACAACAACTACCGCTACAATATTTATATGCCGCGTACCAACCTGCCTACAACATTAGGACTGGAATCGGGCATTGGTGCAAACGTAGGTGAGGCGCGCTCGAGAGGTATGGATTTATCGCTCGATTATAAATTCAGGGTGAACGATTTTTCATTTGCCGTACGTTCTAACTTTACTTTTGCCAAAAACAAATACATCAATTACGAAGAGCCGCAGTGGGCAGAAGCTTACCGTTATACCACCGGACAAGCCATTAACCGCAACTTTGGTTACATTGCCGAACGTTTATTTGTGGATGATAAAGAAGTACAGAATTCGCCAACGCAGATTTTCTCGCCCAATGGCAAACCACCAAGAGCAGGAGATATTAAATACCGCGATTTAAACAACGATGGTAGAATTGATGAGGCCGATAAAGCTTATATCGGTTTTCCACAATCGCCTGAGATCGTATATGGTTTTGGTTTCAGCTCATCATACAAAGGTTTCGATCTTTCGGCATTTTTTACCGGACAAGACCGCATGACTTTCTTTATCGATCCGACTAAGGTTAGTCCATTTGTGCCAAGTAATCAGCAATATATACTGGGCAATACACAATTGCTGAAAGATTTTGCCGATAACCACTGGTCGCCGGAAAACCAGAACCTGTATGCGCTTTACCCACGACTGGCTGTAAATGCTGTCGATTTGGAAAATAATGCACAAACCAGTACCTGGTGGATGAGAAACGGACGTTTGTTACGCCTTAAATCGGTAGAGCTGGGTTATACGCTTCCACAACGCATTTCTAGCAAAATTAAGTTAAACTCCTGCCGCATTTATTTCAACGGCTTAAACTTGCTTACCTGGAGCCCATTCAAATTATGGGATGCCGAGCAGGGCGGAAACGGTTTTGCCTATCCAATACAAAAGGTGTTCAATGTTGGTCTTAACGTAACCTTATAATGAAAACGATAAAAACATATTTCAAATACAGTTGCATCCTTTTAATGCTTTGCACTTTTGCATCCTGTAAAAAATACCTCGATGTTACCCCCGATGACATTGGTACATTAGATTATGCATTCAGGAACCGGAACGAGGCCGAGAACTACCTGTATTCTTGCTATGCCTATTTGCAGCGCATGAATGATATGGCTACCAATCCTGGCTTTACCACTTCATCAGAGTTAATTTATTCGAATACGCTCGATAATTTTCAGGGTTTTAATCCTACAGGTTTTAACCTGTTGCGCGGAACACAAACTGCTGCGAGACCCGGTTTAAATACCTGGGATGGGCAGGAAGGCAGTTACAGTCTTTGGCGTTCGATCAGGATCTGTAATATCATGCTCGAAAACATCGACAAACCAATTGACCTTGGGGCTGCTGAAAAGAAACGCTGGATTGCAGAAACCAAATTCTTAAAAGCTTATTACCATTACGTTTTATTTAAAATGTACGGGCCAATCCCTTTAATTAAAACCAACCTGGCCATCAACAGCTCAACCGACGAAGTGCGGGTAAAAAGAGTACCTGTTGATGAAACTGTTGATTACATTGTATCACTTTTAGACGAAGCTGCGGCAGATTTACCTGCAGTGATTAGCAGTCAGGCTACAGAGCTGGGCCGCATTACCAGTGTAATTGCCCTTTCGGTTAAAGCCGATGTGCTGGCCACGGCTGCAAGTCCGTTGTTTAACGGCAATCCGGATTATGCAGGTTTTAAAGATAAAGACGGGATAAGCCTTTTCCCGGCTGCCTACGATGCGCAAAAATGGAAAAAAGCTGCCGATGCGGCTAAAATAGCCATCACAGCTGCCGAAGCACAAGGCATTAAATTATATACTTTTAGTGCACCCTCAACCGTTGGTAAATTATCCGATTCGTTGAAAAGAGAACTGGATGTGCAGAATGCTGTTGCCGAAAGATGGGAACTCAATTCTGAAATTATATGGGCTTCCAACCCCGAGTTTAACTATCAGGGTTTTTCTACACCGAGGCTTACAGCGAAATCGGCGGTAAATATTTTCTCTAATCCCTCTACTTTTTCTGCTCCGATTGCAACACAGGAACTTTTTTATACCGTAAATGGCGTACCGATTGCGGAGGATAAGACCTGGGACTATGCTGGCAGGAACACGATTAAAGCCGGCGATAATGCCAGTCGTTATTATATTCAGCAAGGCTACGAAACCATTAAAGGTCACTTTGCCCGCGAAACCCGTTTTTATGCCGATATGGCTTTCGATGGCGGTATCTGGTTTGGCAATGGCCGTAACTTTCAGGATAGCCCCAGTGCACCTTTATACTATGTTTCGGCCAGGGGAAGTGGTTTTGCCGCCCCAAGCGATAATATCAGGTTGAACATCACCGGTTACTGGCCTAAAAAACTGGTGAGCTATGCCTCAGTTTATGATGATGGTTTTCAGTCGTCGCCATTCCGTATGCCATTAATCCGTTTAGCGGGTTTATACCTTTTATATGCCGAAGCTTTAAACGAAGTTAACGGACCAACTGCAGATGTGTTTACTTACATCGATAAAGTGCGTCAAAGGGCTGGTTTACAGGGGGTACAAATTTCGTGGACAAACTTTTCAAAAAGTCCGAATAAGTTTAATACCAAAGATGGTTTAAGGCAAATTATCCATCAGGAAAGAAGAATTGAGTTGTGTTTTGAAGGCCAGAGCGGATGGGATTTAAGAAGGTGGAAAGAATTGCAGGCCGTGCTAAGCAGCCCGATACAGGGTTGGAGCATTAACAATGCTGATGCCGTAAACTATTACCGGCCAACTACCCAGTTCATTCCTGTTTTTGGCCTGAAAGATTACCTGTGGCCTATCAGGAGTTCCGATCTGGTAGTGAATCCAAACCTTGTTCAAAATCCTTATTGGTAGTTTAAATTAAACAACATGAAAAATATTAAACATAGTATTTACCTGGCGCTTATTGCTGCTGTTTTGGCAAGCCTTGCAGCCTGCAAAAAAATGGAAAGCTATAACGATCCTGCTTCTTCAGATATGACCAAGCCGGGAGTGGTAACCAACGTTAAAGTCGATAATTTTAATGGCGGAGCTTACATTACCTATTCTTTGCCCAATTCTAAAAATCTTTTGTATGTGTTGGCGCAGTATAAAATAAACGGGGTAACCACTCGCGAAACTAAATCGAGCTATTATTCTGATTCGATTATGGTTGATGGTTTTGCTAAAAAACAAGGTTACGATGTTACCCTGTATGCGGTAAGCAGGGCAGAGGTTAAATCAGATCCGGTTGTGGTTAAGGTTAATCCCGATACCCCACCTTATTTATTGGCCAAACCCAGTATCAATGCTGAGCCAGATTTCGGTGGAATTAAAGTTACCGGAACCAACCCTGCAAAAAGTAATCTCGGTGTTATTTTGCTTTCGGTAAACGATAACAACAGTTCTGATGTGATCGATCAGCATTATGGCAAAACAGATGTAATCAGTTATTCGGTTAGGGGCTATGCACCTGTGGCCAAAAAAATTGGTTACTACGTTACCGATAACTTTGGGAACATTTCTGATACCACCTACAAAACCATTACCCCATTTTTCGAAACCCTTTTGGATAGGGGGAAATTCTTTCAGTACAGACTACCATCTGATGGAGTTATTGCATATGGCTGGGATTTACCTTATCTGTGGGATGGAAAAACCGATGGGAACTCTAATGGCTGGCACACCGCGCCAGGTGGTGCAATGCCTGCAATTGCGACTTTTGGTTTAGGCATAAGCGCTAAATTAAGCCGCTTTATTTTATGGGAAAGACCCGATGGTGGCGATAAATTTGCATTTGGTCACGGAAATCCAAAGGTGTTTTCGGTATGGGGTTCTGATGTAGCTGCCCCACGCGATGCGCAATTGCCTTTATCGGCACCCGAAGGAACGGTTATCGGCGACTGGATTAACATGGGCAATTACAATTATCCTAATCCGCCGTCTGGTGCCACTCCGGTAGCGCATACCACTGCAGATAACGATTTTGTAAAAGCAGGTGTAAGTTTCAATTTCCCCTTAACTAACCCTAAAGTGCGTTATATCCGTTTATCGGTAAGCACAACATGGTCGAGCGGTACGTTTGCACATGCCATGGAAATGGCCTTTTACGGCGATCCGAGATAGTTATTGATTAACAAAAGAAGATAAATTTTCAGATATGAAAAGTATATATAAAATAAGTGGTTTGTTGCTGCTGCTGGTAACCCTGATCATCAGCTGTACCAAAGATGATCTTGCTTTTAAAGAATTTTTAAAAGATGGCGAGATGGTTTATCCCGGTCGTGTGGCAAACATCATTACCAAACCGGGCAACTTGCGCACTGCACTCTGGTGGAACCCAAGTCCCGACCCAAGTGTAACCAAATACGTGGTATACTGGAACAACAACGGCGATTCGGCGGTGGTGAATTCGACCACGCATAATCCGCTCGATACCGTTAAAGTAATCCTTTCGAACCTGAAAGAATATACCTATACTTTTACGGTTTACTCTTACGACGCGCAAGGGCACAGGTCTATCCCAATTGAGGCCAGAAATGTGCGGGTTTTTGGTCCGCTTTACCAATCGGGATTGTTAAACAGGCCTTACAACGCTACCAACCCTTATGTGGTAAACAGCAATGGTTCGGTTCAGCTCAATTTTAATACACCCGACACCATTAATGTGAATACCATTGTGCGTTACACCAATAATGCCGGAGCCAGCGTAGATAAAACGCTTTTATCAAAAGATACTGCTATTACCCTTACTGATTATAAAGCCGGGACAGATATTCTTTACAAATCAGCTTTTATCCCCGGTAAAGGTTCGCTGGATATATTTACGGTATCAGATTTTTCGACCTTCCCTAAAATCTTTACTTATGTACTATGCGACAGGTCGTTATTTAGCGAAGTGCGTTTACCGGGTGATGCCCCAACTTACGAATCGGGAACCAGTATTAGTAAGTTGTGGGATGGAAGTGTTGGGCCACAAGGTTATCCCAATATTTTCCACAGCGCAGGCAACAGTGGTATGCCACATGTAATTACTTTCGATTTGGGCAAGGTTTACACCAATTTATCGCGGATAGAGGAAACCGGCCGCGATTGCTGTAATAATCCCGATCGTTTCGAAGTTTGGGGAACTGCCGATTTAACCAATGCAACTACTAGCTTATCGGCCAGTAACAGCGGATGGCCGGCCGAAGCAACCAGTAAAGGCTGGGTACTTTTAAAAGACATTACCAGATCAGACGATGGTAAAAATCCTTTTACATCTGAATTGGATAATGGAGGCAAACCGATTCGTTATATTCGCATCCGGATTAAACATGTAACCACAGGCGATGGTAACTATAGCAATATGAGTGAAATCAGGTTCTGGAACAAGCAGTAAACCTCTTAAGCGGTCGTCATCTCGACTGGAACGCAGTGGAACGGAGAGATCTTTAATAGATTTCTTGGCTTCGCTACACTCCGCTCGAAATGACGATTGTTTGTATGATCAACAACACACAAATGAAACTAATGTATTTAAAACAACTTACTGTTATTGCGTGCTTTTCGCTTCTCATTGGTAAAAATGCCACAGCCCAGCAAAAGCCCCTAAACCTTTGGTATGATAAACCTGCCAAAATTTGGGAAGAAACACTACCACTTGGTAATGGCAAGCTGGGCATGACCCCTGACGGGGGAATAACGAGAGAGCAGATTGTACTGAACGATATTACTTTATGGAGTGGGGGCAAGCAGGATGCCAACAACTACGAAGCTTACAAAAGTCTTCCTAAAATCAGACAACTGATACTGGAAGGCAAAAACGATGAGGCCCAGGCACTCGTAAACCGCGATTTTGTTTGTAAAGGACCAGGCTCGGGCGGTGCAATCTGGGGAAAATACCAAACCCTGGGTAATTTGCAGCTTGATTATACGTATCCTGGTGAAAAAGACGTAAAACCAGCGTTTTACAAAAGAACTTTATCGTTGGATAAGGCAGTGGCTACAACCGAATTTACCCTCAACGGCGTAAAATATAAAAGAGCATATTTCTGCAGTTTTAATAATGATATAAATGTTATTCGCCTTACGGCTGATCAGCCCGGAAAGCTAAATTGCAATATTTCCATAAGCAGGCCCGAAAAAGCGACTTTGGCCAGCGAAGGTAAGGACCTGTTGATGTTTGGTCAGCTGGATAATGGCACCGATGGCAAAGGCATGAAATACCAGAGCCGGGTAAGTACAAGTATTAAAGGTGGCTCGGTAATTACCACAGATAATATCATTCAGATAAAAAATGCTACCGAAATACTGATTTACGTTGCAGCAGAAACCAATTTTAAACATGCTGATTTTGAGGCACGTGTTAAGAATACTTTGCAACAGGCCAAAAAAACGGCCTATGCAGTTGAACTGGCCAAACACAATGCTAATTTTGCGAAGCTTTTTAACCGTTTAAAAATCAATTTGGGCGAAGGCGAAGCCGCTAAACTACCTACCGATGTAAGGCTCGAGCATTTCTACAAAGACTACCAAAACGATGTTTCGCTAGCTGCCCTGTTTTTTCAATTTAGCCGCTATTTAAGCATCAGCAGTACCCGGGTCGGACTTTTGCCACCCAATTTGCAGGGTTTGTGGGCCAACCAGATCAATACCCCATGGAATGGCGACTACCACCTGGATGTGAACGTGCAAATGAACCATTTCGCTATTGAACAAGCTAACCTTTCGGAACTTAATCTGCCCCTGGCAGAACTGGTGAGGAGCTTAACCATACCGGGCGCAAAAACCGCAAAAGCTTATTACAATGCAAACGGATGGATTGCCCATGTAATTACCAATGTATGGGGATGTACAGAACCGGGCGAAAGTGCCTCATGGGGTGCCTCCAATGCAGGTTCAGGCTGGTTATGCAGTAACCTTTGGGATCATTTCGCCTTTAGTCAGGATTTAAATTACCTGAAAAGCATTTATCCAGTACTAAAAGGTTCGGCCGAATTTTATAAAAGTGCCCTGGTTAAAGACCCGAAAACAGGCTGGCTGGTTACTTCACCATCGGTTTCGCCCGAGAATACTTTTTATCTGCCGAATGGAAAAACGGCCAGCATTTCGATGGGACCAACCATTGATAACCAGATTGTACGCGAGCTTTTTAACCATGTAATTACTGCAGCCAAATTGCTTAAAACCGATGCCACGTTCAGTGCTTCACTAGAGGAAAAACTAAAATCCATCCCGCCGGTTGGACTAATCAGCAAAGATGGCCGCATACAAGAGTGGCTGGAAGATTACAAGGAAACCGATCCGCAACATCGCCATATTTCACATTTATACGGCGTTTATCCGGCTGGTTTAATTACGCCGGTAACTACGCCTGCTTTGGCCGAGGCTGCTAAAAAAACACTGGAAGTGCGCGGTGACGATGGACCAAGCTGGTCGATTGCCTACAAACAGTTGTTCTGGGCCCGTTTACTGGATGGAAACCGTGCTTTTAAGCTTTTAAGGGAAATTTTAAAACCTACCTTGCGTACCGATATGAATTACGGTGCCGGTGGCGGGGTTTATCCAAATATGTTATCGGCCGGACCACCATTCCAGATTGATGGAAACTTTGGTGCTGCAGCAGGTATTGCCGAAATGCTCATTCAGAGTCACGATGGCTTTATCGAATTGTTGCCCGCTATACCCGACGCGTGGAAAGCATTTGGCGAAATTAAAGGACTAAAAGCCCGTGGCAATTTTACAGTTGATATGAGCTGGAGAGATGGTAAGATTACCCATTACCGCATTGCCTCGCCAAAACCGCAAAAAGTAAAACTTAAAATAAACGGTATATTGAACCAAATAACTTCAACCAAACTTTAAAACTGATATGGTTGTTTGTAATGCATTTAAATTCAGGTGTTTGTTTGTTTTTTTTGTGCTGCTGTCGACTTTCAAACCGGTGTCGGCAACCGTTATTCCATATGGTGAAGCAGGCAAAATAGATTATAACCTTAAAACTGGTACTTTTACTGTTTTTAACGGAGAGGTTTTGCTGCTGGCCCAGGGCTTTTCGGAAGTGGGCTATCAAAATAAAACGCTTAGCTCCAAAAACTACACGCAAATTACTTATACAAAAAGGGCAGTAAAAGATGCTTTTGGACAGGGAATCAAGCATACCTTTTTATTAAAACAAGATGGGTTGCCCAACATGCAGCAAATCATTTATACCTATGCCCAGCGCGATTACTTCTTCATTTCTGTAAGCATAACAGGCAGTAATCTGGCCACAAACCGAATGGTACCTTTAAAGGGAAATCTGATGGATAGCCAGATGAAGGATGAAGCCACCAGCTTATTTGTGCCTTTTGATAACGATACCTTTATTTCTTATCAGGCCGTTCCATTTCAAGCCAATGTTACCAATCCGAGTGCCGAGGTTACGGCTTTATACTATAATCCATCGCGAAAGGGTTATGTGATAGGCTCTGTTGAGCATCGCAACTGGAAAACCGGAGTCATCACTACAATGGATGCTGCTAAAGAAATAACTGTTGAGGCCATTTGCGGTTACACCAACGAAAGCATTACCCGCGATAAAATAGCGCACGGTTATCTGAAAGGAAATACAGTGGCTTCGGCCAGTATATTTTTTGGCAGTTTTAGCGATTGGCGTTCAGGGATGGAAACTTATGCTAAAGCAAACCGAATAGCCGAGCCACCTGTAATTTTTAAGTGGAAAAGCCCTACGCCAGTGGGTTGGAATAGTTGGGGAGCCATGCAGGAGAAAATTACCTTAGAAAAAGCCAATCAGGTAGTCGATTTTTTTGCCGATAGCCTTAAATCATTCAGGAGTGAAGGGGTAGCTTATATCGACCTCGATTCGTACTGGGATAATTTACTTAAAGGAGGTTTAACCGGTGATTATTCAAAACTCAAAGCTTTTGCCGACCATGCGAGAGCAAGAGGTTTAAAACCCGGGATCTACTGGGCACCTTTTGTAGATTGGGGTTTTGCAGGTGGCAGCAACCGCAGGGCCGAGGGAACCAATTATACTTTTGGCGAAATGTGGACCAAAGTTGGATCGGGTTATCACGATATTGATGGTACACGTGCTTTAGATCCCACACATCCGGGAACCCAACAACGCATTGAAACTGTAATTAATAAGTTTAAGGAATGCGGTTTTGAAATGATTAAAATCGACTTTTTAGGTCATGCTGCAATCGAATCGGAACATTTTTACGATCCTAAAATTAGCACGGGCATGCAGGCTTACCAGGCTGGTATGGAATTTTTGCTTAAACAGCTCGATGATAAAATGTTGGTTTATGCTGCTATTTCGCCCAGTTTGGCTTCTGGTAGGTATGTACATGTGCGCCGGATTGCCTGCGATGCCTTTAAATCGATACACGATACCGAATATACTTTAAATGGTGTAAGCAACGGGTGGTGGCAAACCTATTTGTACGATTTTATTGATGCCGACCATGTGGTGTTTGGCGATCAATCCGACTCAGAAAATACTGCCCGCTTTTTATCAGCCATTGTTACAGGTACCTGCATTACAGGCGATGATTTTTCCCGCCAGGGTAAATGGACAAACAGGGCACAACGCTTATTGAATAACACCGAAATCCTTAAAATTTTGCAGGATGGAAAAGCATTTGTACCGGTAGAAGGGAACAAAGGCAAATCGGCCTCGCCGCTTTTTGTAAAACAGGTTGGAAATGTGACTTATCTGGCCATATTCAATTACAGCAATGCTGAACAAAAAATCAACCTCGACTTTTCCCGTATTGGGTTAAAAACCAGCGAAAAATACAACGCTACTGATCTCATTACTCAAAAAACAGCTTCCATTCAGGATAATCATTTACTAAAACTGGCTGCAAAAGATGCACTGATTTTCAAAATAATCTTAAAAAAATAAAAACCTATCTAAAACATTAGCCTATATTTTAACCACAAATGAAAAAAACAGATCAATTTTCAAATTACTTTAAACCAGGGGTTCTGGCCATTGCCCTTTGCCTGGGCTTTGGCAATTTAAATGCCCAAACCATCATTCCCATAGAAACGGCAAACAATGCCTTAGTATTACAAGCCGGTGCAAATAAAGATGTGAATACCATTTTCTTCGGGAAAAAACTTGCCAATAAGCAAGAATACACGCAAGTTGCCGGTCAGTATAAGCAAACGTCCGATTATACTGGTCAGTTAAATTCGGTTTACACACCATCAGGATCTCGTAACCTGGTAGAACCTGCCATTACAGTTACCCATGCCGACGGCAATAATTCGCTCGATCTTAAATATGTCGATCATACCGTAACTGCTGTTGATGATAATGTAAGCTTGCTGAAAATCAGGCTAAAAGATCCGGTTTACAATTTCGAAGTTACCTTGTTTTACAAATCGTTTTATAAGCAGGATGTAATAGAACAATGGACCGAAATTAAACACAGCGAAAAGGGAGCAGTGGTATTGCATAAATATGCTTCAGCCAACCTGCACTTAAAATCGCCACATTTCTGGTTAAACCAATATCATGGCGATTGGGCAAAGGAAATGCAGCCAGAGCAAAGCGAAATTACCCATGGCATTAAAACATTGGATAGTAAATTGGGAACGAGGGCCAACCTGTTTCAGCCATCGGTTTTTATGATTTCGTTAGATAAACCTGCAGAGGAAAACGAAGGGAGTGTTTTATATGGTGCCTTAGAGTGGAGTGGAAATTTCAAAATTGATCTCGAGCTGGATTATCAGGATAACCTCCGCATTATTGCCGGGATGAACAATTATGCTTCGCCTTATAGCTTAAAGCCGGGAGAAATTTTTGCAACACCTGCATTTTTATACACTTTTTCCGATCAGGGTAAAGGGGCGGCCAGTAGAAAATTGCAGAACTGGGCACGCAACTATAAAATATTGGATGGAAAGGGAGATCGGTTAACCCTCTTAAACAATTGGGAAGCTACTTATTTCGATTTTAATGAACAAAAACTGGCCGAATTATTAAAAGATACCAAAAAATTGGGGGTCGATTTTTTCCTGCTGGATGACGGTTGGTTTGGAAACAAATATCCGCGCAACAGCGATACCGCCGCATTAGGCGATTGGCAGGAGAACAAGCAAAAACTTCCAAATGGTATCAGCTCCTTAATTAAGGAGGCCGATCAGGCAGGTACCCGCTTCGGGATCTGGATTGAACCTGAAATGGTAAGCCCAAAAAGCGAATTGTACGAAAAACACCCTGATTGGGTAGTGAAACAACCTAAACGTCCCGAATATTATTTCAGGCACCAGTTAGAACTCGATTTGTCGAACCCAAAAGTTCAGGATTTCGTTTTCGGTGTGGTTGATGATCTCATGACCAAAAACCCGAAACTGGCTTACATTAAATGGGATTGTAATGCCGTAATTTATAATGCCTATTCTGCACACTTAAAAAATCAATCGCATTTTTACATTGATTATGTAAGGGGATTGTACAGCGTGTTGCAGCGCATCCGGGCTAAATATCCAACTATTCCGATGATGTTGTGCTCTGGTGGTGGTGGTAGGGTAGATTATGGTGCTTTACAATACTTTACCGAGTTTTGGCCGAGTGATAATACCGATCCTTTAGAGCGCATTTTTATGCAATGGGAGTACTCTTATTTTTACCCGGCCATCAGCAGTTCTAACCATGTAACCGATTGGGGTAAACAGCCAATAAAATTTCGTACCGATGTAGCCATGATGGGGAAACTGGGCTTTGATATTGTAGTGAGTAAATTACCACATGAGGAACTTCAGTTCTGTCAGGAGGCTATCAAAAACTATAACGAAGTGAAACCGATTATCTGGCATGGCGAACAATACCGTTTAGCCAACCCACGCACAGGTAGCGTAGCATCGATGTTGTATGTAAATGAACAAAAAACAGAAGCTGTGATTTTTAATTACCTGGTAAATTACCGCTATGAGGAGGGAAGTAAGTACCCTATTAAACTGGCTGGATTAGATGCTGCTAAAAAATACCAGATTAAAGAAATTAACCTTTTTCCGGGTAAAAAATCAACCATTGATAGTACCAAAACTTACACAGGCGATTTTCTGATGAAAGTGGGTTTCAACCCGAATTTGAACAACAACAGAACCAGTGTAGTATTAAAACTGGAAGAAGCGAAATAGCAATATAATATTTAAGAATTGGTTTTAGGCCCGGCAAGAATTGCCGGGCTTTTTTATGGCAAATGTTAGGGGAAACCAACGTACGACATGTTGAATTTATTTTAGCATCTCTCCCTATATTATTTTAACACCTTTAAGGTCTCTTAATAGTAAGAAGTATTCAGGTTCGCATTCGCTTTCTCGGCGGCTTCTATAATCGTATAATCAGAAAGAATTAAGGCTGTACCTTTTTTAACGCAAACATCATGTTCGAAATGAACAGAGGGTTGTCCGTCAGCAGTTCTGATCGCCCAGCCATCTTTATCCAGAAATACATCTTTGGTACCCATGTTAATCATAGGCTCAATAGCCATTACCAGATTTTCTCTTAACATGGTTCCGCTACCTTTGCGGCCGTAGTTCGCCACTTGTGGATCTTCGTGCATACTCTGGCCAAGGCCATGTCCAACCAGATCCCTCACTACGCCATAACCTTGCTTTTCATTATAGTTTTGAATGGCAAATCCGATATCGCCAAGTCGCTTGCCTACAATAGCCTCTTTAATGCCTTCGTAAAGCGATTCTTTGGTTGTTTTAACCAGTTTTAAGATCTCAGGCTTAACCTCACCAATAATAAAGGTATAAGCGTGGTCGCCATGCCAGCCATTTTTAATGGTACCCACATCGACCGAAATAATATCACCATCGCGCAGTTCTTCTTTGCCCGGAATACCATGTACTACCACATCGTTAATAGAGGTGATAATATGGGCCGGAAAACCATTATAATTATAGAATGACGGAACAGCACCATTATCAAGAATAAATTCATTAGCCAGTTTATCAATTTCAAGCGTACTCATGCCTGCTTTTAAAACTTTAGCAACTTCTGTAAGGGTTTGGCTCACCAATAAGGCACTGATTCGCATCAGTTCTACCTGTTCGTCTGTTTTGTATAAAATCATTTGGCGCAAAGGTAACATTATCATTTTGTGTACCGAATTTTCACTTCAAAAGTTTACTCGTTACTGATTAGGGCAAGACATAGGTTGTTAATATGGCCTTTTCTTACCGACTCATATCTCCGAAAAAGATTCAAGTAAAATGCGAAATTTTCCTCTTAAGTAATCATGCACCCCAACCAGATGGTTTTCATGGTTTTTTAGCTGAAAGGCTTCAAAAAGGGGCTTGTTTATGTTTTTTCTACCTTTTTGTTTACAATTTTCATCTTTTTTAATCAGATAATACTCCAGTTTTGATTTAACCAAAAGCACGTAGAACCATATAGATTTTATTTGAAAAAACAGAGCGCCCAATTGTCAAATCGGAATGCTTTGTAAATGATCTTATTTGGCAAACGCTGCGCAAGCTTAACAACCAATTTGCTAACCAAAATAAATTTATGCACAAAAACTAACTAAAGAGACTAACCAATAAAGTCGAATCACGACTTTAAAAATGATACCCAATATCAACAAACCAAATTCAACCAACTAATGAAATTTAACCCTGATCAGGGGATTATGCCGATTTGCATATACCCGCACTTTCAATCTGCTATTTACAAGAACAGAATCAAATCTGCTGATTCGTATGCCTTAAGCATAGCTAGAATTCATACAACAGTAAATACTGACAAATAATTAGGCTAGCAGAATTTACGCCTGTGCGTACTCTTGCAGGGCAAAATTAAATTGATCAATAAAATAAATTTATTTTAAATGAACAGAACATATACTTTGATTATAAAACGGATGACTCTGTTTGGAGTGATATTATTTTTTGCAAACAGCGCTGATGTTTTGGCATTTCCAAGTCTTGCTAATTCTTTAGGAAATAAGAAATTTCAGGTGCCGTTAGCGACCGCGAAGAAAAATAAACAAATTCCCAACGATTCATTATCGAAATTAAGAGATTCTTTAAGAACTAGATTAAAGAATTCTATAGATGTAACCTTGCCTGATAGCGATGTTCCGGTCTTATTTGGAACACAAAAAAATGTAAAGAAGATTCAATCTTCGGCAACGATAAGCGGGGAAGAACTTAAGAGTTTTCCTACGCCGCAGGTTGGTTTAATGCTTTACGGAAAATTGCCCGGCTTGTACGTAGTGCAAAATAATTTCCAATTAGGGTCTGATGAGCCAATTCTATCGTTAAGAGGAAGATCTCCTTTGGTGGTTATTGATGGTGTTCCACGCTCGTATTTAAGTATTGATCCGGAACAAATAGAAAGCATTTCCGTAATAAAGGATGCTTTAGGGACTGGATTGTATGGCATGAAGGCTGCTGATGGGGTGTTATTGATAACCACAAAACGTGGTGCAAATATGCCTAAACAAATAACCTTTACCAGTCAATATGGTATTCAGCAGCAAATAGATAGGCCTAAATTTTTGGATGCTTTTAATTATGCCACTTTATTTAATGAGGCATTAGCAAATGATGGCCGGCAAGCCATTTATACGGCGTCTGATTTGGATAAGTATAAAAATGGTACGAGCCCGTTTACGCACCCGAATGTAAACTGGACCGATGAGATTTTAAAGGCAACAGCACCTGTAAGCAGGCAAAATCTTAATTTAAGAGGGGGTACTAAAAAGGTAAGGTATTTTGTAGACCTCGACTATTTGAGCCAAAGTGGTTTTTTGGCTACAGATCCATCCATAAATACTTATGAAACAAACAATAGTTTCAAGCGCTTCTCTTTCAGGAGTAACATCGATGTAGATTTAACCAATAGTACAACACTTAGCGTAAGCTTATTTGGTAGAATAAGAAACAGTAATCAACCAGGCGCTACGGTAGCCAGCATTTATAGTGCGCTATTAACTACACCTAATAATGCCTATCCGAAATTTAATGAAAATGGTTCGCTAGGTGGAAATACCGAATTTCAGAATAACCTGTATGGTATGGCCATCAAATCGGGCTATAGACCATCGGTAAATAGAAATTTAGGGGCAGATATCTCATTAATGCAAAAGCTCGATACCTTTTTACCAGGCTTATATGCAAGTGGTGCAATATCTTTCAATTCGTACTACAACGAAAATATAAACAGGAGCAAATCTTTTGCAGTATATTCTCCGGTAGTAAACCCGGTAACAAACCAAACTACTTATAAAGCAATAGGTGGCGACGGTACGCAATCTAATAGTTCTTCTCCTACAGATTTAAACCAACAAATATTTTCGCGTTTTGATCTGGGTTATGATAAAATAATTGATAAAAATACTTTCAAGGGCCAGCTATTATTCATTAGAGATAGTTACGTTTTAGGCGGTAATTTATCGCAGGTTAATCAATCGGTAGGCGGGCGTTTTAACTACGATTACGACAATAAGTATTTGCTCGAAATTGCCACATCGTACATGGGTTACGACCGGTATAAAAAAGGAGATCAGTGGGGTCTTTTTCCTTCAGTTGGTTTAGGCTGGAATATGGCCAACGAAAATTTCTTTGCTAATTTAAAAAACACCATTAATACTTTAAAATTGAGAGCTTCTTATGGTTTAACAGCCACAAATGCAGCTGCTGGTTATTTTCAATACCTGCAAAATTTTGATAATGGCGATACATTTTACAGTAGAAATCCGCTAACAAGTTCTAATACAAAGGATGAAGGAACACTGGCTAACCCAAATATTACCTGGGAGAAAGCAAAGAAACTTAACGTTGGTATTGATGTTTCCTTGCTAAAAGATAAAGTATGGTTTACTGCAGATTATTATAAAAATAATTACTACGATTTGTTGCAAATCAGGAGAACAAATGCAAGTGCTGTAATAGGAGCTGTTTTACCGCAAGAAAATATTGGGAAAAACCAATATTCGGGAGTTGAGCTTGGTGTTGGATATCAGGATCAAATAAACAGCTTTAAGTATTTTATTTCTGCAAATGGTAGTTGGAATGCTAGTAAGGTAATATTTAACGATGAGCCTTTTAGAAAAAATGCTTACGAATATAGAACCGGACAACCTGTAGGGCAAACCTTTGGTTACATAGCAGATGGTTTTTATAATAATACCAGCGAAATTAACAACGGCCCAAAGGTTGATGGCTATCTTCCGGTTCCCGGCGATTTAAAATATAAAGATTTAAATAACGACGGTATCATTAATACCTATGATATGACTGCAATTGGCAGTACTAAACCCGTTTTTTACTATGGTGTAACAGGGGGCTTTAATTTCAAAGGATTTGATTTCTCGTTTACCTTAAACGGTACTGCAAATAGAAACGTGTATTACAATTTCGCCAATTTTGCATCTACAGGTGCGGGTGCCGGCTACGGACAAGCGCTAGAAAGCAGTTTACAAAGATGGACACCAGCTACGGCGTTGCAGGCACAATATCCACGTTTAAGTGTGGGGATTAACCCAAATAACAATCAAATATCTTCTTTTTGGGTTAAAAATGGCAACTACCTAAGGTTAAGGAATGTAGAAGTAGGTTATAGTTTGCCTGGTAGCTTAATCAAAGTAATCGGACTTACCAATGTCAGGTTATTTGCCAATGGACTTAATCTGTTAACCTCGACAAATTTAGATGGGGTAGATCCGGAAGTGTTGATTGGAAATGTGCCCAATCAGCGGATATTCAATTTTGGTGTTAACATTCAGTTTTAAATCTTGATTATGAATAATTATAAAAAATACTTCGCTATAATCTGCTTGTTATTTGCTTTTGGCTGTTCGAAAAGATTCGAAGCAGAGCCTTTAGACCGGATAACAGGGGATTTAATTTTTGATCCGGTTGATAAGAATGCCGACTATGCAAAACAATTTTTAAACGGAACCTATCTCTTGTTACCCGATTGGTATAACAGGATAGATGGCAGCTTTTTAGATGCCGGAACAGACGATGCGGTGCCTTCGAGGATTGGTACACAGGCCGAGTTTTATCGTACCGGCAGAATATCATCTACAACACTTCCTGATGATGTTTGGAGTAGGAATTATCTGGGCATAAGAAGAGCTAATCTTTTTTTAAGCAAAATTGATGTAGTACCAACTACTGCGGTGCTAAAAACACAATTTAAAGCTGAAGCAAGATTTTTGAGGGCCTATTTTTACTTCGAAATGGTTAAGCGTTGGGGCGGTGTACCTTTAATTGGCGATAAGGTATATACCATTAATGACAATATAAATGTGCCAAGAAATACCCTGGATGAATGTTATGCCTATATCGTTGCTGAGTTAGACGCCATAAAAAACGATCTGTTGCCATACGGCATTACCGATGGAGATTGGGGCAGGGCGAATATAGGAGCTGCAATGGCACTAAAATCGAGAGTGCTTTTGTATGCTGCCAGCCCTTTAAGCAATCCAACAAATAATACGCAGAAATGGACTTTGGCCGCACAGGCAGCTGCGGATGTTAAAGCATTAGGTTATACCCTGGTAACCGATTGGATTGCCAATTTCAATGCCACTAAAAATACCGAGTTTATTTTTATTAAACAGAACGCATTAAATACAAATATCGAAATCAATAATGGGCCAATAGGATATTTACAGGGTGTTGGATTAACCAGTCCGTCGCAAAACCTGGTAGATGCGTTTTTGATGCTTGATGGAAAGGCGATTTCTGATGCAGGATCGACATACGATCAGAACAACCCTTATCTAAACAGAGATCCAAGGTTAACGGCAACCATTATGCATAATGGCAAAAATTGGCTGAGCAGACCAGTTGAAACATTTGAGGGTGGACAAGATAAGCCCGGAGGAAACAGAACGCAAACCAGAACCGGTTATTACCTCAGAAAATTCATGGGGAAATTTGAAACTTCTACAACATACACAAACCAGGCACATCATGTAATCTTATTCAGGTATGCCGAAATTTTATTAAACCACGCAGAAGCTTTAAATGAGTCGGGTGGCCCGGTTGCAGATATCGTTAACAACCTGGTTTTAATTAGAAAAAGAGCAGGTATTCTTCCAGGTAGCAATAATCTTTACGGCTTATCGCTCACACTGAGCAAAGACGAATTGCGTAAAATAATTCAAAACGAGCGCCGTATAGAATTTGCTTTTGAAGAGCATAGAACCTGGGATTTGAGAAGGTGGAAGCTTGCTGAAATTGAATTAAATAAACCAGTTAGAGGTGTGCAGATTATCAAAAACGGAACGACCTTATCTTACAGCTATTTCAATGCTGCCAATGCTGTTTTCGATACTAAAATGTATTGGTACCCTATACCACAGGCCGAAATATTAAGCAATAACAAAATGGTTCAAAATCCAGGATGGTCTAATTAGTAAGGAGCATCATTAAAAAATAATGGAACCATCACGATTTTTTCGAATCGTATAGATGAAATAAAATCATGATGGCTTCATCGCCGATAAAAAAGAAACTATATACAGATGAAAAAAATACTGAATATAATATTGCTTGTGCTGATAACTAATTTAGTTTATGCCCAAACGAAAGTTGTACGGGGTGTTGTTGTAGATGATAAGGGTACAACACTAATTGCCACAACAGTTACCGAAGAAGCAAACCCGAAGAACATCGTAATCACCAATACCAGTGGCGCTTTTAACATAAAAGTTGGCGCAAACAGTACCAGGTTAATTATAAGTTCTATAGGTTACATTAAAAAAGTGGTTACCATTACCAACCAACCATTAAATATTGTTTTAAAAGAAGATAATTCAAATTTAAACGAAGTGGTTGTGGTTGGTTTTACACCACAAAAGAAGATAACCAATGCCGGGGCAACCAGTACCGTATCTGGTAAAGAATTAAGGCAGAGCCCAACCGCAAGTTTTCAAAATGCACTGGCAGGTAGACTACCCGGTTTATTCCAACAGCAAACCAGCGGTCAGCCAGGTGCCGATGCAGCTAATATTTACATTCGTGGGGTAAGTACTTATACGGGTGCTTCTAACAGACCTTTGGTCATTGTCGATGATGTAGAATATCCTTACGAGCAGTTAAGCCAGTTAAGTTCTAATGAAATCGAAACGGTTTCCATTTTAAAAGATGCCTCTTCAACAGCTATATACGGTATTAAGGGTGCTAATGGAGTAATTGCGATTACGACAAGAAGAGGTACATTTTCTGCTCCGAAAATTACGTTTAGAAGTGATTTTGGTTTGCAAATGCCAACTATAAGAAGAAAACCGCTCGATTCTTACAACGCATTAACCTTATTAAAAGAACAAGAGGTAAATGAAGGAAGAGATCCTAACCTCACTTATCCCGGTCTGGTTACCGACGAAGCCTTGAATCATTTTAAATTGGGCGATGACCCATATCGCTACCCGAGTGTAAAATGGTACGATGAAGTAATGCGCAAAAGTGCTTTGCAGCAAAGCAATAATATTGATATCGTTGGGGGTACACAAAATTTAAAGTATTTCGTGGCATTGGGCAACCTTAATCAAAACGGTATTTTAAAAGAGATCCAAAAAGACGAAAACTTTAACAGTAACTATTATTTAAAAAGATACAATATCAGATCGAATGTTGATTTAAATGTAACCAAAACACTAACATTAAAGTTAGATCTTTCGGCCAGGTTTAATGAAATTAATGAACCAAACCTGCCAGATGTTCTTGCCGGCGGTGCTATTTCTATTTGGAGAAGATTAAGTAGCGGGCTTTTAAACCCATGGAACTATCCTGTAAAAAATGAAGATGGAAGCTATGGAGGTAGAAAATCTGCTACATTAAATCCAGTTGGTATTTTACAATATGCAGGTTATAACAGAAGATACAGTAATAACCTTAACTTAAACTTAAAGGCCAATCAGAATTTAGATTTTTTAACCAAAGGCCTTGCTGCAAGGGTAATTTTAGCCTACACCAATAATGTAGAGTTTAACCGCTCGTTAACAAGAGGACGTTTCCCAACTTATGCGTACCTGCCAGGTTCTGATGTTTTAGATCCTGTTTTTCCTGAGTTAAGCAGGTTAGACCCTTTAACTGCGTCTACTGCATTCGATGCCAATGTATCTGCTTATCCGCTTCGCAAAATCAATGCACAAGGTATTTTAGATTATAACCGCCAGTTCGGAGACCATAATTTATACGGTCTGATTGTTTATAACCAGTTGGCTGATATTTCGGGATCAAACATTCCTGCAAATTTCAGAGGGTATTCTGCAAGGGTAGGATACAATTACAAATCGAAGTATATTTTCGAATTAAACGGCGCATATAATGGTACCGATAGGTTTAAAGCCAATAAAAGAAATGGCTTGTTTCCAGCGGTAAGTGTTGCCTGGAACATTAGCGAAGAACCTTTCTTTAAAAAAGCGCTTCCATTTATCAACTACATGAAATTCAGAAGCTCGCTGGGTACTGTTGGTTCGGATGATTTTCCGAATACTTACCGCTATATCTACGAAGAAATTTATAATGCCCCGTCAACAGCTGCAAACTCTTATTGGTTTGGCGAGAATAATACCCTGCAGTATGGAATTACGCCTGGTGCCCTCGCAAACGAAGATGTAAGGTGGGAACAGGAGCGTAAGCTGGATATTGGTACCGATATTAAATTGCTGAATAGTAAACTAGGGATAACCTTCGATTATTTTAATCACAAGAGGTACGATATTTTAACAGTTAGGGAAACGGTTCCTAATTTCTCTGGTATTACATTGCCTCCGGTAAATTTGGGTATCGTAAATAATAAAGGTTTTGAACTCGATCTTTCTTACCAAAATAAGCTATCAGAAAACTTCTCTTATTTTGTTAAAGGGAACATTTCCATCTATAAGAACAAAATCATTTATCGCGATGAACCTTACAACCAGGGTAATCCATTGCTGATGCGTACCGGCAGGCCTATTGGTCAGATTTATGGCTATACAAACATTGGTTTCTACAACGATGCTGCCGATATCGCCAATAGTCCAACATCTGTTGGTAGGGCAGTTAAGCCAGGCGATTTGAAATATGCCGATATCAATAACGACGGAAAGATCGATCAGAGCGATATTGGTCCAATTGGTAATCCCAATATTCCTCAAATAAATTATGGTTTTTCTTTGGGAACAAGCTACAAAGGCTTTGATATATCTGTGCTTTTTCAAGGCGCTGCAAAGGGAAGTTTAAGTGCTTCAACCATGTTCCAGATAGGAAATGTTAATGGTACCCCATCCGAAATACATTTAAGCAGATGGACACCCGAAACCAAAGAAACCGCACTGTTGCCACGTTTAGGTGGTGCCAATTTCGATCAGTCTACGTTTTGGTTACGTCCAACGGATTATATCAGGCTTAAGAACGTTGAACTGGGTTATAACTTTGATAATAAACTGGTAAGTAAAATCGGTTTATCAAGCGCAAGGATTTACGGAAGCGCGGCAAACCTGATTACCTGGTTTAAACTGAAAATTTATGATGTAGACCCTGAGTCTATAAATTCTACAGGAACAGTAGAGGCCTACTCATCTTATCCTCAACAAAAAATTGTAAACCTCGGCTTACAGGTAACATTTTAATCATAAGAAAATGAAAAATATTAATTATTTAAAAACCCTAATGTTTGTAGGCTTATTAGCCATGGGGGCTGCTGCCTGCAAAAAAACTGATAGCAGTAGTTTTTTGGATAAAACAGATGTGGGGCAGCTTAATGAGGCTACTGTATTTGCAGATAGTTTATTAACATTCCGCTTTTTAACAGGTATTTACACCGGCCTGGCAGGAACATATTACCTGGATAATGGCTTAACCGGTGGCGGCTTATGGTCGTACAGCGATGCATCCGACGATTCGGATATCGTATGGAGCGGCGCTACTGCACAAATAGCGCCTGCATTTAATTCGGCAACCTTTCAAAGTCAGGCCGATTTTAGCCGGTTCAAAAATCACTGGAACAACTGTTACAACAACATCAGGCGTGCGAATGTTTTTCTTGCAAATGTAGATAGATCTCCAATTTCGGCAGCCAGAAGGGCAACGCTGAAGTTAGAAGCCAGGTTTTTGAGGGCTTATTATTACTGGCATTTGCTACGTAATTATAGCGGTGTTCCGGTTATTGGTGATAAAGTGTATGCAATTACAGATGATTTCGGTTTGGCCAGATCTACATTTGCTGAAACGGTAAATTACATTGTTAGCGAACTGGATGCTTGTGCTGCTTTACCTGTAACCACAAAAATTGAAGATTTCGGACGCCCAACCAAGGGTGCTGCATTGGGTTTAAAATCAAAAGTTTTACTTCTGGCTGCAAGTCCGCTGTTTAATGGGCAAAATCCGGGTACTGGTACCAATAAAAGCCTGGCAGGTTACGATAATTTAGATAACAACAGGTGGAAACTCGCTGCCGATGCTGCAAAAGCAGTAATGGATATGGGGATTTACAGCTTAGTTAAAGATAATACCACTGCTCCGGGTTATGGCTATTATCAGATGATGATTACCAGAAATACGCCTGAACATATATTTCAGGTAATGAAATCGACAAACAGATGGTACGAAGGTTTTCTGCTTCCGGTTTCCCGCGGCGGACAGGCTTATTCCTATCCAACGCAAGAGTTGGTTGACACTTATCCAATGAAAAATGGCAAAAACATTAAAGAAGCTGGATCGGGTTATGTAGAAGCAGATATGTATAAAGACAGAGATCCCCGTTTTTATTACTCTATATTATACGATGGCAGTTTGTGGTTAAACAACACCACTAATACCAAAACTGTAGTGAATTTATATGCCAATGCCCCTGGCGATGGTTTAGGGACTTCGGGTTCTACTAAAACCGGCTATTTATACCGCAAATTCTGTCACGAAGGTGCTGGTGGCAATTTTGGTATATCCAATAACATTGGTTTGGTTGCCATCAGATACGCCGAAATACTACTCAGCTATGCCGAAGCACTTAACGAATTTAGCGGGCCGGGTACAGAAGTATATCAGGCTGTAGAGCAAATTAGGGAAAGAGCTGGTTTAGTTCCGTTTCAATTGCCTTTAGGACTTACTAAAGAGCAAATGAGAGAGGTAATTAGAAATGAAAGAAGGGTAGAGCTAACCTACGAAGAAGCAATCAGGTTCTTCGATATCAAAAGATGGAAACTGGCAGAAACTTTAATAAACGGTCCAGCTGGCGGCATGAGGTGGACGCGTAGCGGATCGACTGTTACCGGTGCCCGTTTTTCTTTCGAAACCAGAAGATTTACAAATCCTCAAATGTATTATTTCCCCATTCCACAATCAGAGATTAATAAAAGTGCGGTGCTGATCCAAAACCCGGGTTGGTAAGGGATCGGTTTTCAGTTAGCAGTTTTAAGTTGATAATTAACAATTGTCGAGTCGTTTACAATTAACCAATTGCAACAATTAAACAGTTAACCTATTTACTCAGTTTTTAGTTCGCAATGACGTGTGTGCAACAACGTATAGGTTAAAGTCCACCGTCATTGCTTACGAAAGCAATTGGAATATGGAAACAATGCTTTTGAATAAACAATACATTGGAAAAAGCTTTACCGTTGAGTCGTAAAGCATTACAAACAGGGAGAAAAGATGGGACGGGTATTAAAATTTACTTTTTAGGAATTATTAAAACAATTACGAATGAAATACAACTAAATAATCCATAACCTAAACCACTTAAACAATGAAAAACACCAAACAAATTTGCCTGGCCCTGCTCTTTACTGCTTCGAGCGGCATTTTAATGAGCGGCTGCAAAAAAGCACCTGTTGCAGAACCACAAGCAACAACGCTGGCAAAACCAAACACATTGGCATTAGGCTCGGGAACCACTCCGCCGAGCTTTGTTACCAATACCAAAAATTTAAACATTGTAATGTTCGTGCCTACAGATAATCCGGCACTATCCGATTACAAAACCAGATTAACCGGTTTAATGGTTCATTTTCAGAGCTGGTTTCATACCGAAATGTTAAGGTATGGATACGACAAGTACATGGGACTATCTAAAATCGATTCGACCGGATTGGTCAGGTTTATTGAAATCCCGGCAGCGGGCCCACAGGCAGATTATCCTTATTCTTCGAGCGTATCGGCAACCAAAATCTTAAACGAAATTGCGGCCTACAAAGCTACACATGCATCAGAATTTTCAAATTCGAGCCACACACTTATTCTATTGCCACAAAGAACAGATGTTGCTGCCGGTGATCAACCCTTTTATGGTTATGGCAAAAACTGTTTTGCCGTTGATAATGCAAATATGGCAGTCGATAAAATTCCAAATCCAAGCTCCAATTATCTAGGTGGAATGTTGCACGAATTGGGACATGGTTTAAACTTACCACACGATCACGCCAAATATGCTTCCGAACAACCAACGTTGGGTACTTCATTAATGGGGTCGGGTAATGTTTCATTTAGTAAAGGACAGCCTACTTTTTTAACTGAAGTTGATGCTGCAATCCTAAACAGAAACGAAATTTTCCAGGATCCATTGCCACTCGAAATCCCTTATGAGGCTGCAACCACAACAATTAGTGCCAATGCTTCATTTAACAGTACCAATCAAACAATTAACTTATCTGGTAGTTTTACCAGCGATAAAGAGGTTAGTGATGTATTAGTTTACCTCGATCCAAATGTGAATAACGAAGGGGTAGGCACCAATAAAGATTATAATGCAGTAACCTGGCGATTTAACCCGGGGGCAAGTCAAACTCTTTCCGGATCTATGCCATTAAGTGAACTTTATTATAAAAATAATGAGACTTATGAGTTAAAAGCTAAATTGCTGCTAAAAAACGGCAATACGATAACCCAAACGTATTTATTCTCGTTCCTGAACGGTGTACCGCAAATAGGAGCTAACGGATCGGCTAGTTTTTTCCCGAATACCAGTTATACCGGCACTGCTGTATCGTTGCCAGTTGGCAATTATACCACCGCCGATCTAATTAGTTTGGGTATTGGTAATAATACCGTTTCATCAGTAAAGGCTAGTCTCGGTGTAAAGGTAATTATGTACGATGGCGACAATTTTACCGGTAGCAGCTATGAGGTTACCTCCCAAATTTGGTATATGCCTACCTTTAATGATAAAGCCTCATCAATTAAAGTAATAGCCCTGTAAACTAAACCGATATGAAAAAGATATATCCCTTAAGCTTACTAAGCTTAGCTTTCTTACTGTTGGTTGCGGCTTGCAAAAAGGCAAATACAGAGAACGATAGTCAAACATTTTCGTTAAAAAATAAGATTTCAGCCACTGGCCCGGTATCGGGTATGGTGGCTCCCGTAACCCAAACGTATACCGAAAATGTAGGCAGTCAGGCTGTGGCTAACCGGTTAATCCAGTCGAACCACAACGAAATGCTGCCAACCGGTTATTATGTTGCCGCAAACGATTCTATTTATGTTACAGTTGCTCAGGTAAGCGGCACCCGTTTACCTCAACTGGTATTGGGTACACCTTTTAGAGATAACATCAGGCCCGTGCGTACCTATTATACTTTGCAGGTGGGTTTAAATAAAATTAAAGCTGATCAATATGGCGGAATGGCCTGGGTGAAATATGTAAGCAGTGCAACTCCGGCTGCTTCGGCAAGCCTGAGTTTTGGCAAAGGTTTTAAACCAGTACCTTATTTTAAGAAAAATGTAACCAGCCATGCCGATTGGTTAACCATGCTCGATAGTTTGAGTAATGTACCAGATGTTATCATCGAAACCGACCGTGCACTTGTAGTGGCGCGAAGAGACGATGCCATTACCTACAAAACCGACGATCAGCAGGTGTTGAGCACCAAAATTGACCAGGTTGTTGATGCCGAAGATGCCTTTAGCGGTATAGACGGATCGACCGCATTGCACACTAAAGGACCTTATAAATACCTCATTACCGTTAAAGATCCGGCAAATTCGGGCGATTATATGGCAGCGGGAATCGGTATTTTTTACATCCGTTCTTTAACCTACCGCATTTTGCAAAATGCCAATGTAAGTGGTGTTTCGGGCTGGGGCTTATGGCACGAAGTTGGGCACATTCATCAACAAGGCCCGTGGACCTGGACCGGCTTAACTGAGGTTACAGTTAACCTGTATGCTTTGGCTGCTGAAAGGTATTTTGCCGTTACGCCATCCCGGATGAACCGCGATGGGAAATGGACTTCTGTTGATAATTATTTTGCTATTGCACAGGCTAGCCGTAATTTTAACGGCACCATTACCAATGCCAATGATGTGAGGCTGGGCATGTTTTATCAGTTATGGATGGCCTATGGCGATAGTTTTTATATTGCCCTGCATAAACAAACCCGTACCGAAAACCCTTCGCTAACAACTGATGCGGCAAAAATGCGTTATTTTATGTTGAAAGCCTGTTCAATCAGTGGTAAGGATTTGAGCGACTTTTTTAAGAAATGGGGGCTTCCAGTAACACAGTCTGTATATGATGAAATAACTGCCTTGGGATTACCTGCACCAGCAACTGATTTGACAACTTTAAGAGATTAAAATTTAATACCTTACACTCCGGAAGCATTTTCCGGAGTGTAAAATATTACAAATGAAAAAAATATATCTGTTTACTTTATTCATGTTGTGCCAGACCTTGAGACTATTGGCACAATCCGGTCCGATTGATCAGTTTAGGGCCTATAAATTTGGCATGTTCCTGCATTGGGGATTGTATGCCCAAACTGCCGGCGACTGGAAAAACCATATCGTAAAAGGAGGTGAACATTTTATGCTGTACGAGCGTATTCCGGTAAACGAGTATGCTACTATTGCCAATCAATTCAATCCAATAAAATTCGATGCCGATGCCTGGGTTAAACAGGCTAAAGCTGCCGGAATGAAATATGTTGTGTTTACAGCAAAACACCACGATGGTTTTGCGATGTACAATTCGGCCAGCAGCGATTACAATATTGTAAAACGGAGTCCGTTTAAACGCGACCCGGTTGCAGAGCTGGCCAAAGCCTGCAAAAAATATAATTTAATGCTTTGCCTGTATTACTCTTTGGGCAGAGATTGGCAAGATCCTGATGTACCAACCAACTGGCCGGTAAAGGCCGGAAGAAGCAACACCTGGGATTATCCGAATGAAGACGGAAAGGTTTTTAACCGTTATTTTGAAAGAAAGGTTAAACCGCAAATTACAGAGCTATTGAATAATTATGGTCCCATTGGCGTACTTTGGTTTGATACGCCAGAGTTAATCAGTAAAAGCGAAAGTGCCGAACTAAAAGCACTTGTTCATAAATTACAACCCAATTGTTTGGTAAACAACCGCATTGGAAATGGTTTAGGCGATTTTTCGATTTCAGAGCAATCTTTAACACCATCATCAAAAAAAGCATGGGAATCGTGCTTAACCATTGGCAAAAACTGGGGCTATAACCGGCACGATAGTACCTGGAAATCGCCCGAAGTATTGGTGCGCCATTTGGTAGAAGTGGTAGCGAACGGTGGCAACCTTTTATTAAACATTGGTCCACAAGGCGATGGTACATTTCCGGATTGGACTACGGCAAGATTAAACGCAATAGGCGGGTGGATGAAAACCAACCACGAAGCCATTTATGGTACACAACCCTGGCTGGCAGTTAAGGAAAGCACTGCAACCGCTGAAGAAAGCAGCACCATTGAAGCCAGTAAAAACGCTACTAAAGATGCTGTTTTTGATGGCACACCGCAAACTATCGCACCAGATGTATATTACACAGCGAAAGGTAAAGTTATTTATGTGTTTTTGAGAAGCTGGCTAACACCACAGGTAATATTGAAACAGATCAATAACCAAACCGCATCTGTAAAAGACATTAGCCTGTTGGGCAGCAAAAAGAAAATTAAATGGACTGGTACAAATCAGGAGTTGAAGCTGGATTTGCCTGCTGATTTTAAAAATATAACCGATGTACCAGTTTACGTGTTAAAAATAACTACCAATTAATGAAATTACTTGTTCTGGCCCTTTCGTTTTTTACTACTGTTGCATTTGCCCAGGTTGGCAACATTATCCCCATGCCCGATAAATATGTTAAAGGCAACGGCTTTTTTGTGTTGAATAACAGCAGTACCATTAGCTACAATAATAATCAGTTAAAAACAATAGCCTACTATTTTCAAAATGAGCTGTTGAGCCAAAAGGGTATTGTGGTACAGCGGCAAATTAAAGCGGCAAATATTGCGCTTGTGCTTAAACCGAATGCGAAAAATACCGATTCGAGTGCTTACCAGCTGGATATAAAACCTGATCAGGTTACCATTTCGGCCAGTCACCCAAACGGCGTTTTTTATGGCGTAATTTCGTTATTGCAAATGGCGCTTACCAGTAAAAATAATCAGATCGAGGCAGCAGAAATCAGTGATGCGGCAGCTTACGGCTGGCGCGGCTTCATGCTCGACGAATCGCGCCATTTTTTTGGTAAACAAAAGGTAAAATCGATTTTAAACTGGATGGCCTTTTACAAACTCAACACCTTTCACTGGCATTTAACCGATGAACCAGGCTGGCGCTTAGAAATTAAGAAATATCCAAACCTGGCACTTATCGGCGGAATTGGCGATTATTTAAATCCCGGTTTACCGGCTCAGTTTTATACCCAGGCCGATATTAAAGAAATTGTGGCTTATGCTGCAGAACGATACATCAAGGTAATCCCCGAAATTGATATGCCAGGTCACGCAACAGCAGCCAACAAGGCTTATCCCGAATTTTCGGGCGGTGGCTCAGCTGGGCACCCTGAGTTTACCTTTAACCCCGGTTTAGAAAAAACGTACAGTTACCTAACCGATATATTAAAAGAAACCAATGTACTTTTTCCTGCCGGTATGATCCACCTAGGGGGCGACGAAGTGAGCTATGGCAACGAAAAATGGAAAAGCAATGCCGATATATTAAAACTACGTGAGCGTGAAAAGCTTAATAATGATACAGAAGTAGAGCAATATTTCATGAAACGCATGGCAGATTCGCTTTACAGCCTCCGTGCCAAAGCAATTTTTTGGGATGAAATGGTTGATGTTAACGTGCCAAAAGAAAAAACAATTATCTTCTGGTGGCGGCATGATAAGCCAGCCCAGTTGCGTACAGCACTTACTAAAGGCTATCAAACTGTTTTATGTCCAAGACTACCGCTTTATTTCGATTTTGTGCAGGATAGTACCCATCAGTACGGCCGCAAATGGAATAAATTATATAACCCGATTGAGCAGGTATATCAGTTCGATGCACGCAGTTTTGCTGCAGATGCAAAAGAACAAAAGCTCATTTTAGGTATTCAGGCCGACCTTTGGACCGAAACCGTGGATGGTGATTTTCGCCTGGATTATTTACTCTTTCCACGTATTGCTGCACTGGCTGAAGCCGCCTGGACCAAAAACTCCCGTAAAGATTTTACTGTATTCAGCAACAGCTTAAAACCACATTTAACCCTTTATGGCCAGGCAGGTTTGTACTATTACAATCCTTCCAAACCGCTGCAAAACCCCGAATTGCCTGTAAAAAGGAAGAAGCCTTTAAACTATAAAGATTAAACACACAAAAATATACATGAAAAATACGTTAAGATGCGCATTAATTGCTGTTTCGGCATTTGCAGGTATAAGCCAGGCAAATGCACAGTGGACAGGGCCTAAAAGTAAGCCTGCCAAAGAAGTTGAAGTGAAATACGGCACTTTAACACCGCCTAACCGTACCGATAAAGATATGCAGGCTTTCCGTAGTTACGGTTTAGGCCAGTTTATCCACTGGGGCATTTATTCTATTGCCGGCAACGAATGGAACGGGGTAAGTGCCCGTGGCGGCGCAGCTGCTTCAGAGTGGATCCGCTCATGGGGTGGGCCTACGGCCCCTAAAGACTGGACAAAAACTTACGATAATTTATATAAGCAGTTTAATCCAAAGGACTTTGATGCCAAACGCTGGGCTAAACAGGCTAAAGACATGGGCGCGAAGTATGTAATTTTTACTACCAAGCACCATGATGGTTTTGCACTTTGGCCAACCAAATATTCTGATTACAACATTAGCAATACTCCTTATAAAAAAGATATTGTAAAGCAAATTGTTGATGCCTACACTGCCGAAGGAATTGATGTGTACCTCTACTTCTCCATTCTGGAATGGAACAATCCAAACTATATGGGTAAGGCACCACAAACTGATGAAGAAAAAACAAAATTTGACAAATTTTTACAATATACGCGTAATCAGTTATTAGAGCAGCTGAAGAACTATCCGCAGATAAAAGGTTTTTGGTTTGATGGCACCTGGGATGCTTCGTGGAAAAGTGCATATCAGTTTACTTACAATTTGGAAAAAGAACTCCGCGAAAAACACCCGGGGTTAATTATCGGTTCGCGTTTCCGTAATGATGAACATGGATCACGTCACTTCGATTCAAATGGCAATATTATGGGCGATTATGAGCAGGGCTGGGAACGTAAACTACCTGGAGAGTTCGAATGGTTAAACGGGCACGATTGGGATGCGGTAATGACTATTCCTCCTAATGGCTGGGGCTATATGAAAGATTGGTCGGGCATTTACACCAAAACCACCGACGATTTGCTGGATATGCTGATGCATTCAGTATCGATGAACGGCAATTTCGTGTTAAATTTTGGTCCCGATGGTAACGGAAATATGCACCCCGAAGAAGATAAAATTGCAAAAGAAATAGGAGAGTGGATGAAATTAAATGCAGAAGCTGTGTATGGAGTACGTCACGCAGCCTTAACGCCTTCCAAACTGGGCTATTTTACCCAAAAAGAAGATCAGTTGTACCTAACTGTTTTCAATAAGCCTGTTAATGGCATTGTGCGTATTGCCGTGCCTAAAAATGCTACACAGGTTCCAGGTAGTGCTGCACTGCTAATTGGTGCTAAAAGCTTAACGTTAAAACAATCAGATATTGGAATCGACCTGGATAAGAACACTTATTTTGACGTGCTCCTTCCAAAAGATTTTGAGCCCAGCCAGGCATTTGTAATCAAGATGAAACTGGTTGCTGCAAAAACTAAAACAACAAAATTAATGGATGCCAAAATGTAGTTGGACATCTTCTTTTGACATGCTCAGTGAGCTGAAAACTTAATTAATGTAATTTAAATGGAGACAAAGTGGTAGTATAAAGTCTTGGTTTATTAGGATATCCAATACAATTACCAGAAATACTGACAACGTACGTAGGATTGGTGATCTAATGTACAGCAGTATAAACATTTTGATTAGTTAGTTAATAATTGCGTAGCGATGGATGTTGCTGCGCAATCCTTTTATTGTCCTTGTTTGTAACGAGGATAAACGAGAGCCGCGATTGTATCGCCATGCATTGCAAATGCATATTTCCTTCATCCTCGTTACAAACGAGGACGATTAATGATTTTTAGCCCAATTAATATTCAATTAAAACTGGCAGCCTCCTTTTAACAATTTCGTAATCCTAATTAACCACAGCGGTAATAGCAGCTTTTCATCTTTGTATTATATTTCTGGAAGTTAAAACAATAACACATCAATAGGTTATTGTTTTACCCATACATTACCAGTATTGAAAGCTTCCGGAGGCAGATAATTTAAGCGAAATAATATGAGACTGATTTCTTGTGTCGCCTTGTTAATGGTTATACCTGCAGTGGCCTTATTAATTAAAGCAGAAGACTTGCCAGCTAGTAAATCAACTGATAGAGATTCGAAACAGCTTAAAAAAAATATCCGGCACTTAAACGTGGTACACTTATCGGCAACTCAGACAACGGTAAAAGATAATTCAGGTAAAGATGAATCGTACAAAGCCGGTTGCAGTCCACGCTTTGATGGGCGAAGCTATTTCAGCTCCATTCCTTTATTTACCAAACCATAATTAAGGCATTTTGATGCCATAAAAATATATGAACAGACGATCGTTATTAAAAGGCGGCTTATTGGCTGGCTTTGGCTTGCCTTTAATTGGCCTGAAAGATGTAATAGCCGCACCCGTTGGCGGAAGCAAAAAAGCAAAAAACATCATCATGATGGTGAGCGACGGCATGAGCACAGGCACTCTAAATATGGCCGATTTATATGCCAATCGCACTTTTGGAAGAAGCAGTAAATGGTTAGGACTTTACCGCGACAATAAAGCTGTAAGAGCCTTGATGGATACTGCTTCGGCCAGTTCGATGGTTACCGATTCTGCTGCTGCCAGCTCTTCGTGGGGTGGAGGCATACGTGTTAAAAACGGTTCGTTAAATGTGGGTATGAATGGCGAAAAACCTCAACCTATTTTACAGAAATTTAAAGAAAAGGGTAAAAAAGTAGGTTGTGTAACCACTGTGCCTATTACTCATGCTACACCTGCCGGTTTCTGTGTCAATATCGATAATCGTGGCGGACAGGATCTAATTGCAGAAATTTACCTGGGTTTAAAATTTGATGTGATGATGGGCGGCGGAAGCAAGTACTTTGGAGAGAAAAGGGCTGGAGGAAACCTATTGCCTAAATTTTTAACCCAGGGTTATAAAGTGGCCGAAAACCGTAACGAAATGCTGGCTTTAGACAAATCGAAACCTGTTTTAGGGCTTTTTGCCGAAGATGGATTGCCTTACGAGATAGATCGCCTGCACGATGTTAAACTTCAAAAAGAAGTACCCACATTGGCCGAAATGACCATGAAAGCCATTGAACTGATGAAAGATAATCCGCAGGGTTTTGCTTTACAGATTGAAGGTGGAAAGGTGGATTGGGCTGCACATTCCAACGATTTAAGCGGACTTATTTTCGATCAGCTGGCTTTTGACGAAGCCGTGGGTAAGGTAATTGAGTTTGCCGAAAAGGATGGCGAAACATTGGTAATTATTACAACCGATCATGGTAATGCCAATCCCGGTTTGTTTTATGCAGACGAAGCCAATAAAAAGTTTGATAGTCTTCAACGGTTTAAACATAGCAATACCTGGTTGCTGGGTCAGCTTAACCAATCGTTTAGTGAGCAAAAAATCATGGAAATGATTAAAGAAAACCAGGGTGTTGAAATGAAAGCTGATGATGTAAAATCGTTACTGAACCATTTTAAAGAAATCGTTCCGGGTCAATTGTACAACGAATCTAATCTGCCGTTTTACGAATATGGTAAAATTTTGAGCAAATATACCGATGTGCAATGGGCTGGGATGAACCATACCGGCGATTATGTAGAATTAACCATGTTTGGCCCCGGTTCGGAACAATTAAAGCCTTTTGTTAAAAATTACGAACTACACAACTTTATGCTAAAGGCTGCAGAAATGCCCGAAAGCTTTATGGTATCGGTAGGGAAGTAGTTTATTGGTTCATTAGCTCATTTGTTCACTGGTTCATTAGTCATTCGTGCCATCTGTAACCAAAATCGTCATTTCGAGCGGAGTGCAACGGAGTTGAGAAATCTATCTACTCGCAGCAGAACCGGGCACCATGCAGTGCTCAGCAAAGCTAAAACTACTTAGTAAATAAAAAACAATTCCTTCAGTCGATCAAATTCAGCTGAAGGAATTGTTATAGGTGCTTAACTTCCAACTCCAAACTTAACTACTTACTTTCCCACCAGTTGAGCGGAAATTTAATTTCATCAACCGAACTGGCA
The DNA here is from genome assembly GCF_003852395.1 of Pedobacter sp. KBW01. Taxonomy (NCBI): domain Bacteria; kingdom Pseudomonadati; phylum Bacteroidota; class Sphingobacteriia; order Sphingobacteriales; family Sphingobacteriaceae; genus Pedobacter; species Pedobacter sp. KBW01. Next base: position 200,514 of record NZ_QAJQ01000010.1, read on the forward strand.
ATCATATCCGGTTTAAAAGCATAATGGCCAAGCGTATCTTTTGTTGATATACCCGAAAGTACCAGAATGGTTTTGTACCCCATCTGTACACCACCCTGAATATCAGTCTCCATGGTATCGCCAATAACGGTAGTTTCACTGGTTTCTAATCCCAAAAATTTACGTGCCGAACGCATCATTACCGGACTTGGTTTACCTGTAACAAAAGCCTTTCTTCCGGTAGCTTCTTCAATCATAGCAGTTGTAGCAGCAATACCTAAGTTGTTCCAGCCTGGTTTTTTAGGTGACGGATCGCGGTTGGTAGTAATGAATTTGGCCCCTGCCAGAATCATATCCACAGCACGTTGTACCATTTCGAGGGTGAAATTTCTTCCTTCGCCCAACACCACAAACTCCGGATCGGTATTTACCAGCGTAATGCCATGGTCGTGCAAACTGCTCAATAAACCACCTTCACCCAATACATAAGCAGTACCGTTTGGACTTTGGTCGGAAAGGAATTTTCCGGTAGCCATTGCACTGGTGTACACATGGCTTTCCTCAACCTTTATGCCCAGGCCTTTCAGTTTACGTACCACTTCGAGTGCAGTGCGTTGACTGTTGTTGGTCATAAAAGCAAAAGGGATATCTTCATCAATTAAATGTTTAATAAATTTATCTGCGCCAAATATCAATTCCTCCCCACTATAAATCACCCCATCCATATCTATCAATAAGCCTTGTTTCATGTTTTTTCGTCGATTTAATGTTCAGATGCAAACATAATATTTTCTTGTTCAATCCAGGTTAAGAGAATGTATTTGAAAGGGTTTATTTTGGAATTAAATTCCCTGCTGGTACAGCCCTAAACTCATTAATTTATTTAACAAAAACTTAATATAACTGCTGTAGCGAATGGTTTTGCCTGTACGTGTTAGTATTAAAAAAACAAGATGATGAAAAACGCTTTCAAAACCACAGCTTTTACTTTGTTGATAATAAGTGTTTTAATGGCCTGCAAAAAGAAAGCTGATGCACCATTGGATTTTACGATTGATGAACAAAATTTAACCGAATGCCCGCAAGGAGCCAATTGTAGTTTCCTTTATGCCGATAATGCCGCGATGATTGGCAACAACTTAACCTTGACGAAAGGGCAATACCGGATATTTTGGGTAAGGAGCCAGGGCGATGGCCGGACTTACTGGTTGTACATGCAGGCACCAATGTTGGGCGACAAGTTTTTACTTAGCGATGCCGATGTTAAAGCAGGTAAAGTAAAATATGTATCTTACTGTGCGGCCTGTTACGGCATTGATTATAAAGCAATAGGCGGAACGGTTAAAGGGATTAAGATCGCTAAAACCGATTCCTCGCCCGAGAAATGGTTGATTGAAGCCCGTGTAGGTATTGGCGCGGAAGGTGCAACAGAACCTGTATCTACCGTGGTTTTAAAACAGTATTACTTAGCTGCTGTAGAGTAATTATAGCCTGTTTTTTGAATTTAGATATATATTGGCGCCATTTTACGCCAATAATGGGGGCGGTGCGCATTGCTTTCCCAGGTGTGGAACTGGTTCGGAATACCTTTTTCCCAAAGTAAGCTGCTCAGGTGTTGATTGCCATTTAAAAATGGATCGGTTTCACCAACTGCCAGTATTATTTCCATATTTCGTACTGCCGTTAATAAGCGGTCGTCGCTAAGGTTGGCAATGTATTGGGCAGGCATATTGAAATATACTTCTTCATTATGGAATCCGCTTAGCAAATCCTTAAAATCGCCTATATTGTCGGTTAAATCGTATCTTCCGCTTATGCCAACAGCTTTTTTAAACAGCCATGGATATTTCATGGCGAGGTTAATGGCGTGGTAAGCCCCCATGCTGCAACCTGCCGTTTCTACATAACCACTATTATTTTGTTGTTCAATAAAAGGTATTACTTCATCTAAAATGTATTTTTCATACTGCAGGTGCCGGTTTATCCGTACCGATGGAAATACACCGTCGTTATAAAAGCTCTCGCCATCAATACTATCCAAACAAAACACCTGTATTTCGCCATTTTCGATCTGATGACTTAGTGAGCCGATAATCCCCCAGTTTTCATAATCATAAAACCTCGCCATCCGGGTAGGGAAAAAGATTACAGCCCTTCCGCCATGACCGAAAACCAAAAGTTCCATATCTCTTTGTAGGTTATGGCTAAGCCATTTATGGTATTCCCTTTTCATTGATTTAAATCTTTGAGGGAAAAATAGGGCTTCGATATTATCAGGATATTAATTAATGGTAATGATTAACCTAATTTCTCCCTAACCGTTTGTGCCCATAGCCGATAACCCGCTTCGCTAAGGTGTAGTCCGTCATGATCATAAAAGGCCGGATCGGGATTACCTTCTTTAGTGAGCATTTTCTTAAAAACATCAATAAATTTCCAGTTTCCATTATGTTTAATAATCTCGCTTTCAATCAGGTTATTGGTATACCTAAACTGATCGGCCATGTGCCAGCGGGTTAAGCTGGGTTTTAATGAAATAAAATAGCAGGGGAGGTCATTAAATCTGGTATTAGCTTTTACCATCAACTGCTGAAAAAAGATGAATATTTCTTCAGGGTTTCTACCATCGCCAAGGTCGTTATCACCAGCGTATACTACAAGTGCTTTCGGGTGGTAATTGGTCATTATCCTTTCGAAAAACCATACGCACGCCGCTAAAGTAGAGCCACCAAAGCCCAGGTTAGTTACTTTACTGGTAGGAAAATCATCTTCAAGGCTATGCCACAAACGTATGGATGAACTGCCATAGAATACAATACCAGGATGTTCCCGGTCTAACCAATGTGTTTTTTCTAAATGCTTAACCTCTTCTTCGTACCAGTACATATGGCTAAGATAAAAAGATATGCCATTTGAAGAACTGCTTACTATGTTAAGTTTATGTAAATAGGTTTATTGGTTCGCTGGTTAATTGGTCATTAATCCAGGCCATAGTGCAAATCTTGTTACTTGCCGAAATCCCCGTCTGATCATTGATGATTGAATATTGATCATTACTTATTGACCATTACCAATTAATAGACCATTAAAATTTAACCCCTGATCTGTTGATTGGGAATAATTAAGTTAAAAATACAGACTACTCGCTGTAGTTTCTCTTGTTTGCATACACATGGTACCAGATGTACAGTAACCAGATTAATATTACGGTGCTATAAACCAATTCGGGATCAAAAGTAGCATCCGTAGTTAATAAAGCAATAGAAGAGATCAGGGCAGTCAGGAAAAAATAAAGGATATTTTTCATAACGTACTGATTTAATGAAATTTGTAAAGTAAATATAGCGAAAAATATTCGATTTACCTAGCTAAAATTTTTTTTATTTGCATTTTAATGATAATTGACAGTTTTTTGATGAAATTTTGAGAGTGTAATTGCTTAATTTGATCTTTTTGAGAGGTTTCTGTTGTGGTTTGCGTGAATTTTGTGTTAATTTTTGGTTTAGTTGTTGTGAAATAAGCTCTTCTCTAAAGTATTTGTGTTTCATTGTAACGATTGTTGTTTTATTCAACTTTCTGTCATCGTGTTTGTATTTGATTAATATGGAGTGGGGCAGGAATCAATAATTCCTGATTTTTTTACGAGAATGATTACATTAAGCGCTGTTTAGCGTGAGTAATTCAAAAAAAAGTTAATTATAACAAAATTTTGGCAAGAGTTAATTTGTATTTTTTGTAAGTTTACCCGACACTAACCAAAAAAAACAATAACAAACACACACAATGATCAAATTTTCTTTAAGTTTAATTTACTTATCTGTCATTTTCCTGGGTTTTAAAAACCTTTTCAGTGAACCCGAGAAACCACGTTTTGCTCCCCCTGGATTAACCATTACTAATTTTGCAGGTCCCGATGTTACCCCAAGCCCGGCATGTTTGGCGGTTGCGCCAACGGGCGAGGTATTTGTTGGTGTGGATATGATTGGCTCGCTGGGTAAGGATGCTGGCAAAGGCCGTATTCTTAAACTCGTTGACAAAAATAACGATGGTAAAATGGATGCACACATCGATTTTGCCGATGTAGATAATCCACGCGGTATAATTGTTCAGGGCAGCCAGGTATTTGTACTACATACCACCTTCTCTAAAGAAACCGGAAAGGCTACAGGTATGAATTTAGTGGTTTTTGAAGACAAAGATGGCGATGGCAAAGCCGATGGGCCAGAAAAACCGCTAATCGAACACATTAGCAATGAAAAATACATCCGCGAACGTGGTACCGATCATGCTACCAATGGTATTAGAATGGGTATTGATGGCTGGATTTATATCTCAGTAGGTGATTTTGGTTTCCACGATGCCATAGACCGCTCTGGCAAGAAAATGACCATGCTTGGTGGTGGTATCGTACGTGTACGCCCTGATGGCACCGAAATGGAAGTATTTACACATGGTACACGTAATGTGTATGATGTGGCTATCGATCCATATATGAACGTATTTACCCGCGAAAACACCAATGATGGTGGCGGATGGAATGTGCGTTTTTCGCATCATATTCAATCAGGCGAATACGGTTACCCGGTTTTATTCCAAAATTTTACCGATGAAATTATTCCCGCACTTGCCGATTTAGGTGGTGGCTCGGGTACTGGTGCATTATTTATGAATGAACCAAACTGGCCTGCACAATATAATAATGTGCCTATGATGGCTGATTGGGGTAGAAGCATGTTGTACATTCACAGGGTTACTGCCGATGGACCAACTTTTACCCAAAAAGACGAAGAGTTTATTAAACTTCCACAAATTACCGATTTGGATGTGGATGGATCAGGAAGGCTTTACCTTTCTGCATGGGATGGTGCTGGTTACTCTGGCAGTCCTGATAAAGGTTACATTGTACGTACAGTACCTACCGACTGGACTTATAAAGCATTCCCAGATGTTAAAAAGCTTTCAGTAAAAAAACTAACCGATTTGCTTAAATCGAATAGTTCAGTGGCTCGCCTTTCTGCTTCGCAGGAATTGGTTGCTCGCAATAATAAACAAGCTACTGAGGCGGCTTTAAAAATCGCTTCAGATCAGGCTTTAGCGCTTGATGTTCGTGTTGCAGGTATATACACTTACGCACAGTTAGCTAAAGAAAATGGTACAGCTGCGCTGGTAGAATTAACGAAAGATGCTGCTGTAAAAGAATTTGCCTTAAAAGCATTAACCGACCGTAAAATTTATCTGGCTAATGTGCCAATTGAGCCATTTTTACAAGGACTTCAGGATGCTTCTCCGCGAGTACATGCCGTTTCAATCATTGGTTTAAACCGCTTGGGTAAAGTAGATGAAGCAGCAAAAGCACTTTTAGCGACTAAAGTTCCGGCTTCTTTTACTGCACCTGCAAAAGGAGTAGAGGGACCTCACGCTACACCTAATTCGGCCATTATTTTGCCTCACCTGGCAGTTAGAGCATTGGTGTCATTACAAGCTACTGATGCTATGGTAGCCGCAATTAAAACTGAAAATGCTGACCTTGCTTTATGGGCATTACGCTATATGCACAACGCTAAAGCGGTAAATGGATTAATCGACAATTATAAAACTGCACAGGATGAAAAACTGAAAAAGCAGATCTTAATTACTTTGGCCCGCTTGTATAAAGAAGAAATTGCTTACGATGCAAGCTGGTGGTGGGGAACACGTCCGGATTCGCATGGTCCGTATTTTAAAGCTGTTACCTGGTCGGAGTCTCCTGTAATTGAGAAATTCTTGAAAGAAGAAGCGCTTAAACAAGGTGCAAAAGAAAAACAATTTTTTGTTGATTTAAATGCACGCCACCGCATGGATATTGCTGAATTTGCCGAAGAGGAAAAAGTTGCAGCAGCTGAAGAGCCAAAAATTGATTTAGAAAAGATTAAAAACCAAAAAGGACAGGTAGGTAAATCTTCAATCGAGGATGTATTGCTTGCCATTAATAAATTACAGGGCAATCCGGTTAAAGGAAAGAATATTTTCAACAACCAGGGATGTATTGCCTGCCACAGCTTAAACAAAACCGATAAAATGAAAGGTCCTTTTATGGGGCAAATTGGTTCGATTATGAACCGTGAGCAAATTGCAGAATCGATATTAAAGCCAAATGCTTCTATTTCGCAAGGTTTTGCTTCGGTAATGATCAGTGCAAAAGGCGACAAAACGTATATGGGATTTGTTCAAGAAGAAACTGCTGCCAAAGTGGTATTGCGTAACATTGCTGGCGAAGTTTTTACCATCAAAGCTGGCGATATTCTTTCACGTAAAGAATTGGAGACTTCTATGATGCCGGAAGGACTGGCCAACTCACTATCGTATGAGGAACTTGCTTCATTGGTTACTTTCCTGTCAGAACAGAAAAAATAAGCAAAAGTGATTCAAAAACGGTCATTTATAACCGGTTTATGTCTGGTAGCCATGCTCCTTTACAGGGGCGTGGCTATTGGGCAAATTACTGTAATCGATTCTTCTTATAAACTCCCTGATCATCCCCGTTTGCTGATCTCGGCTGCTAAAGAAAAACAAATTATAGCAGGTGTAAATGCAGATACAGGTTTAAGGCAAATCCATCAGGCTATACTTTCTGGTGCTGGTAAAATGTTAAATCAGCCGGTGTTAGAAAGAGTTATGATTGGCAAAAGATTGCTGGATGTATCGAGAGAAGCACTAAAAAGAATTTATTACCTGGCTTACGCTTACAGGATTACGCACGATAAAAAATACATACGCAGAGCAGAACAGGAAATGCTGGCTGTTTCTGCCTTTAAAGACTGGAACCCAAATCATTTCCTCGATGTTGGGGAAATGACATTGGGTTTAGCTATCGGTTACGATTGGCTTTACCATGATTTAGCCGTTGAAACACGCAACACAGTATCACTTGCCATTCTGGAGAAAGGGATTATGCCCTCAATGGATAGACGGTATAATAACTGGCTTAACATTACCAATAACTGGAACCAGGTATGCAATACAGGCATTACCTATGGCGCAATAGCCACCTTCGAATCGCACCCGGCACTTTCGGCTACATTGGTTAACCGCGCCATCAAAAGCGTGGTGTTACCCATGAAACAATATGCACCTGATGGAGCCTATCCGGAGGGATATGCCTACTGGGAGTATGGAACTTCTTTTAATGTGATGTTGATTAGCGCACTGGAAAGTGTGTTTAAACAGGATTTTGAATTGAGTACCCAGCCTGGTTTTCTAAAAACTGCGGGCTACATGGTAAATATGACAGGCCCATCGGGTAAGCCGTTTAATTATTCGGATAGCAGAGCTGTAGCAGAATTTAATCCGGCACTTTTCTGGTTTGCCTCAAAATTAAAAGACCCCTCATTGCTGTGGGTAAGCAAAAAGCAGGTAAATGAGGCTAAACTCCTAAATAATCGTTTATTGCCATCGGCTATGTTATGGGCCAATGGAATATCTTTTAGTAAGGCAAATGCGCCTAAAGCCGCCTTTTGGATTGGAAATGGCACTACGCCAGTAGTTTTAATGCGAAGCTCGTGGACTGATCCCCTGGTTACTTTTGTGGGCTTTAAAGGAGGTTCGCCAGCAACAAGTCATGCACACATGGATATAGGTTCCTTTGTTATGGAAGCACAGGGTGTGCGATGGGCAATGGATCTGGGCATGCAGGAATACGAGTCCCTGGAATCGAAAGGGATTGATTTATGGAACAGCAGGCAGGATGCCCAACGCTGGAAAATATTCAGGTACAATAATCTCGCACACAATACGCTGTCAATTGATAGTGCTTTTCAGCTGGTTGGCGGAAAGGGAAATTTTCAAAGCAGCTCCGATAAGAGTAATTTTATGAATGCTGTGGTTGATATGACTACGCTTTATGCCGGTAAACTCAAAAAATCACATAGGGGAGTAGCGCTGATCAATAAAAAGACTGTCCTAATTCGTGATGAAGTAGAAACAGGAGATCAGGGTGTTACCTTACGCTGGTCGATGGTTACACCTGCTGTAGCGAAAGTGTTAAATGCGCATACTATCGAATTGAATAGTGAAGGCAAAAAATGTTACTTATTTATCGAAACGGATGGCAAAATTGAGGTGAAACAATGGCCTGCCGCTCCGGTTACCAGTTACGATGCTCCAAACCCCGGAACTACTATTATTGGTTTTACTACTCAGCTTAAGGCGAACAGCAGGAAAAACATATCTGTTTTTTTAACTCCTGAAAAACCTTTACTTAAAAGACCTGCAACAGCCGATCTGGCTGCGTGGCCTAAAAATTAATCTCCGATTCTGGTATTCCTCATAGTTTTGGGGTTGTTATTGATCTTATTGTTAGGATAAGGCAATTTTTGTAATAAAAAATGCCTGATAAGTTTTGGTTTAAAAAAACAAAACTTACATTTAACGATTAAATCTATATAGTTAATCAACAAAACAAATTTTAGTGGGGCAGACAATAATGATGGAGGACCATTTTTTTGAGCATATTTTTAAAAATCCCCTCGAGCAGCCAAATATTCCACCAAACGAAGTCATATCGAATTGGGCAGAAAAGCTGATTAAGGTCATTTTTCCCGAAAATGCAGGTCAGGAATTTTCAGATATTTCAGCATTGAAACAATATGTGTCAGGACTGGAACTCGAGCTTTTCATGATCATTTCGGCCAGTTGCAAGCTGAAAAACAGCGAATGCAAAAATATGGCTGGCGAGTTTTTTACCGGTCTCCCCGAGTTATACCGCGTACTCAATACCGATATTTCGGCCATTTATGAAGGCGATCCGGCAGCTCAGAGCAGGTTCGAAGTGATCAGGACTTATCCAGGTTTTTATGCCATCTGTTTTTACCGCATTGCGCACCTTTTGTATAATTTTGGTATTCCGCTTGTTCCACGCATACTCACAGAATACGCACATTCAAAAACAGGTATCGATATCCACCCTGCTGCCAGTATTGGCGAGTACTTCTATATTGATCACGGAACCGGGATTGTGATTGGCGAAACCAGCATAATTGGTCGCTATGTAAAATTTTATCAGGGCGTAACGCTTGGTGCCCTGAGTGTGAAAAAAGTGCTTGCCGGCAGTAAAAGGCACCCAACAGTAGAAGACCGCGTTGTAATTTATTCGGGCGCAACTATTTTAGGTGGCGATACTGTTATTGGGCACGATAGCATAGTAGGCGGAAATGTGTGGCTTACCGATAGCATAGCGCCATTTTCTACCGCTTACCATTCGCCGGTAATTACCATCAGAAACCATAAAGAAACAAGTTAAAATAAGAATAATATGGCAGGAATAATCGATCTCATTGGTAACACACCGATGGCCGAACTCCAAAAACTTAACATTAATCCCGCAGTAAGGATATTTGCTAAACTGGAAGGCAATAATCCTGGCGGAAGTGTAAAAGACAGGGCCTCGTTAAATATGATCAGAAGTGCGATAGAACGTGGTCAGATAACTCCCGAAACTAAGTTGGTAGAAGCAACCAGTGGAAATACAGGCATTGCCCTGGCTATGATTGCAAGTTTATATGGTTTAGAAATTGAGCTGGTAATGCCCGCCAATTCAACGCGAGAGCGTAAGGTAACCATGGAGGCATTTGGTGCTAGAGTAACGTTGTTAGAGAGCATTGAGGAGTGCCGCGATTATGCAGAAGCAAAAGGAGTTACTCCAGGACATTTCTTATTAAACCAATTTGCAAATCCGGATAATTACTTGGCCCATTATAAAGCTACTGGTCCTGAAATCTGGCGGGATACGGAAGGGCAGATTACCCATTTTGTGAGCTCAATGGGTACAACAGGCACCATTATGGGTTGTTCGAGGTATTTTAAAGAAAAAAACAGCAATATTCAGATAGTTGGTTGTCAGCCAACCGAAGGATCATCTATTCCAGGGATCAGGCGCTGGCCTGAAGAATACCTGCCAAAGATATTCGAACCTGAAAGGGTAGACCGTGTTATGGATATTGCGCAGGCCGAAGCCACTGAAATGTCGCGCAGAATGGCCAAAGAAGAAGGACTTTTCGCCGGTATGAGCTCGGGTGGTGCGTGTGCTGCTGCAATAAAACTAGCTTCCGAACTTGAATCGGGTACTATTGTATTTATTGCCTGCGATAGGGGCGACAGATATTTAAGCAGTGACTTGTTTGGGTAATTTACCCGTTCATTTTTATAAGTCGGCCAGGATTGAAATAGTTTAATCCTGGCTGACTTTTTTTGTGAGTAGCATTTTTACTCTATTCACTATGGTCATCATTTCAAAGGGTTTTTCGATATAATCATCCCAGTGAACAGCAAAATGAGGATTGTTGAGAAAACTGGAATGTGACGACATGAGCAGTATCGGGATTTCTGCATGAACTGATAATTTTAGTTCAGTGCAAATGGAACGGCCATCTGTTAATCCAAGCAAAACATCTATTAAGATAACATCAGGCTGAAAAGTTGAAACCTGTGTATGTAAATGATGCAGTCCTGAAAGCGCCAATACTTCGTAACCCTCAAATTCGAAAATCATTCTAATGGCATCAAGCGTTGCAGGGTAATTTTCTATGATAATGATTTTGGGCATGTTACGGGTATATTTTAGGGATATCGGAGGCTTCCTGTCTTTCGTTTTTCGATCAGTAAATCAATTAATTTAGAATCGGAACGTGTTAAACTATCAAGCGAGCTACGGAGGCTTTGATTTACGAGGCTTAAATTGGTAAACATAAGTCGTAATTTTTCATTTTCATCCTTTAGCTCCATTAGTTCGTTGGCAAGAATTCCGAAATCCCGTATCCAGGCATCAAAGCAATCTTTGTCTATTGCCAGTTCTGAATAAATGAGTTCCGGTTCTTTTCCATTATAAAATTCTTGTATGCTTTCAATAATTTTTGCGGGTGTGGCACTTGGTTTCATAGTTTGCTATATGTGCTGGCATCTAGAAGGCTGGACCGTCCCCTGTCCAGACCTCCCAAAGCGCAGCATCTGTTTAAAATCTTTATTAAGGCAGACAGGGACAAAGAAATAACGCATTTAAAAGTTATCAAAATTATTCTCTACTCACTCCTACGCATCTTTTTTAAAGTGCTGTTTTCCAGGTGTATAAAATAAATGTATGTCTGCAGTTAGTTTGTTCATGTTGTTTTGGTTTGATTCGCGTTCAATTAAATAAACCATGCCGATAGTCGTGTAACAAATCATCCCGGATAAGACCGTTGCTACCGACATGGTTAAAATCGGGTACTTATCAGACATAAACATGAGTTTGTTTGGTCAATAAACGGCATCGCACCGCCAGTACTCCACTTGAATTTATGCAAAGAAGATGCGGTAGGTGCATTTTCAAACTACGCATTTCTACTCACGTATTGTTAAGTTGTTGCTTTTAAGCGTTTTATTAAAGTTCTTAGCCTGTATAGATTGGCAATGCTAATGGTTTATACTGTATGTTTCTTGTATATTATTTAGGACGTTCTAGCCAGATCAAGTATCCAAGTTTGCAAATTCGCCTCAGCATCGATACCTAATTTCTTACGTACACGGTATTTTCGGCTTTCTACCGCACGAACACTTAAGCGGCAGGCCCGTGCAATTTCTTTGGTGTCAAAATTTAACCGCATGTAAGCACACAATTCAAGTTCGGCTGTAAGAAGCTGTGGCGAAAGCTGTAAAAGCTCTTTTATAAACCCAGCTTCGCTTTCACGGAATCTTTCCATAAATGACGGATCTTTTGTTTGTGCCAGATTAGTCAACTCCTTAAGTGATAAATGTACAGTGGGAGCCATCTTTTTTTCGCTTAGCTGCTTTTTGTAGCCTTCCATTTGTTCTTGTAAAAGAATACGTTGGCGGCGAAAGTGTGCATTATGACGTGAAAGCAGGCGCAATCTTTGTCCGAACAGCCCCAAACTAATTAATATCCCTTCAATTATGGCTGCAAAAGTAAGCAGGTTAAAGGTATAAGACTGAAAAGGAATGATGGCCATTAAACTTAATACAAGATAAATAGAAACCAGTGCTACAGGGATCCATCCTAAAACATAAAAACTAATAAAAGGGGCCGTTTTGGCATAGCCGCGTATCACAATAACTTTTATACTGCTAAATAAAAAAAGCAGTGAGGTAATTAGAAATAAAAGCTGGGTGAGCGCATTCGTAATACTTCTGGCATCCCAAAGCGAGCAGATTAAAATTATGCCCCATGCCATACTCAGTATTTTGAATATTTTATGCAAAAACGGAAGTTGCCTTTTTAGTTTTAAAAAATAACTGTTAAAAAGAATGGTACAGATATAGCCAAGTGCAATAAAGAAATGCGCATGCAAAAAAATAAACCGGGCTGCGGGTAAACCAAGCATCGGGCCATAGCCCTGAAGATAGCAGACCATGGTAATGAAGAAAAGCAATACTACGCGCGCCATGTAAAGGGCAAAAAGCTTACTCCGCGTCATTACAAACATAAACAAATGGAAAATGATGATCATGAGTGCAATACCTACATAAATTAACTGCGCACTATACTCCTTAGTTAATGCACGGTTTAATACAGGTTCGGTAATTAATTTAAATGGTACCAGCAGCGTATTCATGGTCTGCATTCGGATGTAAATTTCGCTTACTGGCCCTTTGGCTTGTTGTAATGGAAATATATATCCTGTGCCCAGCACGGCATCATTTTGTTTTAAACCAAGCATGCCCGAGTGTACATGCTGTACATTGCCCAAAGTATCGCGGTAAAATAAGCACAGCGTATCAATACTGGCATAATCAATAAAAAGATAGGGTACGGTTTCTGGCTTTCGGCTGAAACGTAATTTCATCCACCATACATGACCATCGGTTCCGCCGTTAAAAACAGGCGATTTTCCTGGACTAAACCGTTTGGAATTAAACTTTTCTACCGTTTCGAAAGGGGTTTTTTCGGTAGTATCGCGCCAAAAATAAGCCGATTTACCTAAATTGATGAAGTTTTGCCCTTCAACCTTTATCACGGGCTGTGCAACACATAGGCCGCTTACTATACAGCAAGCAACAATAATAAATATGGCCCTCATTAATTAAACCAATACAAAAGACTCGGGATGATCTATTACAGGGGAGAAATTATAGCTTTATTACAGAAAATCCAAATTTTATCTTAAAAAAGAGCAATACTTCTGTAATTGAGTTAATTTATGAGTAGAATATAACTCGATTGAGATACAAATTTCATCATGTTTAAAACTTAAGATTGAAAATTTCCAACAAGGTTGAATTTAATATTATATTTGCTAATTAATTTAGTATCATGTCGGTAAGTGTTAACATCACCTCAAAGGGTATTCAAAAAGTATTAAAAAACTATAATGAAAAACAAGCTATTGCAGAGTACATCTGGAACGGTTTTGATGCCAATGCAGATACCATTAAACTGGATTATGTAGCCAATGCGTTAGGCCATTTAGAAAGTTTGGATATTGCTGACAATGGTTATGGAATAAATTTCGATCGTTTGCAAAAGAAGTTCGATCCGTTTTTTGAATCGGAGAAAGCCATACAGATTATTGCGCCAAAACACACATCTAAAATGCATGGACGTAACGGTGTGGGGAGGCTTACCTTTTTTACATTTGCCCATAATGCTACCTGGCGTACAACTTACCAGACCGAAAATGGATTCAGGCATGGAGAAATATATATCAGTACAGGCGGGCTTAACAGTTATAGTCACGATTTTACCGCTCCACCGACTGCTAATGCCCAAACAGGTACGGTGGTTTCTTTTTCCAATTTGCGCATTGGGCAACAGGATTTGGAAGAAACTGTGATTCCTTTCCTAATCAATGAATTCTGCTGGTTCATTGAGCTGAATAAGCATAAAAACTATTCGCTTATTGTAAATGGTACCCCTCTTAATTTTAACGATAACATTAAAAGTTTAGAGGAGTTTAATATTTTTTATCCCGATACGGCTGTTAACTTTAAGATTAAATATGTGCATTGGAAAGATAACCTGCACAGGGAGCTATCTAAGTATTATTTTTTGGCAGGGGGAGAAGAAGTATATAAAGATTACACTACGCTCAATAAAAAAAGTGATGATTATTTCCATAGTATTTATATCGACAGCGATTTCTTTCGCGATTTTGATTTTAAAAGCTTTGAAAATGAAGGTCAGGTGGCCATATTTGGCGCTGCAAAATCGTCGGCTGAATACCGCTTTCTGATTAAAGAACTTACTGAGTACTTAAAAAGTAAGCGAAAACCTTTTTTAAAGGAATATGCAAGTAGATTAATTGATGCCTATGAGCAGGAAGATGTATTTCCGGTATATGCCACAGAAAGAGAAAAACAACAGCGAAAACCCGAGTTGATTAATTTAATTAAGGCTATTTACGAAGCCGAACCTAAATTATTTGGCAGCTTAAATACCGGGCAGAAAAGAACGTTGGTAAGATTAATGGATCTTTTGCTTGTTTCTAACCAGCGCGATCAGATTTTTGAGCTCTTTAATAGTATGATTGACCTCGAAACAGAGGAAAAGGAAGCACTTTTAAGTATTATAAAAAAAATGGAATCGCAGGAGCATTAACCAGTTAATTTGTTGTAGGTTAGCCAAAATTAAATCACCCGTAGAGATGAAGAAAATACTGACCTGTTTAGCTTTGTTATTATTTAGCGCATCGTTTTTATATGCGCAAAGCGAAAAACGAAACCTGAATATTGTTTTTATTGGTAACAGTATAACTCAGGGGGTACAATTGGCTAATGTTGTAGAAGCTCCGCCAGCTAACGCTGTTGCCTATTTGCTTAAACAAAAAGGAATAGGAGAGGTTAATTTCAGTAACCAGGGGCATAGCGGGTATACTACTTTCGATTTTTTACCTGCTGAAACACGCACGTTTACTAAAATAGAGGAGGCTGCAAGTGCTTTTACAGATAAAGAAGCACTGCTTATTTTTTCTGTGAAACTCGGCACGAACGATAGTGCAATACAAGGGCCCCATGGTTCACCCGTATCTGCAGAACGCTATATTGAAAATGTGAAAATTATTGTCGATAAATTGCTTGCCGGTTTTCCTAAAGCTGTAGTGGTATTGCAGCATCCAATATGGTATAGCCCAAATACCTACAATAGTTCTAAATACCTGCAGGAAGGTTTATCTCGGTTGCAAAGTTATATTCCAAAAATAGATAGTCTGGCTAAAAGTTATCAGTTAACTAATCCAAAACATGTGTTTGTTGGAGATAAAAAAGCATTTACCTATTTTAAGAAACACCACTTAACTGAACTGATACCTGAGAAAGGACAGGCAGGCACTTTTTACTTGCATCCAAATAAATTAGGGGCAGCATCATTAGGCCGCTTCTGGGCTAATGCAATAGGAAATATAGTACGCAAGAATTTTTAGCCTGATAAACTGGTTAAAAATCCAGTAAATCTTTAGGATGAATATCTAAGCCTTTGGCCAGCTCGATAATGGTGGTAAGTTGTACATCGAACTTACCGTTTTCGATTTTAGAAATATTGCTGTCATCAATCTCACAATTCCGGGCCATGGCGCGTAAACTCAAGCCTTTTTGATTCCTGATCTTTTTCAGATGGAAACCAAATTTCTTTTGAATTTCTGAGCCTTCTTTCTTAATCATTAAGGTTATAATTATTTAGCACTTAAAGTCTCTAACTTATTTTAAATAATTGCGGTTGTTTGTTACCGCAATTTCATTTATTTGTATTATATTTGATTTAATAATTAGGTATTAACTCGCTATATGACAGTTGATTACTTGATTTTGATGCAGGTTTTATTAACGTAATGGGCAAGCGGTTAATAATTGCAATAGCAGTTTGACTAGCTAAAAAACTAATCATCTTTCGATCTTGTTTCTCTATAAAAAGCAACTGATCAGTACTTAATGTAAAATGCTCAGCAACCCATTTTCTGAAATTTAACAAAATCAGATCTTCTTCTGCTTTAAGTTGGGCATCGGTGCATTGGTAAAGTTGATTTTGAAGGTCTTGAACTCCTAAATCGGTGAATGGAAATTTTTGCATAATAGTAGGTGTTATGGTTAATAAATTCCCCAGTTGGGTAAACAAACATAATCTCCATTTAATATTTTTTGTGGATTTAAAGCGGTTTTGAAGCCGAATGATAGCAAAAAACGAGCTGAACGATACACATCCGGTAATTTTGGAGAACCTTTTGCAGTTGCGCTTGTAGGTTTCTAAGTATCTGAAATCTGAAGTTGGTCTATCATATTAAATTCAACGCGCTATGTACCTCTCCAAACGCAATATTACTTATCCAGCAATTTATTACCGAACACCTATTTTTTTATTAACTGCCCATTATCTGGTAGCCTATGGCGAACCCGAAAGCTTTTTTACTTTATTGCAATTGCCCTATTACTATTATGCTGTTTTAGGTAGCTTTATAATTACCATGGCTACTGCCGAGTTTATTTTGGTGGTTACGCGGTATTTAGATAAAGTAAAACCCTGGGGTGCTCACTTTAGGCGCAGACTTTGGTTGCAACTGGTTTTGGGGGTACTGGTAACCCTATTGCTGGCGATTTTACTCGCTGCGGCATATTTTTACATCAGAGGGCAGAATATTATTACTGCAGACTATTTTAAATACGATTTTACCCTGGTGGTGTGCTTTGTGCTGTTTCTAAATTTAATATACTTAATTATTGCTCAAATGCAGGGGCGGCAACAATTGGCAAAATTACGCTTGCCCAGTAAACATAAACCAACAGAAGTTAACCAAACTAAAACTGAAGTCGCAGCTATTTATCCACTAGGGCAGGGTTATTTAGCGGTTTTAAAAAACGGCGAATCGGTAATATGGAGTAAAACAATCGAACAAAGTTTAAGCGAATTACCGGCCGATCAATATTTTTTAATTAACCGGTCGGATATTGTAAACCGGGCTATTATTGAAGGCTTTGAGTTAGGCCATTCGAGGCGGTTAAAACTGATTTTAAAAATTACTTTACCCCATAACCGCAGTTTAATAGTTAGCCAACGTAAAGTGGTGGCTTTTAAACGATAGTATAAGGGAGCTTAAACAGATTGTTTATTCAGAATTACAAGATTATTTGCTCCGATATATATCAAATGCCTCCTGTTTTTACAGCTTTTTAGCCTAAAATGCATTAAACTTGCTATTTCGATATTATATAATCATTTTTATGGCTACACTTTGTTTGTTTAACAGGTATGAAGCTTATTTATTCTAAAAATAGTTTGGCGTAATTAGTATGAGCGAACAGCAGGGAGACTTTGCGTCTGATTATTCCATTTCTATTTATGCATTAAGCGAAAAAGCCGTAACCGTTGTATTTGGCCATGTTATAAGTGAAACATTGTGGCGCCTGGTAAGCAGTTTTAACTGGCTTTTAACACAAAATCCATTTTCGGGCTTTACCACTACCGTACCTGCTTACAGCACATTAACAGTTTTTTTCGATCCTTTAGTGGTTGCCTCGGCAGATTTGCCGGGTAAAACCTGTTACGAAAAGGTTTCGGCTTATTTAAAGACAATTAGTCACAATGAGCCCAGCCAAACAGGGCTTGGGGGTAACCATATCGTTATTCCGGTATGTTATGGTGGAAATTTTGGCCCTGATATTTTAACTGTGGCCCAAAATAACGGCCTTAGCGAAGCTGAGGTAATTGCCTTACACAGTGGTGCCAGTTACAGTGTTTATATGATAGGTTTTGTACCTGGTTTTGCCTACATGGGTGGTATGCCAGCAACATTGGCCACAGCCCGAAAAGAGGTTCCTGCTGCCGCAATACCTGCCGGATCGGTTGGTATAGCCGGATTACAAACGGGTATTTATCCGATTGAAATACCTGGGGGCTGGCAAATAATTGGCCGAACCCCATTGCAGTTGTTTGATGCAAAGCGCCAACAACCTGCGCTTTTAAAAGGTGGCGATTCGATTACCTTTAAAGCCATAACCATTGAAGAATTTAATGCTTATCCTGAATAAAATATGGAGATAAGCATCATAAAACCCGGCCTGTTAACTACGGTGCAAGATATGGGCAGATACAAACACCTTGCGCAGGCCATACCCGTTTCGGGCGCTATGGACCAGCTGGCCCACCGGTTGGCCAATAAAGCTGTTGGCAATGATGATGATATGGCCACCCTCGAATTTACCTATGCAAATGCTTCATTTACAACCCATACAGTTGTTTTGCTTGCTTACTCGGGTGATGGCGCTTTTTTGATGTACGGGGGCGAGGTAATGCCTGCAGAAAAACCACTGCTTTTTCCGAAAGGGGCAATACTTACTTTAATCCATAATCCACTAGGTATGCGTACCTATCTGGCGATGGCGGGTGGTTGGCAGGTGCCCGAGGTACTGGGGAGTAAAAGCACTTACCTGCCGGTTAAATTTGGCGGTTTTGAAGGGCGTAAGCTGGCAGAAGGCGATGTGTTGCGCAATGGTGATGCCATCAGTGCTGTTTCTGCAGCTATTATACATGAGTTGAACAGCAGGGCTTTAATTTATCCTAACTGGCGCATCTCGCGCGAAATTTTATTGTCTGCTAACCGGAAAACCATTAGGGTGGTACTGGCCAACGAATTTAACTGGTTTGATGCCAGCTCAATTATTGCATTCTTAACCAAAACATACCAAATCAGTTTAAAGAGCAATCGAATGGGTTGCCATTTATCAGGTAGACCGATGGTTCGGAAAACAAAAAAGGAGCTGCTTAGCACTGCGGTTACTCCGGGCGTTATACAGGTAACAGGTAATGGTGATTTGGTTATATTAATGGCTGATTGCCAGACAACGGGCGGCTACCCGCGTATTGCACACGTTGCCGATGTAGATTTACCATTATGTGCACAGTTAAAACCAGGAGATGAGATCAGTTTTTCAGAAATATCGAGAGATGAAGCAGAAGAACTTTACCTTCAGAAAGAGCATGATTTGTTGTTGATTAGCAAGGCTATAAATATAAAATATACCAGCACTATATGAAAGAAATAGATCTGAATTGCGATATGGGCGAAGCATTTGGAAATTATACCATGCCCAATGATGTTGAACTGATGGATTACATTTCATCAGCCAATATTGCCTGTGGTTTTCATGCAGGCGATCCTGCCGTAATGCAGCACACCGTGGCCCTGGCCATCAAAAAAGGAGTGGCTATAGGCGCACATCCGGGCTTGCCCGATTTGCAGGGTTTTGGACGCAGGGAGATGAAAATTTCGGCACAGGAAGCCTATCAGCTCACCTTGTACCAGATTGGGGCTCTAAGCGCTTTTGTAAAGGTCGCAAGAGGAAAATTAAATCACGTAAAAGCACATGGCGCACTTTACAATATGGCTGCTAAAGATGCTGAACTTGCTAAAGCCATTGTACAAGCGGTGTATGATTTTGATCCGAAATTAATTTTGTATGCGCTTTCGGGGAGTAAAATGATTGCTGAAGCCCAAAATAAGGGTATTGCAACTGCCTCGGAAGTTTTTGCAGATAGGAGTTATCAGGATAACGGATCGTTAACGCCGCGCACCGAACCCGGTGCATTGATTACTGATGAGGAGGCAGCTTTAAATCAGGTTGTTGCTTTTGCATTAAAACAGGAAGTGCGCAGTGTAAGTGGTAAAATCATTGCCGTTGATGCCGAAACCATTTGCGTACATGGCGATGGGGCACACGCAGTAACCTTTGCAAAACGCATTGCCGAAAAATTAAAATCGGAAGGGATTTTGGTTAAAGCACCACGATATGAAAGCTAAGTACAATTGGAGCGTACTTTTGGGTGCTGCATTTTTAATGGCTTCATCGGCAATTGGCCCAGGTTTTTTAACCCAAACAGCCGTTTTTACCCAGCAGCTGGGCGCTAGTTTTGCTTTTGTAATCCTGCTTTCAATCGTACTCGATGCCATTGCCCAGCTCAATATCTGGCGCATTATAGCCGTTGCCGATAAACCTGCACAGGATATTGCCAATAAGGTGTTTCCAGGATTGGGGTATTTTATTTCCTTTCTGGTTTTTTTAGGCGGTTTAGCTTTTAATATCGGTAATATTGCTGGTGCCGGCCTTGGTTTAAATGTGCTGTTCGGCATCAGCGTTGGGCAGGGGGCAGTAATTAGCGCCATTATGGCCATTGGTATTTTTATTTACAGGGAAGCCGGGAAAGCCATGGATCTTTTTGCCAAATGCATGGGGCTGATTAAAATTTTACTTGCCCTGTTTATTGCTTACACCAGTTCGCCGCCCCTGGCAGAGGCAGCTTTAAGATCGGTTAACCCTACGCAATTTAGTTTTACGGCAGTTTTAACCATAGTTGGCGGAACGGTTGGTGGCTATATCACCTTTTCGGGAGCACACCGTTTGTTAGATGCCCGCCAAACCGGTATACAAAATTTAGGCGCCGTAAATAAAGGGGCTTTAAGCGCAATAGGTTTGGCATCTGTTATGCGTTTATTGTTGTTTATAGCTGCATTAGGTGTGGTAAGTAAAGGTTTTACTTTAGATCCTGATAACCCGGCAGCTTCGGTATTTAAACTGGCCAGTGGCGAAATAGGTTATAAAATATTCGGTGTGGTAATTTGGGCTGCAGGCATTTCGTCGGTAGTTGGTTCGGCTTATACATCTATATCTTTCATTAAGAGCTTTCACCCTTTAATTCTTAAATTTAACCGGGCCATCATCATTACTTTTATCTCTGTTTCCTGTGTTATTTTTATCCTCATTGGCAAGCCGGTTAAAATATTGCTAACGGTAGGGGCAATTAACGGTTTTATATTGCCCATTGCTTTAGGAGTGATGCTTGTTGCAGCCTATCGCACTAAAATAATTGCCAGTTACAAACAGCCGCTATGGCTTACCTTAACTGGTTTGGCCGTAGTAATTACCATGGTTTGGATGAGTTACGGCACCATAGTTCAAATGATAAACGGAGAATAACCCAATGATGAAGATTAACCCTAAATATTTTTTTTCCTTTTTACTACTCGGGCAGGTGGCTTTTGCTCAACAAAAAAACACTGATATACCTGTTGAGCCAGGCGTGTCGCTAGCGCTGGCCAGTCACAGAAGCACAACAATTAGCAATATTCAATACCAGGTTCATTTTAATATACCGCAAGAGCTTAGTGCGGCAATTCAATCGACAGAAAATATTGATTTTAAGTTGAATAAGTTAAGTGATGTGCAAATTGACTTTAAGCAAAGTGCTGATCATTTAAAACGCATTGTGGTTAATGGAAAGCAAGTTGCTATTAACTTTAAAGAAGAACATATTCTCATTGCCCATAAGGATTTACATCTGGGCAATAACCGCATTGCTATTGAGTTTGTTGCAGGCAACGAATCACTAAACAGGAATAAAGATTTCTTATACGCACTCTTCGTTCCCGATCATGCCCGTATGGTTTTTCCGTGTTTTGATCAGCCCGATTTAAAAGCTAATTTTTTACTTTCGTTAACCGTTCCAAATGACTGGAAAGTAATGGCTAATGCTGCCAAAAAGGATTCGCTGGTTAATGGGGATATGGTTACCTATCATTTTAAAAATTCGGATAAACTCCCTACGTATCTGTTCTCTTTTACTGCCGGAAAATATACTTACCTAAGCCGAAAAGTGAAAAATCGCAACATGGAATTTCTGCACCGTGAAACAGATTCTGCTAAAATTAAGCTCAGTGTCGATTCGGTGTTTACAGGCCATAATGATGCACTCGATTTTTTAGAAGATTGGACAGCCATTAAATATCCTTTTCAAAAAATTGGTTTTGCTGCAATTCCCGATTTTCAGTTTGGGGGGATGGAGCACCCGGGCGAAGTACAATACAAATCATCAGCCTTGTTTCTAGATCAGGGGGCAACCAGAGATCAGTTTATTTCGCGTTCAAATCTTATTTCACACGAAACAGCGCATATGTGGTTTGGCGATTTGGTTACCATGAAATGGTTTAATGATGTATGGATGAAAGAGGTGTTTGCCAATTTTATGGCCGATAAGGTTACCGAAAAGCTGATGGGTAAAAGCACTTTCGATTTGAAGTTTTTGCAGGATCATTATCCTGCCGCTTATGGGGTAGACCGTACTTTAGGTGCTAATCCAATTCGTCAGCAATTGGATAATTTGCAAGAGGCGGGGTCGATGTATGGAAATATCATTTACCACAAAGCGCCAATTATGATGCGCCAGCTGGAGCAATTAATGGGCAAAGCAGCTTTTCAGAAAGGAATTCGCGAGTACCTTAAACTTTATGCTTATGAAAATGCTACCTGGAACGATTTGATTGCGATTTTGAGTAAATACACCAAAAAGGATTTGTACAGCTGGAACAAAGTTTGGGTAAACCAACCCGGTCGCCCGATATTTGGTTACGAAATTAAATACGATGGCGATAACATCAGTAGCTTAATTTTAACTCAAAAAAGTGAAAATGGAGAGCCTCGCGTATGGCCCCAGGCATTTACCATTAAACTGGTTTATGGTGATAACAGTAAGATTTTGAATGTGAATGCGGCGAATGCTACTACAATTATTAATGAGGCTAAAGGATTAGCCAAACCGCAGTACGTGCTGTTTAATGCCGATGGTGCGGGTTATGGCTTGTTTCCTGTTGATATGCTGATGATGGAGAATATGGATGTGAAAAGCAATCAGCTGGAGCGTGCATCAATTTATATCAATGCTTACGAAAATATGCTGGCAGGCAACAACTTTAAACCTAAGCAATTGCTTAATTTTTATCTGAAAGGATTAGCGATTGAGAAAAACGAAATGAATTTAAGGTTAATTGCGGGCTACCTGACTAATATTTACTGGACATTTCTTACGCCAGAAATGCGTACGGGTATGCATACTGACCTCGAAAATGTTATTTGGACAGCTATGCAACAGCAGGAACAGCAAAACCATAAAAAGATTTTATTCAATGCCTATCAAAATGTTTATATAGGGAAAGAAGCAGGTGAAAGGCTTTACCAGATTTGGGATAAGCAATTGGCACCAGATGGCGTTAAACTGCAGGAAGATGATTATAGTAACCTGGCTTTAACCTTGGCCCTTAAAACCGATACGGCAAATAGCATTTTAAAAGCGCAGTTAGCACGCACCAGTAATACCGACCGTAAAAACAGACTGATTTACCTGATGCCAGCGTTATCATTGGACCCAGCTGAAAGAGATCGCTTCTTTGATAGTTTAAAAGAGCGTAAAAACCGTCAGAAAGAGGCTTGGACTACTACAGCATTGGCTTATCTGCATCATTCGTTAAGGCAACAGACTTCAATAAAATATCTGAAACAAAGTTTGGAGCTACTTGAGGAAATACAGCAAACCGGCGACATATTTTTCCCGCAATCGTGGTTAGCGGCAATATTCTCAACATACAATAGTCGTGAAGCTTATCAGGTGGTGCAAGCATTTTTGAAATCGCATCCTAATTACAACCCAAAATTGAAGGATAAAATTTTGCAGACTACAGACAACCTGTGCAGGGCACAGGAGATTGTAAACTAAAATGATTTAGCGAGGCCTATGTTACTTATTTGTTACATTGGTTTTTGCCGATAATTTCTACTTTTGTCGCGAGAGCGTTAATTTAGATGGAAAGGGGTGAACATTAATTTGTTTCGCCCTTTTTCTTTTTTAAAGATTTTCGTAATTCCGGTAGTTTTTTTGAAGGCTAAATGGCCTTGATTTTTGGTTCTTTAATTAAAGGAAGCTGTTTCAGCATTTAATCCGTCGAGTAAGCTTTTTAGCAGCGTTTCTCTTTTATCATCAATCGATGCATCATCCTGAACGTGAACAGTAAGGTCTGTGTTTTCTGTGGCTTGTGTGTACATAAGGATAGTTTTGTGAATGTCTTTTTATTTAACGCTCAATTTTTGATATAGTTTGTAACTTTTTTATTTGACGCGTTATTTTTCCTTGTTTCACACGAATACCATTGATAAAATAATAGTGTTTTATCAAAAGTGTTTGTTAAGTTTATTGCCTCTATACTATTGTATTTTAATGTGTTGTTTTTTATCGAATCGACAGATTTAAGACTTGTCTAAAACATTTAATAGCTTGCTCAATTCTTCTTCGGTATTGTAAAAGTTGAAAGAAATGCGGGTACCAGCACCTCTTGGTGAGCAAATGATTTGTGCATCCTGAAGCTGTTCTACCTTTTTTTGATCGAGAGGCATACTGATAATAGTCGATTGATATTTCCTTTCCATTAACCAGTTTGGAATTAACCCTCTCGAGTTTAGCGCCAGTCTGGCTTTGTTGCTGAGTGCTTGTGTCGTCCTTTCAATTTCATCAAAACCAATAGCGCTAAGGTGTACAAGGCTTTGGTTCAGTGTGCCAAAGTTTAAAGTATCTAAATGACCAGGTTCAAAATATAGCGATAAATGATCCTTGCCTTGTAAAAACGGAGCAGTAGGCAAAGCAGCAAGTTTGTTTATTTGATAAAGCTGATCTTTTAACGCATCAGAAAGAAAGGCATAGCCATTGCCGTAACCTCCCAGCAGCCACTTATAGCCACTTCCTAGCAAGGCATCTAAACCCGATTTTTCGAAATTAAAGGCCGTAGTACCGGTAAACTGAGTACCATCGCCAATCACCAACAGTTGTGGGTAACTGCTTTTTAACTTTTGTATCCATTCATTATCCATCCGAAGGCCACTAATGTATTGCACCATGCTAAAAGCCAGTGCTGTTGGCTTAAATTTTTCAATGGCCCGGATCAGGTTATTTTCGAAATCTGCATCAATTTTTACGGTTTGGTATTCAAATCCCATACTAATTACCGGATAACTAACTGATGGGTACTCTTCTTCCAACAGTAAAAAACGATGGCTTTTATCCAATCCGTTTAATAGCGTATTAAAACCTACCGAAAAATTAGGAACCAGATAGGTGTTATCAGCTTTAGCACCAAAACATTTTGATAAATTATTTCTGAGATCGTTAATAATTGCCGCATTTTCCATTCTGAAAATACTGCCGCCGGCAATAAATGCTTCATCATGTGTTTTACGCCAGGCAGCCAGCTCGGTTGATAGTAAGCCAGAGTTGGCGGTATTTAAATAAGTATAAGTGTCGAGGATCGGAAAAGATAGGTTCATAACCAAAAATAAAAGATTTAGAAGGCAAAGTGCCAAAATGCATGCAGAAAATGAATATTATACAAAACTGTGGATTAGTTAACTGTTAAAAGATCGTAACACTGATTGGCAATTTCATATTCTTCGTTTGTTGGGATAACCAGTATTTTTACTTTTGATGAAGAACTGCTGATTTCCTTCAATTCGCCCGCATAAGTGTTATTTTGTTCGGAGTCTAAGCTAATGCCTAAGAAATCAAGGTCAGTGCATACTGCTTCGCGCATCTGCTTGTCGTTTTCGCCTACACCCGCTGTAAAAACGATCGCATCTACGCCATTTAGAACGGCAGTGTAGGCACCTATAAATTTCCTGATGCGGTAGGCATATAACTTAAGGGCTAAAACAGCAGCCTGGTTACCTTCTGCTACCAGCTTTCTAATGTCGCGCATATCACTCGATCCGCCAACGCCCAAAAGCCCTGATTGTTTATTGAGTAAAGTGCTTAGCTGCTCTAAAGTATAGCCAGAATGCTCCATGAGGTGAAAAATAACCGAAGGATCGATATCGCCAGATCGCGTTCCCATCATCAAACCGCTTAATGGGCCAAAACCCATACTCGTATCAACCGATTTGCCATTGCTAATGGCTGTAATGCTGCAGCCGTTTCCTAAGTGGACACTGATAATTTTTGTATCACTTTTACCCAGCCATTTTATAGCCTGTTCGCTCACATACTTGTGACTGGTACCATGAAAACCATAAACCCTGATGGCATCTTCTTTATAGTACCACTCGGGGATGGCATAACGGTAAGCCTGCTCGGGTATGGTTTGATGAAAGGCAGTATCAAAAACGGCAATCTGTTTGGCTTTGGTAAAAGTCTTTTCGGCTACTTCAATACATTTGTAATTGACCGGATTATGCAAGGGAGCGAGTGAGAACAGCTTTTTGATCTGTTTTTTTACTTCATCGGTAATCAGCACTGGTCCGTTAAAATGCTCACCACCATGTACAACACGGTGGCCAACAGCAGCAATATCATCAGGACTTGCTATTACGGCATATTTACCTTCACTTAGTAGCGCGAGTACCTGTTTTAAGCCTTCGCTGTGGCTGGCAATAAATGCCGATTGTTCTATACTGTGTTTACTGCACGCTGTATAAACGGTATGTTTTATAAAGGAGCCTTCAATGCCAATGCGTTCTACCAAGCCACTGCAAACGGGGCTTTTTTCTGGCATTTTAAAGAGTTGGTATTTTAAAGAACTGCTTCCTGAATTGATTACTAAAATGTTCATATTAAAGATCCTGGCATTGAATTGCTGTAATAACAACAGTGTTAAAAATATCATCTACCGTACAGCCACGGCTTAAATCGTTTATGGGTTTGTTTAAACCCTGCAGCATGGGGCCAATGGCCAGTGCGCCAGTTTCTCTCTGTACTGCCTTGTAGGTATTGTTACCGGTATTTAAATCCGGGAAAATAAGTACACTCGCACGGCCCGCTACTTCTGATCCTGGTAGTTTTTGCTGGCCAACCAAAGGGTCAACAGCGGCATCGTATTGTATTGGCCCTTCAATTTTTAATTCAGGAAACCTGCTTTTTACAATTGCCGTAGCTTCTCTTACCCGTTCTACATCTTCGCCTTCGCCCGATGTACCCGACGAATAGGAAAGCATGGCTATGCGGGGCTCGATGCCAAACCTGGCACTACTCTCAGCCGAAGAAATGGCAATTTCGGCAAGTTGCTGGGCAGTAGGATTGGGGTTAACCGCACAATCGCCAAATATGGCCACACGTTCTGGCAGGCACATAAAGAAAATAGACGACACAACCGATACCCCCGGCTTCGTTTTAACAAATTGCAGCGCCGGACGGATAGTATGCTGAGTAGTGTGTACTGCGCCTGATACCATGCCGTCGGCATCGCCTTTATAGACCATCATGGTGCCGAAGTAAGAAACATCGGTCATCATATCCCTGGCCATTTCGAGGTTTACATTTTTGGCTTTGCGCAATTCGTGCAGTGTATCTACATAATTATTATACTGCTCAGAATGGATAGGATCGTAAATTTTTAACACATTGATATCCAGATTAAGACCAAGCCTTTTTATGCTGTTGCCTATTTCAACCGGGTCGCCAAGGAGTGTAATGTCAACAATATCCTGGGCAATAAGTTTTTCTACTGCCTTTAAAATCCGCTCGTCGTTTCCTTCTGGCAAAACAATGTGTTTTTTATCGCGTTTGGCCCATTTAACCAGCTGGTATTGGAACATGTGCGGCGTAATCCCCTGGTAGCTAAAAGTAATAATTTTATTATCCAGGGCCTTGCTGTCTACATATTTTTCGAACAACTCAATGGCAAGGGCAATTTTCTTTTTGTTGGCTATGGTAATTTTAGAATGAATACCACCAATGGTAGTAGTGGTTTCGAAAGTTCCTTTTTGTACTGCAATTATTGGGATAATGGTCTGTAAACCTTCTATCAGTTTAATTATCGGCTCATCGGGTAAACTGCCAGCTGTTAAAACAATACCCGCGATTTTTGGGTAATTGGCCGATAAATTGGCCTGAAGTGCACCAATAATAATATCGCCACGATCGCCTGGCGTAACAATAAGCAGGTTATCTTTAATGTGTCTTAAAAAGTTAGGTAACATCATGGCACCGGTTACAAAATTATCAACCTGATTGTCGAGCAACTCTGTACCAAAAAGTATTTCACCACCCAGTGCCGATGTAATTTCTTTCATGGTTGGGCTTTGCAATCCGGTTTCTGTTGGTATTACCGCTATCAATAGTTCGGCTGGTAGCTGGTTGGTTAGCGCCTGTTTAATGCGTTCGGCCTCTTCGGGATTAACCATATTGGCCACCACGCCAAGCACCTGTACATCCCTTAATAAAAAATTGCGGTAAATATTAATGGCGCTTTTAAAAAGCTGACTGGCTGTTTTGTTTTTTCCTGATACGACAATAAGCACCGGTGCACCTAGGTTTTTTGCCATCAGCGCATTCGATTCAAACTCAAATGCCATGCCTTCGCCTAAAAAATCGCTACCCTCAATTACCGTGAAATCATAATTGTCTTCCAGTTTTTTATACTTACTGATAATGGTATTGATGATGGTACTGCTATCGTCTGATTGATGCAGCATTTCCTGCCGGGTAAAAGCAAAAGCATCTTCGTATTTAACCGGGAGCGAAAAATAATCGAGCATGGCCTCTACATGTTCGTCTCTAACATTCGGGTCATCCTGGGCAATAATGGGTTTAAAATAACCTACTTTCTGGGTTTTTGCCAACAGCATATTGATCATGCCGAAAGCGATTACCGATTTTCCGGTATAAGGTTCGGCCGAGGCAATGAAAATATTTTTTGTCATAAAGGAAGCATCAAGGTATAGGTATAACCAATTATGCCCAATATAGTTGGAAATATTTGTTTTAAAAACTGATGCTCGTCAAGTTTTAAAATCTGCCCGCAATAATTCTAAATTTTACTTTTATCAGTTAAAAGCTACTTTAGGCCAGTCGTTTCGAAGCTACCCTGGTGGTTAGATAATCAATGGCAAGTACAACAATCAGGATCAGTAAGCCCCCAAATTCGCGGGTTTCTTCTATCCATGGTTTGGTTGCTTTCATACTCATGGCTATGTTTTCGGCAGCATGGTCGTTATACCAGTTCAATACGCCGTATTTATCAAAAAACAGGTATATGGCATACACGCTGTAAGCCAGTATTCCACCTAAATAAGCTTTGCGGTAATATTTTCCACGGAAATACATCCAACATAGCCAGGCGCCAAAAAGATAGATGGGCATCCAAACATAGGGATCGGGATCGTTGTACTGTAAACCGGCAGAAACAATAAACAGGATGCAGAATAAGAGATTAAAAGCTTTCAAATTTTGAATTTGTTTAATAGGCTAAAATACACCATTTTATTAAAAAAAATGAGTAGTGTATTTAGGCATTCGATTCGATCAGCAACTTCAGCATTTTAAGCCGGTATACCAGCGGCGCATTTACCTTGGCATCGGGATTAAGCCTTAAAGGAAGAAAATGGCTCTCCAGAAAATGTTTATAATCTGTAATTACGGTAGCCTCGTTTAGATAGATTGGAACCTGCTGGGGCTCGGCGTTGGCAAAAAAATCTTCTAACTGTTTTAATTCTTCCACGGTCATGCCACAAAGTTACCATTATACTGCTGGTCCTTAAAAACAAGTTTGTTTTAATCTGATATATGGCTCTGGTTCAGACCGAATAATTTCAGTTCGAAGTATTTAGTCATACCGGGAGTGGATATATTTTTTGTATGCTAATATTTTTAGTCTAATTTTGCGTATCCCTAATTAAGCAATTTTGCGGGCAATAGCTGATGAAGAAATTTAATCCCCTTCCCGAACCCGTTTTGGATGTTTCTATGCTAAAAGAAGAATTTTATAGAAAAGAAACCGTCTGGCACCGCGATTGGAAACTGGCTTTTCCGCCTTCTTTCCGGGAAATTGCCTTTTACGATGCGGCCAATAATAACCTGCACCGGGCTGATATTTTTACGCCTTCGGGCTATACCATAGAGTTTCAGAATTCCCCAATTACACTGGTCGAATTAAATAGCCGGGAAGCTTTCTATCCAAACCTGATTTGGGTGCTGAATGGAAAGAAATTTAAAGGCTTTAAAGTGCTTAAACACCTTCCAGATGTGGATGATCCTAAATTAATGGACTATGAGTTTTGCCATAGCGATCATCTTTCGATGGTGAGGAAAGTAGAGATAGAACAGGGGAATTTATTCCCCAAACCGTTGAATTTTTACCACAGTGAGTTAAAGGACATAAAATTCACTTCCAATCTCTATTCTTTTTGCTGGAAACAGCCTCATATGGTATGGTATAGTGCTACCGCAAAGATTATCATCGATTTAGGCGGCCATTTTCTATATGAACTTAAGCAAAGACCGCAGTTAAACGGAAATTATCCCTATTTAAAATTGCTAAGCCGGAAGACATTTATAGAACGTTATACACCACCAGAGTTATAATTTCAGACCAAGCTAAAATCGTTGTTTAAATGTGTTTTAAGGCTATTTTTTAAGGGGAATAACCATTTGTATAGGTCGTGTTTTAAAGGGGTTTAGCGATTAAACAGCTCAATTTGCCTGGCTTACCTTCAGGTTTGGCTTGAGCTTTGCTAACTGGTTAGAAAAGTTAATGCAGTTACCTCATCTTGAACCATATACCTGTGTCATAATCGATGATGACCAGATCAGTATCGATATCCTGAAAGCTTATATTTCGCGCATAAAAGAATTTACCATGTTAGCTACCTATACCGATCCGATTGCTGGGGTTGAGGCGATCCGCGCATATGGTGAAATTGATTTCCTTTTCCTTGATATTGGCATGGAAGTGTCGGGCATTGATATAGCCAAAGTAATACGCGATCGCGTTAAGTACCTCATTTTTGTGACTGCCCATGAAAGGCATGCGCTCGATGCCTTTAGGGTGTATTGCGATAAATTCTTTGTAAAACCTGTTGGTTACGAGCAAATCAGGCAGGCAATTGCCCATTTGGTTAAAAGAGATAATTTTAAAGGCAATTATTAATCACCTTCAACCATTGTTGAAGGTGATTAACGTTTTTTATTTCATACTATCGTTTATCTTATTGATCATTACCAAATGGCTCTGAACGATCGGAGCAGTTTTGGTTGCAAATGATTTGAGATCGGCATCTTTTCCGTCTTTAGCTTCATCTTCCATTAATTTCAGTGTAGATTTATGCCCGCTTACCATAGCATCTACATAAGCTTTATCAAAATCTGTCCCTGCTTTTTTACTCAGGTCGTCCATTTTCTGTTTATGCTCATCATCAACCGTACCTGGTAAGGTAATGTTTTTGAGTTTGGCTATGGCCATTAATTCGGTATTGGCCATGCCGTGGTCTTTTACCATCATGGTGGCAAATTCTTTCACCTTTGCATTACTGCTTTTTTCGAGCGCCATTTTTCCCAGTTCTACTTCGGCCATGCCGCCCACAGCAGCCTGAGTGGTAAATTTGGCATCAGCTTCGTCTACTGCAATTCCACCGGTAGCCGCCACATTTGTTGTGGTATCTTTCGCCATGTTTAAACTGTCGGCACTTTCTTTAGCATCTTTATTCCCTCCGCTACATGCCTGGAAAGTTAAAACCGATGCCGAAATGGCCATCAAATAAATTAAATTTTTCATATACATTGTTTTTGTTGTATAGGAAGAACATGTTTTTAAGTGAAAGGGTTTGAGTGTTTTAAAAGATTTATCGTAAGTGTTTTTTCTGCCAGGCTTAAAGGTGGGGATTAACGAAATTTAACATTTATTTATTCTTATTTGGACTTGATCTAAATAGAGACTATCTTTGCCCGGAATAAAAATGCCACACGGTTTCGGACCCGTGTGGCTAAACCGGAAATCCGGCTCACCTTTAATCTCCATTAAAAGCCATGCAAATTAAGAAAATTTTGCTATTGGGCATACTATGTGCCTGTGTAATTTTTGCTTCAGCCCAAAATCCAATACCGGGCATTTCAGGACAAGTTAAAACCAGCGGCGGCGATCCGCTTCCTGGTGCCACCGTAAAAGTTAATAAAACAAATTTTGGTACCCTTACCGATGGTAGCGGTAATTTTAAAATCGTACAAATCCCCGCCGGAAATTATACTTTACAGGTATCGGCCATTGGTTTTAAAACCCTTAAGAAAGAAATTACCATTGGCGATAAACCGTTAAGCGGACTCAATTTTAATCTTTCCGAATCTGCAGAACAGATGGAAACCGTGAATGTAATTGGCAGAACGGCTACGCAGGAGGTAAACCGACAGGCTTTTAACGTAACTGCGGTAGATGCCAAAAAGCTGTACAATACCACACTCGATATTTCGGGAGCCCTCGATCGCGTTGCAGGCATACGGGTAAGAGAATCGGGCGGGGTGGGTTCTAACTTTAACCTTTCATTAAATGGTTTTTCGGGCAACCACGTAAGGTATTTTATAGATGGGATACCAATGGATAATTTTGGTTCCTCGTTTCAGATTAACAATATCCCGATTAACATTGCAGACAGGGTTGAAGTATATAAAGGCGTGGTGCCGATGTGGCTGGGGTCGGATGCCCTTGGTGGTGCAATTAACATTGTAACCGGCGATCGCTACCGCAACTATATCGATGCTTCTTATTCTTTTGGTTCGTTTAACACCCACAGAAGCGTAATTAATGCCGCCACAACTTCAAAAAATGGCTTTACTATTCAGTTAAATGCATTTCAGAACTATTCTGATAACGACTACAAAGTAACCGTTGAAGCATCAGATATCTGGACCGGGGCTTATGCACCAGCCGCTAAACTTCGGAGGTTTAACGATACCTACCATAACGAAACTTTAATTGCCAATGTAGGCGTAGTAGGAAAAAGCTATGCCGATAAACTCTTATTTGGTGTTACTGTTGGTCAGAATTATAAAGAAATACAAACTGGTGCCCGGATGGCTTCGGTTTTTGGAGGCTGGCACCGCCGGGGGAATATTTTAATGCCCAGCTTAAAATACAAGAAAGAAAACCTGGTTAAAGGGCTGGATGTAACCATCAATGCCAATTACAACCTGGGTAACGAGCAAAATATCGATACACTAAATGTACGTTACGATTGGTATGGCAATAGTAAACCAAACGGATCGAATGGCGAGCGCGCAAGAAGTTTATACAAATACAAAAACAACAATGGCCTGGCCACAACCATGCTCAATTACCGCATTAACGATAATCAATCGGTAGCGCTGAGCAATGTTTTCAGCACTTTTAACCGTAAGGGAAGTGATGAACTGAATCCAACCAATGCAGAGCACGAACGTACAAAGAAAACCAACAAGAATATTTTAGGTCTGGGTTATAATTTTGACGTAAAAAATAAATGGAGTGCTACGGTTTTTGGTAAATACATTAACCAGAATAATGTTAACGGAAGCGGTACTGGTGCAGGTAAAAATAATCTGGAGCGTTTGGGTTATGGTGCAGCAGCCAGTTATTTTTTAAACAGAAACCTTCAGTTAAAAGCTTCGTACGAATTAACCAACCGCATGCCCGAAGCCCAGGAAATATTTGGTGATGTAGAAAACCAGGATGCCAACCCTAGCTTAAAACCCGAAAAAAGCGATAATTTTAATTTGGGATTGAGCTATGCTTTTTCGGTTTCGCACGATCATAACTTTGCTTTCTCGGCCAATGGAATTTATAGAAATGCTACCAATTTCATTTATAGCCGTTTAAACCAAAACCAATCCAAATTGGTAGCCGATAACCGCGACGGAGTAAGAACAGTTGGTGGTGATGCAGAAATCAGGTATTCTTACAAAAATTGGTTAAGCATAGGTACAACCGTAACCTATCAAAACCTTAAAAACCTGCAGAAATACGAAACCGACCCCAGTACCGGACAAAAATTCGCTTCAATCAGTATCGTATACCTCGATCAGATGCCCAATATCCCTTATTTGTACGGAAACGGAGATGTTTCGGTATCGCTAAAAGATGTAGGTCATAAAGGCAATAACCTTACTATAGGCTATAATTTACTATATGTGCATGCCTTTTGGCTGTACTGGCCAAGCCAGGGTGGTAAAACCATCAGCGACGATAAAAAGGTTATTCCTCAACAATTTAATCACGATGTAAATCTCGTTTACAGCTTAAAACAAGGTCGCTACAACATTGGTTTGGAAGCCAAAAATATCACCAACGCCAATCTCTTCGACAATTTTAGTCTCCAAAAACCGGGTAGGGCTTTCTACCTGAACCTAAGATATTTTATCAATTAAATCAATAATTAATTATTAAAACAGTTCATAATGAAAACAAATTTAACCAAAGCGTTTATAGCTTTAGCTTTTGCTGCTGTGCTAACCTCGTGTTCTAAAAAAGAAGAAGGCGAAAGTATTCCCAACAACCCGGGTAATTTTATTCTGGCAGTAACACCAGTAGCATCAACCGGAGTAGCCGATTACCTGCTTACTGCAAGCGATTTAGATAAAGGCAGCATTTCTACCGTTGGTAATGGGGTAGAACAAGACGGAACCTACCGTTACTATGTTACTCACAACAATAAATTTTTCAGCATGCTTTACGGGCAGGGAAATCCAGGTGCTGTAACTACTTACAACATCCTGTCGGGTAAGCTAAATAAACTATCTAATTTCCAGACCGAAACGGTGCAGGCTTTTGCTCCTGTAAACGATGATATCCTTTTGGTTAAAATACCGAGAAATATTGCTACGCCACTGGCCAACTGGTACAGGGTAAATACCAATAGTTTATTAATTGCAGGCGAAGGAACCATTGATGTTCAGGCGCCATCAAACAACGGCGAATCGGCCCACTTTAGTTGGATTAAACAAGTAGGCAATAAGGTTTATGCGCCGTACTTTTCAATTAAGGCCTGCTGTGGTGAATCTTTTGGTACAAATTTCCCTAACAATGCCTGGATTGCTGTTTATTCTTACCCGGAAATGAAACTTGAAAAGGTAATTAAAGACGACAGAACCAGCTTTATCGGCAGGTATTTTACCGATGGTTTAGGTTTGGTAGAAAATGGTGATGTGTATGCTTTCTCTTCTTCTGTAGCCGTTACCAATGGTGTGTTAAGCTCTACAAAGCCATCAACCATTACCAAAATTAAGGCCGGTACTACCGAATTCGATTTAAGTTATTTTGTTGATTTTGAATCAGTTTCTGGTGGTAACGTAATTACCAACTGGTTGTATATCGGTAACAATAATTTTGTGGTAAACGCCATACCAAAAGCAGAAAAAGGTGCTTATACAGTAGGAAAAACGATCGGAATTTTGAATGTGGTTGATAAAACATTTAAAAAAGTTAACGGAATACCTGCTTCTACTGATATTTCGAGCATTACCACCAATAATTATACACCCAAAGATGGTAAAACAGCTTACATCGGTTTAAACCTGAAAGATGGAACCAGCTACGTGTACAAAGTTGATGCATCAGCACTAACCGCAACAAAAGGACTAAAAGTAGAAGGTGGTTTAATTACCGCAATCCAGCATTTAAAATAAGCTTAAAATCATCATTTCAACATCAAACAAAACAGGACAATGGCAACGGTAATCAAAACTACTCAGGCAAAGAAAAAGAATAAAGATTCGTTATTTAACAGGATCAATAAATGGCTTCATCTCTGGCTGGGCCTGGTTTCGGGCGTTATTGTCCTAATTGTTTGTATTACAGGCTGTATTTGGGTTTTTAACGAAGAAATTACTGCCTTGTTAGAACCGGAAACGAAAATTGAAAGACAGGATACACCGGTTATTCCACCTTCGCAGCTGAGCGCTATTGCTTTTAAACTTTACCCGGATAAGGTGCCTTCTTATGCCCAGTACCAGCAGGGAAGGGCTATTAATTTAAATTTAAGGGGCAAAAAAGACGAGGGCAGAAGAGGTGGCGGAACAAGCCTTAAAATCAATCCATATACTGGCGAGGTAATCAGCACGGTGGTGCATAAAAAAGGCGAGGTAGACTTTTTCAGGTTTATTTTAAACGGGCACCGCTTTTTGTGGTTGCCTTATGCCATTGGCCGGCCAATTGTAAACTATGGTACGCTGGTTTTCGTGGTCTTGCTCATTACCGGACTGATTTGGTGGTATCCTAAAAAATGGAACAAATCTACCCGCGATAAGAGTTTCAAGATTAAGTGGGGTGCCTCATTTAAGCGGGTTAATTTAGACCTGCACAACGTACTGGGCTTTTATTCGCTTATCTTTTTATTGTTTATTGCACTAACTGGTATGGTATACGGTATCAGGTGGTATAGCGAAGGCCTTTATTGGGTAACCTCGGGTGGCGATAAGCTGGGTGATTTTCAGCGTTTAGAATCCGATTCGCTGGCTTTAGGTAAATTTTATACCCCACAAAAAGCCATGGATCTGGCCTGGAACAAAGTAATCAGCAGACACCCGAAATCAGCAGGGTTTTATTATAATTTCCCCGATACCAGTAAAGCGAAAGCTACCATCAACATTACAGTTTATCCCAACAAAGGTCAGTTTTACAATAACCAGGGCTATACTTTTGATCAGCATACCTTAAAAGAATTTCAGAGAAAGGGAGTTTATGCCATTCCTTACGATGAGGCAGGTTTTGGTGGTAAGCTGCGAAAAATGAATTACGATATCCATGTGGGCAGCATTTTAGGTTTTCCGGGGAAAGTGCTTGCATTTTTGGCCGCTTTAATTGGTGCAAGCTTGCCCATTACCGGTTTTCTGATCTGGTACGGACGTAAATTCAAGAAAAAATCAACGAAAAAGGAACCCGTACAAACAGGGGGTAAAGCTTTGCTGGCACAGGTAAAGCCAAGGGCAAAAATTCCGGCACGTAAAACAGGCGAAACTGTTGCTGCATATGAACACTGAGATTTTGAATGAGTTGAATTCCCGGACATTGTCCGGGAATTCTTTTTTAAGCCAATACGGCTTTACTTTTTTTAGCTTTAGGTTCAGCTTTTTCAGGTAATTGAATCGATAAAATCAGATCGATACTTTCTGAGTTGGTTTCATAATCAGCAGCGATTTTTTCCCATCTTTTTAATTCGCCTTGCAGGGTTTCAATTTCCTTACCCAATGATTCGATTTTATTCTGAATTGATTTTCTAACGTTCGTATTTGCCATAACACAAAATTAAAATTTGACGGCATATCTTTAAACTTCTTTATGCATAGTTAGCCGGCAAAAAACGCTAAACGTTCACATTCAGGGAGTTTTGTTGTAATAAAATTTTCAACAATGGTTAATAAGCAGGTATTTGGGGAGAAAAGGACCAAAAGCTGGTAACATTTGTTAATTTTACGTTTATATCCCCATTATAAATGAAAAAAAACAGTAGTTGCGATCTTAAAACTTGCTTTATGTGCCAACTTACCTTAAAAGAATGGCATGCAGCTATTGATAACCATAAAAGGAATTTTACAGCCAAAAAAGGAGAGGTGATTATTAAAGAAGGCGATCCCGTGAGCGGGGTTTATTTCGTAACTTCGGGTAATGTAAAAGTGCATAAGCATTGGGGCGATAAAGAACTGATTTTGCGTTTTGCCAACGATGGTGCAATTATCGGCCATCGGGGAATCAGCAATAACATTTCTACTTACCCGATATCGGCAACAGCTTTAGAAACAACACAGCTTTGTTTTGTTGATATCGAATTTTTTAAAGCTACCATAAAAGTAAACCAGGAGTTTGCCTATGGTTTGTTAATGTTTTATGCCGATGAGCTGCATACTTCTGAGAAGAAAATGAGAGACCTGGCCTTAATGTCGGTTAAAGGCAGGTTGGCTATGGCTATTTTGAACCTTAAAGATCAGTTTGGCTTAAATGAAGGTGGTTTTTTAAACCTGGCTTTAAGCAGACAAGATTTGGCAGCTTATACTGGTGCAACTTACGAAACGGTTTTCAGGACCATGAACGAGTTGCTTGCAGAGCAACTGGTTGTGGTAGCGGGTAAGCAAATTGGTATTTTAAATGAAGCGGGGCTAAAAGAATTGAGTAATAAATAAAGCAATTGGCTATGTTAGGCGTAGTTTTATGTGGCGGTCAAAGTTTAAGGATGGGCTCCGATAAGGGGTTGTTAAGCCATCAGGATAAGCTTTGGGCACAATTGGCTGCCGATAAACTTGCTTTATTGCAAATTCCGGTTATATTTTCTGTTAATGCCATCCAACAGGTAGCTTATGCAGGCTATTTCGGAGAAGAGCATCTAGTGGCCGATCATACTTCGCTTGACTTTAGAGGACCACTACTTGGCGTACTTTCTGCGCATTTGTTAAGCCCCAGGCATGATTTATTTGTACTGGCCTGCGATTTACTGCTGATGGAGAACCGGTTGCTCAATCAATTATCAGAAGCGTACCTTGCCGCTGAGGCTTTCGATGCCTATATTTTTACGCGGAATGGCCAACAAGAGCCTTTGTGTGGTATTTATACCGCCAAAGGTTTAAAAAGCATCTGGCATTTATTACAAACGCATCAGTTAACCAAACACAGTATGAAATTTGTATTGAGTAAGCTGCAGGTGTGCGAAATAGCTGTTGAAGATAACGACGATCGTTTTTTCGGGAATTTTAATTCCCATGCCGAAATTAATGGATTGTAAGGCGATTGTGTTTACAACAATTGCAATGCAGATTGATCGATCTTGCTAAAATCATTTTTATCTCCTTCACAAAGTGGACAGCAATAGTTTTCTGGCAAATCTTTAAATGTTGTGCCCGGTAAAATACCCTGAGTTTCATCTCCCGTTTTTTCGTTATACACCGTGAGGCAACTGTTGCATTGGTACAAAAAATCGCTTCCTTTTTTAGCAGGTTCTTCTGTAATAATGGGTTGCTGCTGATCTGTTTTGATGGTATTTAAACGGTATTTGTAAAATTTGAACACCGCACGCCTCACTTGCTCAGGTAGCAGAAAGCTTGGGTTACTGCGACTAAAAATTTCTCCCGTGCGCTCATTAGGGTTAAAATCTTTGGCGCATAGAATATCGTATACCGGAAAGAGTTTTAGGCCAAACAAATCGATTAAATGTCGTTTTTGAATCAATATGCTGCTAAAAACTTCGCTCTTTTTGCGGGTTTTAATGCCGAAACAAATCCCGAAGGTGCGGGTATCATCAATGCTTAAGCTTTTTACCAGAAAATTTTTGAGCGCCAAACCTTCATTGCAATTGTCTTCTACCTGAAAATTAAGCTCATTGGCGGCGTGGCGCATGTTCACTTCAAACTCTTCGAGCAGGGTATTCCAAAGCTTTTTGTCTTCTTCGTTAATTCCTTTGATAATAATCGTTTTCCACGAGGTACAGCAAAGCTGACCTAATTTGGTAGCCAAACAGAGCTGACATAGTTTTTTTAAGAAGGCTATGCTAAACAGCTCATCGCGGCGGTATATGCCTAACCAGTATTTATTGTTATAACGGTTTAAGCCCTCGTAATATGGAAGGTTAAATGATGATAAGGAAACGGACTGCTGTGCAGGTTTAATGATGAAATGATCATGCGCCAGTGCTGCAAACAATTCCTCGCCATTGGCTGTGGGATTATCGATAAATTTATCAGGGTTGTTCTTAATAATCGTTTCTATAGCTTTTGTAACCTGGGCAATGTGGTTGGTGTAGCAGAGCTGGTTCCACTCGTATATTACATTGGTTTTCGGAAAACGGATAATCAGATGCCAGTAATGTTGCGATTGTGAAGAGGCTATCCAGTTAATGTTACCCGTTAACATCGGAGTGAAACTCTGGTCGTTATCGCAAATGTTTACTTTTATAGTTGGTTTAAAGTCGATACTATCAAGAATATCCTTATATACGCCTTCTGTTAGCCATGTTTTTTGGATAAAAATTTCTTCTGCAGGGTAAGAACTAATGATGTTGGGGGAATTATTGGTGTTTTCTTCATAGTCAACTTCCAGCTTATCTAGTTCTGCCGTAAAAATATCAATGTTGTAAGTCGTGGTATCGATTAATAACTGTTGGCGCAGGCCAAAGCGTACGTATTGAATGCGTGCTTTACTCGCTGCTACAAGGATGTTGAATAGCTTGCCGGGCGAGATAATGCCCCCTGGAAAGTTAATAATAATTGTTTTGTACATGCTCAGCTGGTTAAATTCCAAATTCGATAATGGCTTTGGGGAAGTTCTTGTTTTCGTGCCCGGGCCTGCATAATTTTAAAAGCGCAAATCGCTGTATATTAGTGAGCTTTCGCCATTGGCTAATGGAAATCTGTAGCTGTAGTTCTGCCAGTTTCTCCTGAAGCATGGCTGGGATTTGGTGTAAATTGGCCCAGTCGGGCAGCGGATCAATAGGGAGGGTGGTAGCCTGGTTTCCGGTGTATTTGGCAATCAGGCTAATTAAGAACTGGTGGTATTTGTTGGTTTCCTCTTGCGTAAATACAGGCAGTAAGGCCAGTTGAACCCGCTCTTGCGGATGAAACCTGCTCCATTCGGCCAGTTTGAGTTTTATCCCTGCAGCATCCATTTTAAAACGGACAATCATCGGGATGCAACGTACATTTTCTTCAATAAAATCTTCTTCGAACTTAAAATATTCGATGCCTTTAACGTTAATAAATTCAGAAGGACCAAGAGTTGTTTTCATCATCGCTTTCAGTTTAATTTATTCGGCCAGAGCGGCTTTAGGTTCGGTTTTGAGTACGTTTACAAAAGAATCGAGAATGGCTTTAACTTCGGGGCGGCAACTGCCACAGCCCATGCCTGCCCCGGTTAGCTGGCAAAGTTGTAAATGATCTTTACAGCCATCTTTTATTTTGTTGATTAAGTTACCCTCGCCCACATTGTTACAGCTGCAAACGGTTCGGCCAATAAGCGGTTCCGTTGTTTTGCCGCTTCTTAAAAGCTGAAGCCTTTTTTCACTCAGCTCCATCTTGTTTTCAATCAGGTTGCGGAACTCCAGGAACTCGCCTTTATCGCCAATTAATATTGCGCCTACCAGTTTGTCGTTGTGTACAATACATTTTTTATAATAGCGTTTGGCCTTGTCAATAAAAACAATTTCTTCGTAGGTAGGGTCGTTGTTGGGTATTTCGGCCAGACCTAACGAACAAAGTTCGAGACTGTGCATTTTCAAAATATTCATCAGCAAACTGCCCTGGTAAAATTTGGCAATATCGCCACATAGAAATCGTGCTACTATTTCTGCCTGTTGCTCTGCTGCTGCGGTAATGCCATACATTTCACCTTTAAATTCGGCAATTTCGCCAATGGCAAAAATGTCTTCTTCGTTGGTTCGCAGGTATTCATCAACCACTACACCTCTTTTGCAGGTTATGCCAGCCTCTTTAATTAATTCGATATTGGGTACGGTGCCGATGGCAGTTACAAAAGATTCGCAATCAATCATCAACCCGCTTTTTAAACGTACACCAGTGATGTTTTTTTCGCCGATCACACGGTCTACCTCATCGTTGTAAAAGATTTCGATGCCCTTGCTAATCAATTCTTCGTGTAATAGCTGGCTACCTAAAGCATCGAGCTGGCGGCCCATTAAACGCGAAATCCTTTGGATTATGGCTACTTTTGAGCCTGTTTCGGCTAGTGATGTAGCCAGTTCGATTCCCAGCAAACCGCCACCTACAATGACTACTTTGCCATTGGTTTGGGGTACATGTTTCTTAAATTCATCTGCATCTGTACGACTACGCATGGTAAAAATGCCATTCAGTTTGGGCAGGTCTTTAAGCACAAATGCTCTGCTTCCGGTTGCAAGGAGCAGTACATCGTAATGATGCGTTTTTCCTTTGCTATCGGTAACGGTTTTATCTGCTTTATTTATTTTTTCGATACTTAAGCCACGGTGTAGCTTAATTCTATAATCTTCCTCTTCGCTATCGCTCATTTTGATGAGGTTGTGCCATGGGAGCGTACCGATAATGTAATCGGGAAGGAGTACGCGGTTGTAAAAAGGGAAATCTTCTTTGCTAAAAATCTCGATATCGTCGGTTGTGTTTAGTGCCCGGTAGCTTTTAACAAAACCGCAGGCTCCGGCTCCTGCACCAATTACAATAATTTTTTGCCTTGCTTTTTTATATAGCTTTACTTCTACAGCGGTAAACTTGAAATCGGGTTCTTTACTTAACGGATCAACCAGGTTGTTGGTTAGGTTGTTTACGCGGTTTAAATCGCTTTTTAAAATCAATCCCCAGTGCATGGGCATAAAAACAACACCGGGTTTAATATCGGTAGAGTATTTGGCTTTTACACGCACATTACCGCGTAAGCTTAACACTTCGATTATATCGTTGTCTTTGATGTTTCTTGCTGCTGCATCAACCGGATTTATTTCTAAAAAAGATTCGCTGATGTGTTGGTTCAGTTTGTTAACCTTCCCCGTTTTGCTTCGGGTGTGCCACTGGTCTCTGATCCTGCCTGTGGTTAAAATCAGTGGGTGTTCAGGGCTGAGGGCTTCCGATTGGTTGGCATCGCTCACCGATACAATGTTAGCTCTTTTATCGGGTGTAAAGAATTGATGATCGGTAAATAAACGCGCAGTTCCCTCTGTGTTTTTGTTTTTTGGGTATGGCCATTGTACCGCTCTTTTTTCTTTTAAAATCTGGTAGTTAAGCCCGCTTATATCAATATTGGTACCTTCGGTAAGTGCTGCATGTTCATCATAAATAGCAGCAGCATTTTTAAAGCCAAAACCGCTGTAGCCCATTTTTTGTGCAAAGCGGCAAATGATTTCCGAATCGGGTAAAGCCTCTCCGGGCGCCTCGGTAATTTTACTCAGATAGGCAATATAACGTCCTGCGTTGGTCATGGTGCCTTCTTTTTCGGCCCAGGCGGCTGCGGGTAGTACTACATCGGCATATTTCAGTGTTTCTACCTTATTGCTGATGTCTTGCACCACTACGAATCTGGCATTCTTTAGGCCAGCTTCTGCTATACGTACATCGGGCAGGCTGATTAAGGGATTGGTACAGAGTATCCAAACAGCTTTCAGTTTTCCTGAGTTCAGCTCGTCAAACATTTCTGTGGCAGTTAAGCCCGGTTTAGACTGGATGGTGCCCAAAGGGATTTGCCAAAATTTTTCTACCTCGTTACGGTGGTTTTCGTTGGCAAGGTTGCGGTGCGCGGGTAATAAATTGCTTAATCCGCCTACTTCGCGACCGCCCATGGCATTAGGTTGCCCGGTCAGTGAAAATGGACCACTGCCGGGTTTGCCAATATGCCCCGTTATCAGGTTGAGATTAATTAACGAAAGGTTTTTATTGGTGCCCACCACGCTTTGATTAAGCCCCATGGTCCACATGGTAATAAAACCTTTGGCATTGCCAATGTAACTGGCAGCTAAACGGATGGCGCTTTCTTCGATGCCACAAATGGCAGCGGCTTCTGCTATGGTGGTTTGAAAAACAGTTTCATGGTATTTTTCGTAACCGTTGGTACTGTTGATGATAAAATCAGCATCTGCTTTCCCGTCTTCAATCAGGCAGCGGCCAACAGCATGGTGCAGCGTAATATCTGTACCCGGGTTTAGTTGTAAATGCACATCTGCGAGTGAGCAGGTTTGGGTTTTACGCGGGTCGCTGACAATAATTTTTAAATTGGGGTTATTTAGTTTAGCGGCTTCAACCCGGCGCCACAGGATGGGATGGCACCAAGCCGGGTTTGCGCCAGCCACAAAAATGCAATCGGCAATTTCAATATCGTCGTAGCTAATGGGTACGGTATCTTCGCCCAGGCTCATTTTATAACCAACAACCGCACTGCTCATACATAAGCGGCTGTTGGTATCGATGTTATTACTACCGATAAAACCTTTAATTAATTTATTTACTACGTAATATTCTTCGGTTAAACATTGCCCGCTGGCATAAAAGGCTACACTATCAGGGCCATATTTTTTAATAAGCGCTTTAAATACCGCTGCGGTTCTATCCAGCGCCGTATTCCAGCTTACCCGTTGCAAAGGCATGTTTTTATTGTAGCGCATTTCAGGATAAAGCAGGCGGTCGCTTTTATCGTTTGCGGTATAATGCAGGTTCAGCCCTTTGCTGCACAACATGCCCTTATTTACCGGGTGGGTTTTGTCGCCTTCAACCGTAATCCTTTCGTGGATGTCTTTATTTACCACAATACCACAACCCACGCCACAATAGCAGCAGGTAGTGGTATTTGGCGATATGTTTGTTTCGTTGTTCAAATGATAAACAAGGTTATAGGTAGTTTTTCGGATTAAGTCTTTATTTACCGGTGCTTAGTACCAACTCATCCATTTCTACAGTTTTCTGAGCCATAATCGTTCTGAAAATGAATACCACAACGCCGATTGCTAAAATGATGAAGCCCAGTAAGGTAAATGCACTGGTGTAATCAATTAAGTCTTTATGTACGTTTATGCCATTTTCGACTATGTTTTTTGAAGCATGACTGGCTTTAGCCTTAAACATAAAGGCAATTAACATGGCACCGATATTTCCGCCGGCCCCAACAATACCTGCCACACTGCCCACAGCAAGCGGATTGATGAAGGGAACCAGGCTATAGGTTGCTCCGTTGGCCATTTTTAGGCTCAGGCCAAATACGAACATCATGAAAATAGCCATGCTGATATTGCCGGATTTGGCAAACCAGATCAATCCAACACCTTCTACAAGTAATAATATGGCTAACAAGAGGGTTTTGCCGTCAAAGCCCCAGGTTTTACCTATTTTATCGGCTACGATGCCACCAAGTGGGCGGGCAAAAACGTTAATCCAGCCAAAAATACCTGCAACCATGCCTGCTACAGCTATTGTTGCACCAAATGAATCGGTAAAGAAAATCGGCGCAAAATTGTCGACCGTAATTTCTACACCGAAACAAGCTGCATAGGCAATGGTTAAAATCCAGGTACGGTAATCTTTTGCTGCAATCAGGAAAGTGTTTTGGGTGCTTTTGATGTTTTCGTCTTTAATGTTTTTAAAATCTCCCTGCGGACTATCGAGCGTGTAGCGATTATATAAGAAAGCGCAGATTAAAAGCATTACTCCAGGGAAAATCATGGCATAACGCCAGCTATCTTCAGTACTGCAAAAGCCTAAAGCAGTCAACGCAGAGGCAATCAGGGGCATAAACAAATTTGCAGCACCGCCACCTGCATTACCAAAACCACCTGCTGTAGCGTTGGCTGTGCCTTTAATGTTTGGGGCAAACATAATAGAGGTGTGGAACTGTGTAATAACGAATGATGCGCCAATTACGCCAATAGCCAAACGGAAAAGCAAAAAGGAAGTGTAAGACTGACTGGTGCCAATTAACAGCACCGGAA
Source organism: Pedobacter sp. KBW01 (assembly GCF_003852395.1). Taxonomy (NCBI): domain Bacteria; kingdom Pseudomonadati; phylum Bacteroidota; class Sphingobacteriia; order Sphingobacteriales; family Sphingobacteriaceae; genus Pedobacter; species Pedobacter sp. KBW01. Next base: position 245,424 of record NZ_QAJQ01000010.1, read on the forward strand.
TGGCACAAAGTACGAGTAACCAGGTATAAATGAGTTTCGGGCCAAATTTATCAATCAGTCTTCCAATCAGCAAGCGTGCAATAATAGTGGCTGATACTGAGGCAATCTGGATATTACCAACCTGATCTTTGGTTAAATGCAGCTGCTCGCGGGCAATTTTCATCAGTGGAGCCATTCCGAACCAGGCAAAAAAGCAGAAGAAAAAGGTAAGCCAGGTAATGTGGAAGGTTTTCATCTGAACGCCTTTAAGCGAAAATATATTCAGTTTATCTAACGGTTTGGGGCTAAGGTTAGTTGTCATAATGTTCAGTTAAGCGGGGTTGATTTAATGGTTGGATTAAAATTTATAGCCCAGGCCAGCACCCAGGTTCCATTCACCATTTTTTACCGCAGTTTTAGCATTGTAAAAAACGGGTAATTGAATGGCAATGTGACGGAAGGCGGCAGTTAAGCCAAAACCCAGATTAGGGGTAAGTACTGAGTTTTTGGTAGCACCAGTTGCAACTTTATCTTCCTTAATTCTTAAGCTAGGTAACATGCCTAGTAAAACTGTATAAGGCTTTTTGCTGAATTTGATACTTGGACCTGCACAATTTATAAAAGCGCCGTGGTCAACATAGCCTGCAGTTAAAATGCCATCAAATAAAACAGCTTTGGTTTGTGCTTTGGCTTGAAAAAAGAACACAGTGGATACTAAGCAGCTAATAATAGCTACGCGATTTTGAGTTTTCATTTTGGTTTGGTTTAGGTTGAACTTTGGTTTGTTTTCTCTTAATAATACAATTTAAGATTTTGGATTGATTCCAACATAAACAGTTCCATTTTCTACCTTTACCGGGTAGGTTTTTATGGCGCATTCATCGCCACTTAAGCATTCACCGGTGTTTAACGAAAACGTTTTTTTGTGGAAAGGGCAGGCTACCTTAGGTTCGTCGGTAATAGAGCCAATCATTCCACGGCTTAAAGCCATTTGCTTTTTGTGGGGACACTCATTTTGGGTGGCATACCACTCATTTCTTCTGGTAAAATAGAATAACGCAATTTGTTCTTTACCGTGTTTTACACATACCCCGCCATTTTCTACTGCGTCTTCAACACGACATGCGGCTAACCAGTTGTTTGTTGTTTCTGTCATAAGATTAAGTTTAAATTGAAAATTGTTGGTTGATTATATTTGGTTAGACTATTTTCCATTCAGCGGTTCTTTTTTGTCCGCGCATTTCTACAAATTCGATCGAAGGATCTTTCTCTTCAGGTGCATTTACAAAATGAGAGAAACGTTTTCTGATTGCCGGGTTTTCTACTGCCTCTTTCCATTCGCATTTGTACGAGCTGATCAGTTTTTCAATTTCGTGCTCCCATTGTTTGGCCATGCCTAAACTGTCGTTGATCACTACGTTGCGCAGGTAATCGATGCCACCCTCCATTTTATTTAACCAGGTTGCGGTTCTGGTAAGTGGATCGGCTGTGCGGATATAGAACATTAAGAACCTATCGATATACTTGATGCAGGTTTCGCTATCTAAATCGGTGGCAAGCAAGAGTGCGTGCTGCGGTTTACTACCGCCGTTACCACACACGTATAAATTCCAGCCTTTTTCGGTAGCAATAATGCCGAAGTCTTTGCTTTGAGCCTCTGCACATTCTCTGATACAGCCACTTACTGCCGATTTAAATTTATGTGGGGCACGTATACCTCTGTATCTTTCTTCAATGCGGATGGCAAAGCTTACGCTATCGTGCAATCCGAAACGGCACCAGGTGCTGCCCACGCAGCTTTTTACCGTTCTCAATCCTTTTCCATAAGCATGGCCGCTTTCGAAGCCTGCGGCAATCAGTTCTTCCCAGATTACAGGCAAATCGTTCAGGTGTGCACCAAACAAATCGATACGCTGACCGCCGGTGATCTTGGTGTACAAGTTGTATTTTTTAGCTACTTCGCCAATAACGATCAGTTTTTCAGGAGTTATTTCTCCGCCAGGTATGCGTGGTACCACAGAGTAGGAGCCTCCTTTTTGGATGTTAGCCAAAAAGCGGTCATTACTGTCTTGAGCTACATCGTTTCCTTTTTTAAGGATCATTTCGTTCCAAAGACTGGCCAGGATTGATGAAACCAATGGTTTACATATCTCGCAACCATCGTTTTCGCCCAAAGCATTCAATACTTCGTCGTAATTTTTCAGCTCATGGATGTGGATGAGGTCGTAAAGCTCCTGTCTGCTGTAGTTAAAGTGCTCGCAGATCACATTTTTTATGTATTTGCCTTGCGATTTTAAAGTGTAGTTCAATAGATCTTTCACCATTGGCATACAACCGCCGCAACCTGTACCGGCTTTGGTGCATTTTTTTACATCATCTATATTTTCGCATCCACCGCTGGTAACCGAAGCGCAGATATCGCCTTTGCTAACTCCCTCGCAGCTGCAAATTAACGCGCTATCGGGCAAACTGGTAATGCCTGCGCCTGCCGGCTCGCTGCCACCACGTGAACCCAGTATTAATTCTTCAGGGTCTTCGGGTAATGCAATTTTATTGATGGCCGTTTGTAAGAGCATGTTGTAGGCCGATGCATCTCCAATAAGTATACCGCCTAAAAGGTATTGTCCGTCGTTACTTACATTAATCCGTTTATAAACACCTTTGTGTTTGTTTTCGAAAATAATGGTGCGGCAATCAGGTTCGGTAATAAAGTTATCGCCAAAACTGGCTACATCTATACCAATGAGTTTCAGCTTCGTGCTCATGTCGAAGCTGCTGAAGTTTTTATTGCCTGCACACAGGTTGGTGGCTAAAACTTCGGCCATTTCATAGCCAGGTGCTACCAATCCGTAAATCATGTCATCAAACAGGGCGCATTCGCCAATAGCAAATATTGCCGGGTCGCTGGTTTGCATTTTCTCGTCCACAACAATACCACCACGCGGACCTACTTCAATTCCACAGGCTTTTGCCAGTTCATCTCTGGGTTTAATACCTGCCGATATAACCAGCATGTCGGCTTCTAGTATTGTGTCATCAGTAAATTTTAATGCAGTAATCTTGCCCTCACCTTCAATATTAGAGGTGTTTTTGTTTAAGTGGATTTGTAAGCCCAGGTCAGTTAATTTCGATTTTAGCATATCACTACCTGCGGCATCAATTTGTCTGGGCATTAAACGCGGAGCAAATTCGATGATACTGGTTTTATCGATTCCTAAATCTATTAGTGCTTTTGCGGCTTCCAAACCAAGCAAGCCACCACCTATAACTGAGGCTGTTTTTGCTTTTTTTGCGTATGCGCTAATCAGGTCGAGGTCTTCGAGGGTACGGTAAACAAAAACGCCTTCTTTTTCTATGCCTGGGATGTTCGGAACAAAGGCGCCGGAGCCCGTGGCAAAAACCAATATATCATAAATATACTCTAAACCATTGCCAGTATATACCTTTTGTTGTTCGCGATCTATTTTAACTACAGGATTGTTTAGAAAGAGTGTAATGTTTTGTTCCTGGTACCAGTTTTCGGTAGAAAGCGAAAGATCGTCTGCTGTTTTACCATTAAAGTATTCGCTTAGGTGAACACGGTCATATGCCCTGCGGGGTTCTTCTCCAAAAACGATAAGATTAAAGGAAGATGTTTTTGATCTCAGTTTTTCGCAGAACTTGTATCCCACCATTCCATTTCCGATTACGATTATTTGTGGTTCTTTCATAAATCTTAAAGGTATATTGTGATTATGGTATTGTTTTTTAGTTGTTTGGTTTATTTGTTGTGTTTTTTTAGGTTGTTTTGATTTTAAAAACACTTTATTTGTTTGTTTTATGATTTTTAATATTCAAATATAGGTTAAAAATGAGTTAAAACTTATTATTTTGTGATTTTTATCATAAAATATTTAATTTTTTAAGATATTTTCATCACTTTTATCTTTAAATAGTTAAAACATTAAAATTATGAATCAAAAAACAGGAGATTTTGGAGTATTTGTAATGGGTGGAGGTCCTGGTGATCCGGAATTGATCACTATGAAAGCGTTTAATGTGTTAAAAAGAGCAGAAGTTATACTGTATGATAACTTAAGTAATGAAAAATTGCTTGAAATTGCACCGAAAACATGTAAAATGGTTTATGTTGGTAAGCAACCTTATGGAGAATATACACCACAAGAGAAAATAAATGAATTAATTGTAGAAAATGCACATCAATATAAGGTAGTAGTGCGTTTAAAAGGTGGCGATCCCTTTATTTTTGGCCGTGGCTTCGAAGAATTGATTTATGCGGAAGCCCGGGGCATTAAATGTCACTATATTCCAGGTATCAGCAGCATGCAGGGGGCTGGTTTTATTGATGTTCCTTTAACCCATCGCGGCATTAGCGAGAGTGTTTGGATACTAACCGGTACCAAAAAGGATGGAAGTTTAACCGAAGATTTAAAATGTGCAATGAAGAGCTCGGCAACTGTAGTTATTTATATGGGTATGAAAAAGGTTGCCGAAATTTCTAAAGCTTATTGTGATGCAGGTTTAGGTACCATGCCAGCTGCAATTATTCAGCATGCTACACTTCCTAATCAGAAACAGGTGGTATGTTTGGCTAATAACCTGCAGGAAGCAGCTGAAGATGCTGGTTTAACTTATCCTGCTATTATTATTATAGGTAATGTAGTTCAGGCAAAAGCTTATGCTGCTTTGCATCAGTCGGATTTGTTGTCGGCGTAAAATATGATGGATGATGGAAGAGGTGAGATGGATGATCGAGATTGGGTTAAAAAAAAACCCGCAAGGTTTAGCTTGCAGGCCCGATTATTAATATTAATGGGTTAATTTAATATTAGTTCGATTACTGGTATTTCGAAGTTGGGTTTTTTCTTCGGTAATTTTAAAACCAGGGTATTGTCTTTAGATTTTTCGGTGTCAACCTGAAGTTCCGAATTATCATGTAAAAACTGTGCGTATTTTACTTTGTCTTTATAGCCGTCTAAAGCAATGGTGCCGGTATTAGGGTATTCGAACAGGTGAACATATAAACGTTTTGTATCTTTATTGTAAGTAAGTCGGGTCCCTTCGGCTGCTTTAAAAGCTGACGGTGCAAAAGTACAATGGTAAATAGATTTAGAATTGGCATGCATCCAGATACCGAGACTATCTAATGCCGTTTCAGCTCTGTAATCAAATTCACCACGGGCGGTTGGCCCAACGTTTAATAGTAAATTACCGCCATTTGCTACTGATGTAATTAGTAAGTCCAGTAGTTTTCTGTTACTTTTCCAGGTATTTTCATCACGATGGTAGCCCCATGATCCTGAAAAGGTTTGGCAGGTTTCCCATACCTTTCCGCGGTATTTTTCCAGTTCTTTCGGTCCAACCTGTTCAGGTGTTTCAAAATCGGTACCGTCTTCGTAATCATTTAAATCTAAGCGATTATCTACAATAATGCCCGGCTGCAGTTTTCTGATTTGCTTAAGTAATTCAACCGATCCCCAGTCGTCTTTACCTTTGCCATATTTACCAGGATAAGAGAAGTCGGCCCAAAGGATATCAATTTTGCCGTATTTGGTTAGGAGTTCTGTTACCTGATCGTATAGGTATTTACGGTATTTGGCCATATCTCTACCTTTATTTAAGGCTGCATAAGCCTCTTCAGATTCTTTTTCAGGACGTAAAGGGTGAACCCTGTCTACCGTAAAGTCGGGGTGGTGCCAGTCAATAAGCGAATAATAGAAACCAACTTTTATACCTTCTGCGCGGAAAGCATCAACAAATTCTCTTACCAGATCCCTTTTTGCCTGTGTATTGGTGGCTTTATAATCGGTGTATTTACTGTCAAACAGGTTAAAGCCTTCGTGGTGCTTGGTAGTTAAAACAGCATATTTCATGCCGGCAGCCTTGGCTTCCTTTGCCCACTGTTTTGGGTTGAATAAATCGGGATTAAAATTATCAAAATATTTTTGGTAGTTCTCATTGGTAATGTGCTCATAATTTCTCACCCATTCGTGACGTGCAGGTAGCGCATATAAGCCCCAGTGTATAAACATACCAAAGCGGGCATCCGTCCACCATTCCATTCTTTTGGTTTTTTCTTCGGCAGTTTCTTTACCCAGTCTTTTTTGTGCCGAACCGGTTAGAGCCAGATTGAGCAATAGTAAAATAAGTAAAATTGGTTTTTTCATTGTGTGGTTTTTTGGTTAGGATATGAAGAGCTAATTTAATGAGGTACATCTGATCAAAATAATCGGATATGAGCAAATGATTAAGCTAAATTACCATGTATGAATGCGGGTATTGAAATTAGCTTAATTTTTGATTGTAAAACTTTACAGTTCTTAAGCTTGTTTGTTTTAGAAGAGAAGTTTAACCTGAAATATTAGCAAATCGGGTTGCAAAGCTGCGGCAAAACTTAATGGTAAAATTGCTTTAATAATAGGCGGCGAAGTGATTAATGGTTAATTCTGTATCTTAGTCAAAAAAGCTTACATGGTATCAGGTCCTTCGAAAGGTTGGCGTTTTAAATTGCACGAAATTATTTACGAATCGAATACGCCGGCGGGTAAGGCTTTCGATGTAGGGCTTCTGATTGCTATTTTTTCGAGTATTATTGTTGTGATGCTCGATAGTGTGGTGAGTATTCATCAACACTACGGTAAGCTTTTTAATGTGATGGAATGGGGTTTCGCCGCACTTTTCACTGTCGAATACATTTTGCGGCTCATCAGTATCCGTAAGCCACTGAGCTATGTGTTTAGTCCGCTGGGCATTATTGATATGGTTGCTTTACTGCCTTCGTATTTAAGTATATTCTTTGTTGGCGCACAATCTTTGCTGGTATTCAGGGCGCTGCGTTTATTACGGGTTTTTAGGATTTTTAAACTCGGACATTTTTTAACAGAGATTAATTTTTTAACAACTGCTTTAAAAAACAGTATCCGCAAAATCAGTATTTTCTTACTAACGGTTTTAACCATTACAGTTATACTTGGTTCGGTAATGTACCTGGTAGAGCAGCGCGAAAATGGTTTTTCAAATATCCCAGAAAGTATTTATTGGGCCATTGTTACCATTACAACGGTGGGTTATGGCGATATTTCTCCAATTACGCCATTGGGTAAATTCGTGGCCTCGGTTGTTATGTTAATTGGTTATGCTATTATTGCGGTGCCTACCGGCATTATTACGCACGATATAGCCATGGCTGCCAGGCATAAAAAGGAATTACCCGAATCGTGCCCTGGTTGTAGCAGGGAAGGGCATGACAGCGATGCTTTGTTTTGTAAATATTGCGGATCATCGTTGTTTAGATAAGAAAAATGCCAGAGTGGCTATCAATCTGGCATTTTTTTTCTGATTTATAACATTTCGCTATCATCTTTATCGTAAGCATTGGGATCGTTATCGAGTTCTTCAATGTCCGATTCGTTGTAATCATCTGTTGCTTCTTCTTCATCATCCTCGTCCTCATCGTCGGGGCCAGTAATTTGTTCATTCGGTTGCGTGCCTTCGCCACCAGCAAATTGCACTTCATCTTCCGTGTATTCATCATCTTTTGGTTGATTGTTTTCCTGATTTTCCATAGCATTTTCTTTTATAAACAGATTGAGGCTGGATTAAGTTTATAGAAAATTAAAATGTTAAACCATCATGGTTGTAGCTGTTTTTAGCTACTTTGCTGCCGCTACTATACTAAAGGATAGCGCTATCCTTTAGTATAGTAATAACTTTTTGATAGCTCGTGTCTATAATTTTGCCAGATATAAATAAAGGCAAAAAATGAAAATATTACATTTAATATCAAGCCCAAGAGGCGAAGCATCTTTCAGTGTTAAATTAGGGGATGCGATTGTAGAAAAGTTACAGGCTGCAAATCCGGGTAGTACGGTAACTACCCGCAATCTTACCAATACACCCTTTCCGCATTTAGAAGAGGTGCATATCAACTCTTTCTTTACGCCGGCCGAAAACCATACCCCTCAACTGGCCGAAGCGGTTCAGCACTCTAATGAATCAATTGCTGAGCTTAAAGCTGCTGATGTCATTGTAATTGGCGTGCCCATGTACAATTTTGGGATTCACTCTACTTTAAAGGCCTGGATCGATCACATTGCGCGTGCTGGCCAAACATTTAGTTATTCGGAAAATGGTCCTGAGGGATTGGTAAAAGGTAAAAAGGTTTATCTGGCCATTTCATCAGGCGGAGTATATTCTGACGGGCCAATGAAGGCTTACGATTTTACAGAATCGTACCTGAGATCGGTATTGGGCTTTTTAGGAATGGTAGATGTTACCGCTTATAGGGTAGAGGGCTTAAGCATGCCAAACCTGAAAGACGAAGCTTTGGATAAAGCTGTTGCAGCAATAGCTTTATAGTTAATATATTTCAACAGCGGCAGATTTGCCGCTGTTGAAATACTAAATTTAATTCATCAGGTGTTTTTCTATTCTTCCTGCAAAATCGTTCAGGTCGAAAGGTTTATTAATAAAATCTTCCGCTGCGCATTTGGCTTTAACTGTATTTAAGTGGTTATTGGCCGACATCATCATTACCGGAATGTTGTGTGTTTTAATATTTTCTTTTAAAGTATTGCAAATATCCAGTCCGTTGCCATCAGGCAACATCACATCTAAAATCACCATATCAGGCAGGTGATTATTCATTTGTAACCAGAAGTCGCTGGTGTTGGGGCAGGTTTTTACTTCGTAAAGCTCCTCAATCAACAGAAATTCTATAATCTCCCTGATATTTGGATTATCTTCTACAACATAGATGCACTTTTTCATAAGTCCTCCTTTTAAAATAGATAACCGATCTAGTTATCAGATGTTTAAAATAGTTGTACACATTTATCAAGTTATTCACCATTGATAATGCCCTTGTCATGGCTGTATCTAATTTTTACTTTAACTGAAAAAAATGTCAGAATAAATTTTGATACTAATTTTTTTAGTATAGATTTGCTTTTGGAGAAACCGAAAATACGTTAGGCTGATGTTTAAACCCAACGTATGGTGTGTAATTATTTTAAACAAAAAGCTTATGGCTTCGTTTGTTTGCTGATATATTTATTTTTTATGACCGTTACCGTTTTAGCCATATTTGAAACAGATTTCAGACCCGATCTTTCCTTAGGGAAAATTATGAATGAAAGATTAAGGATAGCTGCTGCAGATTTACAGGATATTCACCTGCAATCTTTACATTCAGTGGGGCAGCGAAATGATGATTTAGTAGTTTACGTGAGTTATAACCCCAAATACAAAATCAGGTGGCGCGTAGTAAATGATGTACCCGAAGATGTAGAGCATTTTGTTGCTCAGGTGTGCGGTGATTTAGGATATATTCATTGGAAAACAGCTACCCTAAATGTTTTTAAAGGGAGTGAATAATAGGGTGTTCGTCATCTCGACTGAAGCGCAGCGAAACGGAGAGATCTTTTGTAATTAGATTTAGCTTCGCTGAGCACTCCGTGGTTCTCGGCTGTGTTGCACTTCGCTCGAAATGACGCTCCTCTTAAATTAAAAAACCACCACCCAATAAATCGTTTCCTTCGTAAAACACTGCCGATTGGCCGGGTGCAATAGCCGATACATTGTGATCGAACACTACGCGCATTTTATCTTTTTCCTGCACAATTGTGCTCAGCATCCCTGCATCTTTGTAGCGTATTTTAGTGATGATATCGCTCATCGGTTCTTCAATGCTGGCGTATTTAATCAGGTTAATATTCCTTACCATCGCTTCGCGGCGCTCCAGTTCTTCGGCTTTGCCTAAAACCACCGTATTGCTTTCGGGCAGGATCTGGGTTACAAACATAGGCTCGCCAAAAGCAACACCCAGGCCTTTGCGCTGGCCAATGGTATAAAAAGGGTAGCCCTTGTGCTGGCCCACCACCATGCCATTGCTCAATATGAAATTACCACCCGCAACTCTGTCTTCTAAATCTTCAACTTTATGTTTTAAGAAAGCCCTGTAATCGTTATCCGGAACGAAACAAATTTCGTAACTCTCCGATTTTTTAGCCAACTCTTCCTGACCCATATCTAAAGCCATTTGTCTGATTTCAGATTTTGCGAAGCTTCCAAGAGGAAATTTGGTGCGCGAAAGGTTTTCTTGCGAAACACCCCACAATACGTACGACTGATCTTTATTTTCGTCTTTTCCTTTCGAAATTACATAACGGCCACTATCTTGCTGGCGGATATTAGCATAATGCCCTGTTGCAATAAATTCGCAGTCGAGTTTATTGGCACGTTTTAATAAAGCTTCCCATTTAATGTGCGTGTTGCACAATACGCATGGGTTTGGTGTTCTTCCGGCCAGGTATTCATCTACAAAATTATCGATTACATAATCGCCAAATTCGTCTCTGATATCCAATATATAATGCGGAAAACCATAGTTTACAGCAAGTGTACGGGCATCGTTAATGCTATCTAAAGAGCAGCAACCAGTTTCCTTACTGCTACCGCCAGAGCTAGCATAGTCCCAGGTCTTCATGGTTAATCCAATCACCTCGTAACCTTGCTCATGCAACATTACAGCCGCTACCGAACTATCAACCCCGCCACTCATGGCAACCAGAATTCTACCGTGTTTACTCATTTTAAAAATATAGGATGCAAAAATAAGGTTTATTTAGCTGAAATTGTTTAAAGGAAGTCAGTTACTTGTAAAAAGCTTTGGATTGTAAAATCCGTAAAATAGAATTGTGCGATTGCTAAATTGCCCGATTGTTGAGCATCTCTGGTTAAGCAGTTTGAACAATTAACCGGTTAACCAATAAACCGGGTTTCCCTAAATTTAAACCATATAAAATGTATTTTTTGTTTTACTTAAACGTTTTAGTCTTGTTATTTGCGCATATTTGAAAATAAATTTCTACCTTAGAATTTTAAAGAAAACAAGCTAATCTCAAAACGGATATGATTAAAAAAGTTATGCTGCCCTGTCTTTTGCTTTCAGGCATGGTTGCTTCGGCACAGCAGAATCTGGTGCAGTATGTTAAGCCGATTATTGGTACTTCAAAAATGGGGCATACCTATCCCGGTGCAACTGTTCCTTTTGGTGCAGTACAGTTAAGTCCCGAAACCGATACCTTATCTTACGAAGTAAACGGTAAGTACAATGGTGACGTGTACAAATATTGCGCGGGTTATAAATATGAAGATAAAACCATTACCGGATTTAGCCATACCCATTTTAGCGGGACCGGACATTCTGATCTGGGCGATTTTTTAATCATGCCAACGCAAGGCAAGCTACAGTTAAATCCGGGTATTGCATCAAATCCTAAAGGCGGTTACCGTTCGGCTTTTTCGCATGCAAACGAAGTGGCCGAAGCAGGTTATTACAAAGTGAAGCTGGATGATGATAATATCACTGCAGAACTTACTTCGACCACACGCGTGGGGATGCATCAATATACTTTTCCTAAATCAGATCAATCGCATATTATCTTAGATTTGATGGCCGGGATTTATAATTATGAAGAAAAAACAGTTTGGACCTATGTTCGCGTAGTAAACGATACGCTGATTACCGGCTATCGCCAAACCAATGGCTGGGCCAGAACCAGAACAGTATATTTTGCGATGAGTTTTTCTAAACCTTTTAAAAGCTATGGGCGTAAAAGTTACGATGCCAAACAAGCTTACCGCGGATTCTGGGGTAAATTTAATCAGGAACAGAACTTCCCTGAAATTGCAGGCAAAAAGTTAAAAATGTTCTTCGATTTTGATACGCAGGAAGGAGAGAAGGTGAAAATTAAGTTTGCGCTTTCGCCGGTTAGCCAGGAAAATGCCTTGCAGAACATGCGTGCCGAAATTTCGGGCTGGGATTTTGAAAAAGTTAAAGCACAGGCGCAGGCTACCTGGAACAAGGAGTTGAATAAAGTGCAGGTAACTACCTCTAAGGATAATAAAATTAATTTTTATACTGCTTTATACCACGCTTACATTAACCCTACAACCTACACCGATGTTAACGGCGAATATAAAGGTTTAGATCAGGGGGTACATAAAGCTGATGGTTTTACCAATTACACTACTTTTTCACTTTGGGATACTTACCGGGCATTACATCCGTTTTTTAACATTACGCAGCCTGGCCGCAGTAACGATATGGTGAAATCGATGCTCGCTCATTACGATCAAAGCAGTTTACACATGTTGCCAATCTGGTCGCACTATGCCAACGATAACTGGTGTATGAGTGGTTACCACAGCGTTTCAGTTATTTCAGATGCTATTATTAAAGGTACCTATACAGGCGATGCGAATAAGGCATTGGATGCTTGTATAGCTACAGCGAAGCACCGCGATTACGAAGGGATTGGTTACTATATGGATAAGGGTTACATTCCTGCCGAAAAATCGGGTATCTCTGTTTCTAACAATCTGGAGTATTCTTACGACGACTGGTCAATTGCCCAACTGGCTAAGAAACTGAACCGTATGGATGTTTATGATGAATTTATTAAACGGTCTAACAACTGGAAAAATAACTATGATAGCGCCACAGGCTTTATGCGCCCTAAACTGGCCGATGGTACCTTTAAAAAACAATTCGATCCGAAAGATACCGAAGGACAGGGTTTTATTGAAGGTAACAGCTGGAACTACAGTTTCTTTGTACCACAAGATCCGGCAACGCTGATTGAAATGATGGGTGGCAAAAAGAAATTCGCAATACGCCTGGATACTTTATTTACCATGCATTTACCTGATGAATTTTTTGCACACACCGAAGATATTACACGCGAAGGCATTATTGGTGGTTATGTTCATGGAAATGAGCCTGCGCATCACATTGCTTACCTGTATAACTGGGCCGATCAGCCCTGGAAAACACAGGCTCAGGTACGCCACATTTTAAACATGCAATATAAACCAACTGCCGATGGTTTGGGCGGAAATGATGACTGCGGACAAATGAGCGCCTGGTATATGTTCTCTTCGCTTGGATTTTATCCGGTGGCACCAGGTTCTGATGTGTATTCGTTGGGTAGTCCACTGGTTAGCCATGCGGTAATCAATTTAGAAAATGGCAAAACCTTCACCGTTGAGGCCATTAAACAAAGTGACAAAAATGTGTATGTAGAAAAAGTTTTATTGAACGGCAAAGAAATCAGCAATCATAAAATTAAACATGCGGATATTACCAATGGTGGTAAACTTACTTTCTTTATGAGCGCAAAACCGAAAAAGTAATTACTCATCCCTATATAAATGTAGAACCGTTGGCTATGTATTAGTCAGCGGTTTTTTTTGTTGAAATTTTTAAGGTTTCGAGTATAAGGTTTTAAGGTAGTTTTTATGTTTTTAGGATAAAAAACTATAGCAAAATTACAATGCTTCCGGCAACAATCAGCCCGCCACCAATAAGTGTTTTAGCATCGATGGGTTCTTTTAGAATTAAAAATGCAAGTCCCATGGCAATGGCCACACTGAGTTTATCAATGGGTGCTACTTTAGAAACATCGCCGGTTTCGAGCGCTTTGAAGTAAAAAATCCACGAAAGGCCAGTTGCCAGCCCGGATAATCCTAAAAAGAGGAGGTTGTTTTTGCTCAATGTTTTGAGTTGGGTAATTTCTCCGGTTGCCAGTACAATGCCCCAGGCAATAAACAGAATTAAAACCGTTCTAATGGCCGTTGCAACATTTCCATTAATCCCTTTAAGCCCAACTTTAGCTAAAATGGCTGTTGCAGCAGCAAATAAGGCCGAAAGTATGGCGTAAAATTTCCACATAGATTGATTTTTTTATTAAATTACTAATTTTTATTCACTAAACAGAACGTCCAAATCTATTGTAAGGTTGTATTTGGCCATTATACTGGAAATAAATTTTAATATTCAATCTAACTATCGTAATATTGCGATATATAATTATGGGACTTACTAAAACAGAAATTTTTACCGAAGAACAAAACCAGCTGGCAGCACTGCTTAAGGCGATGGCACATCCTGCCCGTATTGCTATTCTACAGCGTATTCTTAAGTCAAATACCTGCATTTGTGGCGATTTGGTAGAGGAAATTGGTTTAGCACAAGCAACCATTTCGCAGCATTTAAAAGAACTTAAAAATGCAGGTATTATCTAGGGAACCATAGAAGGAGTAAGCATTTGCTATTGTATTGAATCTAAAATGTTGAAGTTCTTACAAAAACAACTTGGCGATTTTTTCTCATCATATCAGGGTGAGCAAAACTGCTGTTAAAATTTTTTATACAAATCAATCGTTAAATTGCAATATTATGATTAATAACATCTCTATTGATTGGAGCAGTTTCAAAACTGAACTTCAACAACATCCAGAATTGGTACTACAATTCCGGTATGCCTCTGATAAATTGGTTAAAGCCAATTATCACATCACCGAAATTAAACAGGCCCCCATTGTGTCGGTTGATTGTGGTGGAGTAATGAACGTATGGACCGAAATTATTGTGCAGCTTTGGGAACCTGAAATGCAGGAAGAAGCTAGGGCCATGCAGGTGAAAAAGGCATTGTCTATCATCGATTTAGTTGAAAGTAAACTGCCGTTAAACCCTAATGTCATTGTTAAAATTGAATTTGGAAATTCTGCTTTTGACACCAGGCAAATGTTTCCTGGTGAATTTAAAATTGATGGCGAAAACCTGATTTTGGACCTAACACCCGATGCAACACAATGTAAAGCCATTGGCAGAGGTGGCAGCTGCGGAACTACAGCAACAGGCGAAGAGTGTTGTGCGCCAGTACAACCTGAAAAAAGAAAAGTTGAGCTGGTAAATTTGGCTGCAAACGAAACCAATTGTAAACTTGGAAGCGGCTGTTGTTAATCACTTAAATTTATGAAAAATGTATTAGTGCTGTGTACAGGTAATAGCTGCAGAAGTCAGCTGGCAGAAGGTTATCTGAAACATTTTGCGCAAACCAAAGCTAAAATTTACAGTGCCGGAATTGAAGTTCATGGTGTTAACCCCAAAGCGGTATTGATTATGGCAGAAGATAGAATTGATATATCCGGTCAAACGTCAAACAATATTAATGAATATGTTGATGTTCCGTTTGATTATGTGATTACGGTTTGCGATCATGAGAAAGAAAGCTGTCCGTATTTTCCAACACAAGCCATCAAGCTGCACCATAATTTTCCCGATCCGGCAAAAGCTATTGGTACGGAAACAGAAATTATGGCTGAATTTAAGAGAACCAGAGATTTGGTAAAGGTTTACATGGAAGATTTTGTTAGCAAAAATTTAAGCGAGTAGCCTGGCAATAAATGTTTGTACACTATATTAATAGGATAAAAAGAATTATCACGAACCCGCTAATCTGCCAGTTCGTGATAAAATTCTAATTAAGCATTCGCCGCTTCAAAGTTCGTAGCTGTTGCCAGGTATTTCCAGTTAGCCATATCCCTTTGTACATCAGTTATTTTTGCTTCTGCAACCTGATAGGCATCGGGTCCCAGGAATAAATGCAATGGTGGATTTTCGCTTTTAGCAGCTTCAATCATTACTTCAGCAGCTTTGGCCGGGTCGCCGGGCTGTTGGTTGTTAATATCGTTCTGGTGCATAGCCTGCGAATCGCGCACTTCTTTGTAGGCATCGATAGGGTTCGCCGGAACAGCTAAAGAGCTTGCGTTCAGAAATTCTGTCCGGAAATAACCCGGTTCTACTACTGTTGCCTTAATACCTTGCGATTTTACTTCTGCCGCCAGCGATTCGGTAAAGCCTGCTACAGCAAATTTGGTAGCGCAATAGATGCCAAATCCAGGGAAATTTCCTGAGAAACCACCGATAGATGAAATATTGAAAATATGCCCTGATTGCTGTTTTCGCATTTGTGGCAATACCTTTCTAATTACATTCAGTGAACCGAAAACATTGATGTCGAAATTCTCACGTGATTCTTTGTCGCTCAACTCTTCAAGCGCACCCAACATGCCGTAGCCTGCATTGTTAACCACTACATCTACACGGCCAAATTTGCTGATGGTTTGGCTGATCGCCGCTTCTACACTGCCTTCGTTGATTAAATCTACAGCTAAGGGCAAAAAGTTTTCGTGTTCGCCAACTGCTTTGGATAAATCGCTTAAATTTCTCGAAGTTGCTGCAACATGATATCCATTGCCCAATAATTTTTTTACTAAGGTTAGTCCCAGGCCTTTTGAAGCGCCGGTTACAAACCATACTTTCTGGTTGTCCATAATCTTTTTCTTAAATTTTAAATAGGGTTTACTGGTCGAAATCTGTTGAGATAGAAATCGGTTTCCATGCATTAATTTCTTTACTTAATGCTTCAATTTTGGCTGTAGCGCGGTCAAATGCATCTCTACCTAATAATAAGTGCAATGGTGGGTTGGGCATGCTGGCAAGCGAAATCATGGCTGCAGCTGCTTTTTCCGGATCGCCTATTTGCTGGCCATCCATTTTTAGATACCGGGCGTGCGTTTCCCTTACTGCTTCATATTCGGCAATTGGATTAGCGGCCAGTGCCAAAGATTCGGCGGTTAAAAAACTGGTTCTGAATGCACCAGGTGCAACTACGGTAACTTTAATGCCAAAATCTTTAAGGTCTTCGGCCAATATTTCGGATAGGGAAATTACTGCCGATTTAGCAGCAGCGTATATAGCCCAGCCAGTTGCGCCTGTAATGCCGGCAATTGAAGAAATATTGATAATATGCCCTGAGCGTTGCGCCCTCAAATAAGGAGAAGCTTTTCTGATTACATTTAAGGTACCGAATACATTTACGTCGAAACTATTGCGTGTTTCTGCATCGCTAAGTTCTTCTATACTGCCGCCAATGCCATAACCAGCATTATTGATAATCACATCAATGCGTTCGAATTGGGTAACAGTTGCTTTAATGGCTTTTTCTACACTTTGTTCGTCTGAAAGATTAACCGAAAGCGGAAGGAATTTTTTCGAATCAGTAGCTACTGCTTGTTTCAGTTCGGCAATATTTCTCGAAGTGGCTGCAACATATTGGCCGGCTTTTAACAATTGATGAACCAAACTTAATCCTAAGCCTTTCGAAGCTCCGGTAATAAACCAAACTTTTTTCTTGTCCATAATTTTATCTTTTTTTGTTTAGACAAAATTACAAACAAGAGGCATGCTACCTATTACATGATTCAAACCGATGATTACGAAATTCAAACAATTCGGTAAGAGGTAGGGGTGTGGTTGGTTAATTTTTTGAAAAAGTTATTAAAATGGGTAGGTTCTTCAAAGCCCAGGCAGTAACCAATTTCCGATATATTCCAGTCGGTATGCTTTAATAAGGCTTTAGCTTCGCTTAGTAAGCGTTCGGTAATGTAATGGGTAGTGGTTTTACCTGTAGTTTCTTTAATGGCGCGGTTAAGGTGGTTAACATGTACCGAAAGTTGCGAGGCGTAATCTTTTGCCGAGCGCATGGTTAACCTCTGGGTAGTATTTTCGATTGGGAACTGGCGTTCCAGCAGCTCGGTAAATACCGATGTAATCCGGCTGTTTGCATCTACATGTTTAAATAAAGCTTCCGAAGGCTGTGTTTTTAAGGCAAAGTGCGTAATCTCGGTAATGTAGTTCCTTAAGAGGTCGTATTTATACACGTAATCGGTATTAATCTCTTCAAACATTTTCGAAAAGATGCTTTCTACATGTGCTTCCTGTGCTTCATTTAAAATGTAAGCTGGCTTGCCACCGGGTATAAACATGGGTAAGTCGCCAATGTTCCCGCGGATTTTTTCCTTAAAAAAGGATTCAGTAAAAATGCAAAAGAAACCGGTAACATTGCTTTTTTGCCCGCTCGCCAATTCCCAGGTGTAAGGAACAAGCGGGTTGAAAAATATCAATGCGGTGCCATTTATCTCTACACTTTTATCTGCGTAGTGATATACGTTGTGACCGCGAATCAGCGAAACTTTATAGTAATCACGGCGGTTATAGCTCATCGGTCTGGCGTCTTCTTTCAGGCAGTCTTCCAGCTTAAAAACATTAAAGTGACCTACGTCATTCTGTAGGTTTTCGGGTAGAAAACTGAATTTGTTTCTGTAAAAATCTTCTATGCTCTCTGGTTTGCTCATAAAATCAAAGTTACAAAATTCAAACGTTAAAACTAAAATCTGCTTTCCTGTTATACAAAGCAATTCAGCCAGTATTCTACTCCACTTGAAAAAAAGATTTTCTGGTGACAAATAAATATACCGATCGGTATATATTTGTCCTGTTATTATGAATTGATGTCTGGAAATCTTGTATTTCGAGATGAAGGAAAGAAGCAGAGCCTGAAAAATATTTTTTTTGCTATAAAATATACCGATCGGTATTTAATATGAAACGAACTAAAGAAATAACCTGGGAAGACCCAATGAAAGGCGCACAAGAAGCCATGAAAATGGATGGTATAGCTTATTTAGAGGCCATGCGTGACAATCAGTTTCCCTTGCCACCACTTTTATACACTTTGGATTTTAGCGTAACCGAAATAGAAAAAGGGAATGTAGTTTTCGAATTTACCCCACAGGAATTCCATTATAATCCTATCGGAACAGTGCATGGTGGCGTAATTACGGCTATTTTAGATTCGGCTATGGGCTGTTCGGTGCATTCGCTTTTGCCCGCCGGAACGGGCTACACCACCTTAGAACTTAAAGTAAATTTCCTGAAAGCGGTTACCATCAAAACCGGAAAATTAAAAACACAGGCTAAAGTGATTAATCTGGGTGGTCGCACTGCTTTGCTTGAAGCTCAATTACTTGATGAAAATAATACCACTTATGCTCACGCGGTGAGCACTTGTTTAATCTTAAAATTTTAAAAAAAATATAAAATGAAAACTTCACAAAATACTGTTTTATTAATCGGCGGTACTGCCGGTATCGGTTTAGAAATTGCTAAACAATTAACTGCTTTAAACAACCATGTAATTGTTACCGGAAGGAACCAGGAGCGTTTAGACGCTGTTGCGGCATCGTTAAGTAATGTTACAACCATCCTGTCGGATGTAAGCAAGGCCGAAGATGTAGAGGCTTTGGTAGCACGTATTAAAGCCGATTATCCGCAGTTAAACATCGTGATTAATAATGCTGGGAGAGCCATTCTGTATAACCTGGCAGATCATAATGAGGATGCTTATGCCAATGCAGCAGACGAAATGCTGACCAATTATTTATCCATCATTAGGGTTAATCAGAAATTACTGCCTGTACTAACTCAGCAAGAATCAGCAGCTATTGTAAATGTTTCTTCAATTGTGGCTTATGTACCAGGCGTTACCTTGCCAACCTATGCGGCCAGTAAAGCAGCTTTACATTCTTATTCTACTTCGTTAAGGTTGAGTTTGGAAGGATCGCCTGTTAAGGTTTTCGAATTGATGCCGCCATTGGTTGATACCGAATTCTCTAAAGAAATTGGTGGGCATAACGGTATAAAACCAAGTATGGTAGCTGATGAACTGATTGCTGCTTTGGCAAACGATGATTTTGAAATCAGGGTTGGTGATACGGCAAAAATATACGAATTATACAGACAATCGCCTGCAGATGCCTTAAATGTCATGAATGCAAACCGAAAAGCCTGGATTGAATCTGTTTAACAAGCAGGGGATAAGCAGGAACAAAAAGGATTCAGGCTTTACATTTATCATATCAATTTTAGCTACAGGAATAGTACTTTTGCCGCGATAAGTGTAAATCCCGGATTTGCGCTTGCCTTTAATTACAAGCTGATTTAAAGGCATTGACTAAAAATAATTAACATGAAAAGAGTAGTAGTAACAGGTTTGGGCGCAATAACCCCACTTGGAAATACCGTTGAAAGCTTTTGGCAACAGATACTGGCTGGCAAAAGTGGTGTTGGTCCGATTACAAAATTTGATGCTTCAAAGTTTAAAACCCAGTTTGCAAGCGAGGTAAAAGACTTTAATGCCGAGACCTTTCTGGATAAAAAGGAAATAAAAAAATACGACGTTTTTACGCAGTATGCAATCGCTTCAAGCGATCAGGCGATAACCGATTCGGGCCTCGATTTTAGTACAATGATCGATGATGAACTGGCCGAAGTAGGGGTAATCTGGGCAACCGGAAATGGTGGTATCGGTACGTTTGAAGCGCAGCTTGAAGAATTCCATGCTGGTGATGGTACGCCGAGGTTTAGCCCGTTTTTTATCCCTAAAATGATTGTGGATATCGCAGCAGGTGTAATTTCGATCAGACACCGTTTACGCGGTCCAAATTATTGTACCGTTTCCGCTTGTGCTTCTTCTAACACGGCTATTATTAATGCTTTTGATACCATTCGTTTGGGTAAAGCAGCCATTATGATTGCCGGAGGTTCGGAAGCTGCCATTACCAAATCATCAGTAGGTGGATTTAATGCAGCCCAGGCTTTATCGAAAAGAAATGATGATCCACAGGGTGCGTCACGACCTTTTGATACAGATCGCGACGGATTTGTGATGGGTGAAGGAGCAGGAGCCTTGATTTTAGAGGAACTGGAGCATGCTGTTAGCCGTGGTGCACATATTTATGCCGAAATTGTTGGTGGCGGTATGGCCGGAGATGCTTATCACTTAACCGGAACGCCTCCTGATGGGGTTGGTGCCGGATTGGGTATGACCAGCGCTTTAAAAGATGCAGGAATTACTGCTGATCAGATTGATTACATTAATGCACATGCTACTTCAACCGGTTTGGGCGATTTGAGTGAGCTACAGGCTATCAATCGCGTCTTTAATAGCTTGCCTGTGGTAATTGGTGCAACTAAATCTATGACGGGTCACTTGTTAGGTGCGGCTGGTGCGATTGAAAGTGTGATCAGCATTTTAGCCATCAGAGATGGTATTATTCCGCCAACAATTAATACGAAAAACCTGGATGAAAATATTCCTAAAGGTTTAAATATTGTTCTGGGCGAGCCAATTAAAAAAGAAATTAATTATGTATTAAACAACACTTTTGGTTTCGGAGGGCATACCGCCAGTACGATATTTAAAAAGTACACGGCTTAATTTATTTTTTTATTATAAAGTGATTGCCTGGTTCATAGCCGGGCATTTTTTTTTCCTTGAGTTTTTTGCCACGGAGGCACGGAAAAACACGGAGAAATTATTGGGTAATGATCGAGAGACTAAATAGATTTCTCCGCTACGGTCGAAATGACGGTTTGGCTATGAAGATTTAGCTCCGCTCGAAATGACGTTTGGGCTATGGGTAGAAATAATGAACTATTGACCAATAAACCATTGACGACCAAACTATTTATCCATCAACAAATTAACCAGTTCTTTCAGCTCTTCTACTTCCTTTTCCAGTTTTTCGATACGGTTTTCCAATTCGGTTGAATCAAAAGCGGAGACCACCGGGGAGCTTTCTGTTTCGGGTTCTGTAGTGGTTTCTGCCTGTTCGCCTAATAAATGTGCAAAACGTGCTTCTTTTTGTCCGGTTCTTTTGGGCAGCTGTTTTACAAAACCGGGTTCATCTTCTGATAGTTTTTCCAGCTGTGTTAAAACTTCTTCAATGTTTTCAAACTCATATAACCTGCCCGAATTACTATTTATTTCGCCCGGGGTTAATGGACCACGTAATAATAAAAGACAAATAATGGCCAACTCAGAAGGTAACAGTAGGTAAACGATTGCCAGGTTGTGTTTATATTTAGTTGCACGACTGGAACCACCTGTAGCTGTTGAGATTAACCCTTTAATTTTAAGCTGGTTTAAGGTTAAGGTAATTGTTTCTTCATCGTAATTTACTACCGGGTTTCTCGAGCTTTTTTGGTTGCATGCAGCGGTTAAGCTATTCAGCGTCATTGGGTAATAATCGGGTGTGGTTCGGCTTTTTTCTATTAATGCGCCTAAAACACGTTGTTCTTCTGCAGATAAATCGGGTAGTGGTTTTACGTTGTCCATTTTATAAAAATATAAATTGAATGAATATTTTGAAAATTATTTTGCTATAGCTTAATTTATAAGGGATTAGTGTAAAATAGCTCGTTTTTTTAGTCGCTGAAAATAGAAATGCAACAATATGGCATATCCCGAAATGAAGCAGGCATGACGAATGCTAAAGCTTAATCTTCTAGCTTTGAATAAAACTTAAAATATATGATAGCTGCAAAAGGATACGCTGTTCACAGCCAAACCGATAAACTGGCTCCATGGAATTTCGAAAGAAGAAACGTTGGACCAAAAGATGTATTGATCGAAATTTTATTCAGCGGAATTTGTCATTCCGATATTCACCAGGTGCGTAGCGAGTGGGGGCCTGCGAGGTACCCAATGGTTCCGGGCCACGAAATTGTGGGCCGTATTACCGAAGTAGGTTCGGCGGTATCTAAATTTAAAGTAGGCGATTTAGCTGGTATTGGCTGTATGGTTGATAGTTGTAAGGAATGCCCAACCTGTAAAGGCGGTCAGCAGCAGTTTTGCGAAAAAGGCGAAACCGTTTGGACTTACAACAGCGTAGAGCGCGATAAAACTACGCCAACTTACGGTGGCTACTCGAACAAAATTGTGTGTACCGAAGAATTTGTGGTTCATGTATCAGATAAACTTCCGCTGGCTGGGGTAGCACCTTTGCTTTGTGCCGGAATTACAACCTATTCGCCCATTAAAAGATGGGGCATTACCAAAGGACATAAAGTTGCCATTTTAGGTCTTGGTGGTTTAGGTCATATGGCGGTTAAATTTGCCGTTGCATTTGGTGCCGATGTTACGGTTTTAAGTACTTCGCCTTCAAAAGAAGCTGATGCCAGAAAATTAGGTGCCCATAATTTTGTAGTAACAAAAGATGCTGAACAACTGGCTCAATATACCAAGCATTTCGATTTTATTATCGATTCGGTTTCAGCACCACATAACTACGAAATGTACTTTAAGCTTTTAAAGGTTAATGGTGTACACATTTGCGTAGGTTTACCGGCAGAGCCAATTAAATTCCCGGGTTCGGCTTTAATGCATGGCAACAGGGCTTTAACAGCTTCGAGTATTGGTGGTATTGAAGAAACACAGGAGATGCTCGATTTTTGTGCAGCGCACGATATCGTTTCGGAGGTGGAAGTAATTAACATCAATTACGTAAACGAAGCCTACGAGCGGGTATTAAACAGCGATGTAAAGTATCGCTTTGTAATTGATATGGATACATTGTAATTCGATAAAGAAGTCAAGTTTTTAAAACTTGACTTCTTTAAAAATATTTATTTAGCAGTAGTTTTACCTGAATAGGTAGCTGCTAATTTCAACGCATTGTAAGCATTAACGATACCTCCACTGATACAAAGATCAGAAAAAGGAACTGATACTTTCTCAGCACCTGGCTCTTCGCCTTTAGCATAAGAAACATTGTGGTTTACTTTTGTGACCGATTTAACAATGATTTCTTTAACCTGAGCAGCCGTTAATTTCGGATAGTAAGAACGGATTAAACCCGCTAAACCTGCAACAACAGGAGAGGCCATACTGGTACCATCTAAGTTTTTGTATTTAGAACCCGGTACAGTAGAGTAAATGTGTACACCTGGCGCAAAAACATCAACCTGTGTTTTACCAAAATTAGAGAAACTGGCTTTTAATGTCTCATCGTCAGTTGGGCCAGAAGCGCCAACTGTAATCCACGATGCGATGGTTTTTTCATCCAGGTCTTTATGGTTAGGGTAATTGGTTTCTACATCGATATCTTTGTTTTCGTTGCCGGCAGCTTGTACAATCAATACGTCTTTAGAAGCAGCATATTTCATGGCATCATTAACAATAGCTTTATTCCAGCTATAGGCTTTACCAAAGCTCATATTAATTACCTTAGCGCCATTATCAACCGCATAACGGATTCCGTTTGCTACGTCTTTGTCGCGCTCATCGCCGTTTGGTGTACAACGTACGCCCATAATGGCAACATTATCGGCAACGCCCCAGATTCCAATTTTATTGGTTCTATCTGCCGCAATAATACCGGCAACGTGCGAACCGTGCATGGCATCCGGACCAGCAACATCATTGTTTCCGTAAAATTTCTCGTTAACATCATCCGGATTATCGCCAACAATATCGCGTGGGTTATAATCAAGGTTTAGGTTATATTCTGCCTGACGGGTGTAATAATCGAAACCTTCCTTAATCTGATCTTCGTAAAAATCTTTAAAACTACCTTCTTCAAGCTGTTTTGCCAATACACTTTGTATACGGCCTTCAATTGGTGTGCTAGGTTTAAAGTTTTTAAAGTCTTCGGCAGTAGGATTTTCTTTACCGATTTTTTTTACCACAGCATCAAGTGCATTTTTAAATCCGCTAATACCGGCTAAGTTTGCTTTGGCTTCTCCCAGTTGTTTTTCGAGGTCAGCTCTTTCTGCCTTAAAAGTTTCCCAGTCTTTTTTGTCTTTTTCTGCAACGTTTGCATCAGTTGTATTGGCAAAACGGGCCATATCGCGGCGTACCAAACGGGTTAACTCTAAGGTTTCAAAGTTTACCGATCCCTTTGGGCCACCAATAAAGTTCCAGCCGTTAATATCATCGGCATAACCGTTTTTATCATCGTCTTTACCATTGCCGGCAATTTCTTTTTTGTTTACCCACATGATGCGTTTTAAGTCTTCATGTGTAGCTTCCACACCACCATCGTTAACGGCAACAATTACCTTAACCGATTTTTTGCCTTTTAAAAGCTCTTTATATGCTTTTTCGGTACTGATACCGAATGTACTATCACTTTTAAGATCAAGATTTTGCCAGTTTGCTTTTTGTGCCTGCACCAAAGCTGGTACCGCACTTACGAGCGCTGCACTTAAAAGCGCGCTGAAAATTCTACTTTTATTCATTCTATATTTTTGAATTAAACGCCGAAAGTTAATTTTAATTTTTCTATTAGACGAAAATGTATTAAAAATGATGTTTTCGGCACATTCCAAATAAAAAAATCCAGAAGGTTTTTCATCTGGATTGTATGTTTTTAAAATAAGTTAATTTATTTAGGCTCGCTGTAAATATTGGGGATTACAATACCCATTTGCCTTTCGGGGTTTTCGATTGCTGCAAAGCCAAACTGTTCGTACAAGCCATGTGCATCTAAAGTAGCCAGCTGGTAGCGGCGCAGCCCCTGCAAATCGGAGTGGAAGATCATAAACGACATCAGTTTTTTAGATAAACCTTGTCCACGGTAATTTTCCGCTACGTAAACATCACAAAGCCAGGCAAATGTTGCCTTATCAGTTACCCAACGGGCAAAACCCACCTGTTCCTGGTTTTTATAGATACCAAAACAAAGTGAATTTGCAATTGAGCGTTTTACCGTTTCTAACGGGATATTTTTTGCCCAGTACGATTCTACACTTAAATAATGGTGTATGGCTTCGATATTTAAAAGCTCCTTTTTATCAGAGAATATGAATCCGTTTTCGCTGATTTCCATTTTTTTAGGTTAATCGGTTAAGCGTATCTAATGGTTAATCGGTTAATTGTATAAATTGGTTAACTGATGGAATCCACCAAAACAGTTAACCGATTAACCAGTTTAAACAGTTAACCATCTAAGACAGTTAACCCTATTAGTTACGCATATTAATATACTGCAATGGTTGTCCGAAATCTTCGCCCCGGCATAAACTGATCACCGCCTGTAAATCATCGATTTTTTTAGCGGTAACCCTTACCTGATCATCCATGATAGAGGGTTGTACTTTTAAGCCGCTGGCTTTGATCTTCGCAACCACTTTTTTGGCGGCTTCTTTGTCTAATCCTTCTTTAATGCTGATTTCTTTGCGGATCATATTGCCCGAAGAGTGTTGTTCGTCGCCAAAATCTAAACTTTTTGGATCAAGGTTCTGTTTCATCATCCTTGAAATGATCGAATCTTCAATGGCTTTTAAACGCATATCATCTTCGGTAACAATGGTGATTACGTTTGCTTTTTTATCCAGATCGATGGTGCTTTTCGAACCGTTAAAGTCGTATCTGTTAAGGATTTCTTTTTTTGCATTGTTAACGGCATTGTCGAGCGTTTGCGCATCAACTTTACTTACTATATCAAAAGAAGGCATGGTTTTAGCTTTAAAGTAAAAAAATAAGTAGATTTAGTAGAAATTATTCTGTCCTCACAAAAAAACGAAAAATAATATGAAAACCACTAAACCGAAGTCTCAAAAAAAGATAACGAAAAAGGAAGTTAAGAAACAATTGGAGCAATCTATCACCGACAAATTTCTGGAAGTAATCAAAAGTTTAGGTCATGATGTATCGGAAATCAGTGTGGAAGTAGGGAAAGCCAGTAAGCGCGTTGCAAAAAAACTGACCAAGAAATTTACCATTGTAAAAGCCGAGGTTGGACAAAAAATAGATGATCTGGTACATTCATCAAAAGAGAAAGCTAAAGAAGTTAAAAAAACGGCGGCAAAGCCATTAAGTAAATCGGAAAAAACTGCCGAAAAAACGGTTAAAAAAGCAGTTGCTAAAGCTAAACCCGTGGTACAGAGTGTGAAAGTTGCCGCAATTGCCACCGAAGAAAAAGTCGAAAAAGTACTGGCCAAACCAGCTGCAGCAGTTAAAGAGGTTGTGACGAAAGTAGCCCCAGCCGTTAAAAAAGCTGTGCCCGCAAGTAAGGTACCTGCAAAAACGGTAACTGCTCCGAAAACCGAAAAGGCTGCTCCAGTTAAGAAAACAACAACAAAAGCCGCCACACCAGTTAAGAAAACAGCTAAAACACCAGCCAAAAAATAAATTTGTTAACGTTAATGCGTCAATTAATTAACATCGATTTAACAAATTAATATGCAGTTTTGAACATCCCTGTTTTGGCAGGGATTTTTTATTTTTTTAAATGAGTAAGAAGAAGATACCGTTTTTTAACCGCGAAATTAGCTGGCTTTATTTTAATGAGCGTGTGCTGCAGGAAGCAGCCGATGAAACTGTGCCGCTAATTGAACGCATTAAGTTTCTTTCTATCTTTTCGTCAAATTTAGAAGAGTTTTACCGCGTTCGTGTAGCTACCATGACCCGGTTGACTAATCTGAACGATAAAGCCAAAGCACTCTTAGGATTTAACCCTAAAAAAATCCTGAATGAGATTAAAAACATAGTCGTAAAACAGGAACGCAAATTTGATCAGCTTTTTCAGGCAACCCTAATTAATGAGCTGGCTCAGAACCGGATTTTTATTTTAAACGATACTCAGCTCAATGTGAGTCGGGGCGAGTTTGTTAAAAACCATTTCAGAGATAAAATCTTATCGAATCTGGTACCCATTATGCTGGATATGGATAAACCTTTTCCCGAATTAAAGGATAGGTTTTTGTATTTCTTCGTTAAATTATCGAAAAAGGATACCAAGTTAAGGGAAAAATATGCCCTGATCGAAATTCCGCCCAGTTTACCGCGCTTTCTCGTTCTCCCCGAAACAAACGATTTAAAATTTATCATCATGGCCGAAGATATTATCCGCTATTGCCTGGACGATATCTTCTATATTTTTACTTACGATAATTTAGAAGCTTACTCTATTCAGTTAACCCGAGATGCGGAGCTGGATATTGATAACAATGTGAGTGATAAGTTTATCGAAGACCTTAAAAACAGCCTTGAAAAGCGTAAAAAAGGTAAACCGATGCGTTTGTTATACGATTCGGCCATGCCTTTAAATATGCTTACTGTTTTGGTTAACAAACTAAAATTGGAGGCCGAGAGTTTAATTCCGGGTAACCGCTACCACAAATTTGGAGATTTTATTGCTTTCCCAAATGTGGGTAAAAAGGAATTGGAGTATACGCCTAATGTTCCGCTAAAAGTGCGCGATTTGCATCGTACGCAAAGTGTTTTTGCCAAGGTTGCACAAAGGGATTATCTGGTTAACCTGCCATACCAATCGTACGATTATATCATTTTGTTTCTTCGCGAAGCGGCTATCGATCCTAAAGTAACCGAAATACAGATTACACTTTATCGTTTGGCCGAAAATTCGAAAGTAATCAATGCTTTAATCAACGCTGCTAAAAACGGTAAAACTGTTTCGGTTGTACTAGAACTTAAAGCCCGTTTTGATGAGCAGGCCAACATTTTCTGGACAACCCGTTTAATGGAAGAAGGCGTAAAGGTAAATTATGGCCTTACCGATTATAAAGTGCACTCAAAAATCTGTCTGATTAAACGGATAGAGAAAGATAAGCCAGTATATTACGCCAATCTGGCTACCGGTAACTTTAACGAGAAAACAGCAGGTTTATATTGCGACCATAGTATTTTTACGGCCAGAAAGGAAATTACCAACGATTTGGTGAAACTTTTCGATGCCCTGAACAAAAGAACGGTTACTGGTGGCTTTAAGCATTTAATTGTTTCGCCATTAGAAAGCCGGTCGAAATTGGTTAATTTCATTAACCGCGAAATTAGAAATGCCAAAGCCGGCAAAATTGCTTATATCTTGCTTAAAGTGAATAGTTTGGCTGATGAAGGTATTATAGCTAAGCTTTACGATGCCAGCAATGCAGGTGTTAAAATTCAACTGATTGTGCGTGGTATTTGTTGCTTAATTCCGGGTGTTAAGGGCTTTAGCGAAAATATTACGGCCATCAGCATTATCGATAAGTTTTTAGAGCATGCACGTGTTTACATTTTCGGTAATAACGGCAAAAACGATATGTATTTATCATCAGCCGATTTGATGAGCCGGAATTTTGAACACCGCGTAGAGGTAGGTTTTCCGGTACTGGACCAGGATGTTAAACAGGAGATACAGGATATTATTGATCTGCAATTGCAGGATAATACCAAATCGAGGCAAATTAATGCCCTAAACAACAATAAATACCATAAAAACAGATTAAGTAAAAAAATAAGAGCGCAGGTAGACATCTACAACTATTTAAAAACCAAGCATCAATCATAATGTTAAGATACGCAGCTATAGATATCGGTTCGAACGCCGTGAGGTTACTCATTGCCGATATCAGCAAACAGGACGGAAAATACAAATACAAGAAAAATACACTCATCCGTGTGCCATTAAGGCTTGGCGATGATGCTTTTTTGGATCAGCATATTTCTGAGAAAAAATCGGCAGATCTGGTAAAAACCATGACGGCTTTTAAAAACCTGATGGATGTTTATCACGTTTCCGAATACCTGGCCTGTGCAACTTCAGCTATGCGTGAAGCCAACAACGGACAGGATATTGTAAAGCTGATTAAGCAACAAACCGATGTGACGCTGGAAATTATCGAAGGACAACGTGAAGCCAATATTATTTACGCCAACCATATTGAAGAGGAACTGGATGAGAATAAAACCTACCTGTACATTGATGTAGGTGGTGGTAGTACCGAATTATCTGTCTTTGTAAAGGGGGTGCCCGAGGCTTCGAGATCGTTCAATATCGGTACCATCAGGATGCTTGATAATCAGGATAAGGAAGAAACCTGGGATGAAATGAAAGACTGGGTAAAAGAGCATACCAAAGCTTACAAACATTTGGCTGGTATTGGAACGGGTGGAAACATTAACAAGCTTTTCCGCATGTCGGACGAGAAGGAAAACGCGCCTTTGTCACTGCAAAAGCTCAATGCGATGTACAATAAGTTAACCAGTTACTCCTTAAAGGAACGGATCAACACTTTGGGCTTAAATCCTGATCGTGCCGATGTAATTATTCCAGCCTGCGAGATTTACCTGACCTTAATGAAATGGACGGGCATTAAGCAAATTTATGTGCCGAAGGTAGGATTAGCTGATGGTATCATTAAGCTGTTGATAGAAGAAAAACTGGATTAAGTTGGTTGCTAGTTCTTGGTTCGTGTCTGCACGAGCCAAGGCCAGCTAGTCGTTTTCCATAGCCATTTTCAGAAATCCTTTCACTTCATCATTTACATCTTCTTCAAAAAAGATCCTTAAATGATGGTTAAACTGATTGGTTCCAGGTACCTGTACAATTTTGGTAAAGCAAAGGTTGTCTTCATAAGCTTTATCGAAAGGAATAACGACATGGATGAAATTTTTACCCAGTTGGGTAATGTAGGCAAAGCTTTTTTTGCCTTCAATGGCAACCATCGATTTAGTAGGACGTAAGTTAACTGTGCCCAACCCGGTAAGTTGTGCAATAAAAAAACGGAATAACCCTAAGGTATATTCCGTTTTTCCGTTTAAAAAGTCTGATAATTGTTGCTCGTCAGACATGGTATTTTAATCTTCTAATAATTTTGTAGCTGCCTCGTCGGTAAACCAGGTTAATTTTCCGTCAATTGGATTGATCAGTTGAGAAGGGTAGGTATTTACATCTTTCTGCTCATCGCCAATCACGTGCTTTAAAGCCTCAGCCTTATTCTCGCCGAAAACTAAAAAGGCCACATTATCTGCCTTGTTAATTAATGGTGCAGTAAAGCTGATGCGATAGGTATCTAATTTCTCAACAAATACCGAAGCTACGTTTACCTCCTCATCTTTAACCAAAGTAGTATGTGGGAAGATAGATGCCGTGTGTGCATCATCGCCCATACCTAAAAGAATAAGATCGAACGCAATATCTTCGCCATTAAAATGCTTATCAATTGCTTTTTTATATTCTATAGCCGCTTTTTCAGGTGCTAAAGTGGTATCTACATAAAAAATATGATCTTCTTTAATGCCCAATGGATCTAAAATTGCTTTTTTAGCCATTAATCCATTGTAGTTATCATCGTTGGCGGGTACATTACGCTCATCGCCGAAAAAGAAATAAACTTTTTCCCAGTCAATTCTGTGTTGGCACTCTGTAGCCAAAAGGTGATATAAGGCTTTTGGAGAACTTCCTCCGGTTAAAACAAAATTGAAGCGATCGTTTTCTTCAATCGACATTTCAGCGATTTTGATTACGTAGTCAGCTAAATCCTGGTTTAACTCTTCGAGGGTTTTGTATATAAGTAGATTCATTTTTATAAGTTAATCGTCATTGCGAGGTACGAAGCAATCTTAAAGCGTCTGGTTTTGAACAACAAACGTAGTAGGATTGCTTCGTACCTCGCAATGACGGGTTTTTTGTTTAATCCTTATTCTTCAGTGGCAGGTTAAACCAATGGAAACCATCTCTTGCAATCAGTGCTTCAGCTTCTTCAGGTCCCCAGCTATCGGCAGGGTAGTTAGGGAAATTGATTGATTTTTTGCTTTCCCAGGTGTTTAAGATCGGCATCACCAATTCCCAAGCTGCTTCTACTTGATCGCCGCGCATAAACAGGGTTTGATCGCCCATCATTGCATCCAGTAACAAAGTTTCGTAAGCTTCGGGGGTATCACCTTCGTAAGTTCCTTTGTAATCGAAAACCATATCAACCGGGTTTAATACCATATCTAATCCAGGACGTTTAGCCTGTACTTGCATACGGATACTCATTTCTGGCTGAATACTGATTACCAAACGGTTTTGTTGCCAGTTTTCAGTTACACCTGAAGAGAAAATCTGGTGTGGTACATCTCTGAACTGGATAGTAATTAACGATGAAGTTTGGTTTAAGCGTTTTCCTGTTCTTAAGTAGAACGGAATGCCCTGCCATCTCCAGTTATCGATATGGAACTTAACCGCCGCAAATGTTTCTGTATTTGAATGATCATCAACACCTTTCTCCTGACGGTAACCCGGAACCTCCTTGCCTTCAACCCAGCCTTTGCTGTATTGACCACGAACGGTATGGAAACGGATATCTTCGGCAGAGAATGGACGCATGGCTTTTAAAACTTCTACCTTACGGTTTCTGATCTCATCGGCGTCAAAATTAATCGGGGCTTCCATTCCAATCAGGCAGAGTAGCTGTAACAAGTGATTCTGGATCATGTCTCTTAAAGCACCCGAACCTTCATAGTAACCACCACGATCTCCAACACCCAACTGTTCGGTTACTGAAATCTGTACGTGGTCGATATAAGATCTGTTCCAAAGTGGTTCGAATAACGCATTAGCGAAACGGAAAGCCATCATGTTCTGAACAGTTTCCTTACCTAAATAATGATCGATACGGTAGATCTGTTTTTCGGTAAAAATGGTGCTCAATAAAGTATTCAGCTCTTTTGCAGATTCTAAATCATGACCGAAAGGTTTTTCGATTACGATTCTGCTGTTATCTTCATCTTGCGTAAGTTTATATTTCTGTAAACACTCGGCAATAATAGGGAAGAAGTTAGGTGCAACGGCAAGGTAGAAAATTACCTGTGTGCCAACACCATATTCTTTCTGGTATTTTTCTACTGCTGCTTTAAGGTTTTCGAATGTTTTAGGCTGCGCAAAATCAGTTGGGCAATAGTGAATGGTGTTTCCAAAATCATCCCATCTGTCTTTTTTAACTTTTCCGCTACGCGAAAATTGGTTAACAGCATCTTCCAGGGCAGCTTTGTAGCTATCATCAGTAAATTCGGTTCTACCGGTACCAATAATGGCAAACTTATTTGGCATGTAACCCTCCATAAATAAATTGTATAGGGCAGGCGCTAATTTTCTTTTGTTTAAATCACCTGTTCCGCCAAATATTACGAATATGGTCGGGTTTAATGCGGTTTTAGTTTTCATTTTATTTTTTCTCCGTGAGTCTAGTATAGTTTATGATAATTTATTCCAATCGGCATGGAAAACACCATCTTTATCAATACGTTCAAAAGTGTGTGCCCCAAAGAAATCTCTTTGAGCTTGTATTAAATTAGAAGGCATACGGCCAGTGGTAATGGTATCGAAATAGGTTAGCGTAGAAGCAAATGCAGGGATGCCTAAGCCAGAGTTAATACAGGCAGCTATTGTTTTGCGTGTTCCCGCTAAAGTACCTTTAATGATCTGCTGGATTCCGGCATCACCAAAAAGGTGTTCTAAAGCATTGTTGTTATCGTAAGCTTTATAGATATCGGCTAAGAAAGTAGCTCTGATGATACAGCCACCACGCCAGATTTTTGCTATTTCCTGCAATTGTAAATCGTACTGGTATTCTTTTGATGCCTGCACCAATAAGTGCATACCTTGTGCATAAGCGCTGATCATAGAGAAATAGAAAGCATCTTCTAATTCTTCAACGGTAACATCGATTTTAGTGTCTTTTTTACCAAATGCTTCTTCAAGCGATACCCTTAATTTTTTAAACTTAGATAAATCTCGGTTAGAAACAGCTTCGTTAATGGTTGGTACAGGTAACTGAAGTTCCATAGAAACTTCTGAAGTCCATTTTCCGGTTCCCTTTGAACGAGCCTCGTCTTTAATCTGATCTAAAAGATCGTTTTGGGTTTCAGTATCTTTAACCAAGAAAATTTCCGCAGTAATTTCTAGCAAGAAGGACTGCAATTTACCTTCATTCCATTTTTTGAATACCTTATAAATCTCCTCGTTCGAATAACCCAGGCCATTTTTAAGAATACCATATACTTCGGCAATCAGTTCCATAATGGCATACTCGATACCATTGTGTACCATTTTTACAAAGTGACCAGAAGCACCCGGGCCAATGTAAGTTACGCAAGGATCGGTACCAACTTTAGCTGCTACGGCATCAAAAACATCTTTTACTACGTTGTAGGCCTGTTTATCACCGCCTGGCATCATACTCGGACCGAAACGCGCACCTTCTTCACCACCAGAAATACCCATACCAAAGAAATGTAAACCATCTTTTTCAAGTTCATCTACACGGCGGTTAGTATCGGTAAAATGTGAGTTTCCGCTATCGATAATAATATCGCCTTTACTTAAAAGTGGTTTCAATTCGGCAATAACGCTATCTACAATCGGGCCTGCAGGTACCAATAAAATCAGGGTACGCGGTGTTTGTAAGCTCGAAATAAAGCTTTCAATGTTGTTAAATCCTTCCAGCTGATGTGCTTTGCCTTCTTCTTCAAGCTTAGCAATCATTTTGGTGTCTTTATCATAACCGGTTACCGAGAAACCTTTATCAGCCATGTTTAACAAAAGGTTACGGCCCATAGTGCCTAAACCAATCATTCCCAATTTATATTTTTTCGAATCGTTATTTGCCATTTTTTATTTTTTTGAATGCACCCAAAAATAGGGTTTACAAATTAATATTGCAGATTTTGTTGTTAAAAGATTGTAATAAACAGTGAATTTATAAAGTAGTGCTATTTTTTTGGAGATACCGTGAAAATATTGTACTTATCGGCCAGTTTCCAGAGTTTTGCACCACCTTTAATGCCATCGCGGTTGGTTACAATCTTAATATTACTTTCGAGTTTAAAATCAATCTGCTTCGAATTACCACCACCTATGTAGAGCGTATCGTAATTAAATACTGTTTTATAGGTTTCGATTACCTTTTTTAGCCTTTTGTTCCAGCGCTCAGCACCAATTTTTTCAAAGGCTTTATTGCCAATATAATCGTCGTAATCTTCTTCTTTACTAATGGGAAAGTGGGCCAGTTCTAAGTGAGGCAACAGTTCGCCATCAAATAATAAAGCTGTACCAAAGCCTGTACCTACGGTAAAAACAATTTCAAAGCCTTTGCCAGCTACCACGCCCAAACCTTGCTGGTCGGCATCGTTAACCAAACGCACGGGGTGCCCCAATACATTGGCTACGCGCTGTGCCAGATCTATATCTTCCCACTTGTTTTTAGCCAGGTTAGGGGCCGTTTTAACCACGCCATTTTTAACATAACCTGGAAAACCAATCGAAATCCGGTTGTAGGTTTGAGGGAAAGGTTTTACCAGTTCTGCTATTCCGCTAACAATATCCTTAGGTGTAGCCTCTGGCGGTGTTTTACTTTTTACATATTCGTTAAGCATGTTGCCGCTTTCATCCAACAGCACCGATTTAATACTTGTGCCGCCAATATCGATAGATAATATATTGTTATTGTCAACTTTTTTCTGTGTAGCCATAGTATGTATTTATGGGATCGAAGTTCTGCAAATATTTTAAAACGGCAAACTATAAATAGATATAGTAGTAATCAATATGTAATAAAATAAATCTATAAAATCTATGTATTTAGTAGAATATATTTATGTTTGCAGCGTTAAACTTAAAAATATTAAAACTGTTATGACGGTAAACTACCTTGCATTTGCTATTCCTGCGTTTTTTATTTTCGTTTTTATTGAATTTAAAATAGCTCAGCACCAAAAGAGGGCTAAGGTTTTTAAATACGAAAGTACAGTGGCAAATTTTAGTGTAGGTATTGCCGAGCGTTTATTGAATTTGTTTATAGCAGCCAGTTTTTATCAGGTATACCAATGGGTATATGCAAATTATGCCTTGTTTAATATTTCTACAGCCTGGTACGTGTGGATTTTATTACTGCTATCAACCGATTTGGTTTGGTACTGGTACCACAGGTTAGGGCACGAAATTAACTTTTTATGGGCGGCACATATAGTACACCACCAAAGCGAAGAATTTAATCTTTCTGCAGCCGCACGGATTACGACTATTCAGGCCGTTTTTCGCAATGTTTTTTGGTGTATACTGCCGTTAATCGGTTTTCATCCCAATATGATTATTGCCATATTATTGGCACATGGGGCTTATTCTTTTTTTACGCATACACAACTAATTGGCAAAATTGGCTGGCTGGAAAACGTACTGATTACGCCTTCATTGCATGGCGTGCATCATGCATCGGATGAAAAATACCTGGATAAAAATTATGGCGATGTTTTTGTTTTTTGGGATAAGCTTTTCGGGACTTTCCAAGCTGAAGAGGAAGCTCCTAAGTATGGGTTAACGCATCCCATTAAAAGTTATAGCTTTTTGTGGCAACATTTTCATTATTACCTCGAGATAGGAGAGGCTTACAGGCGAGCAAGTGGTTTTAAGGCCAAGTGGAATGCTGTTTTTGGAAGCCCGGCCTTAATGGATCAGAATATCAGGCCGGTTTTGGAAAAGCGTTATTTCCAGGATAAGATAGCACCTGCCAGTAAACCTACATTCAAAATCTATTTAAATTTACAGCTTTTGCTGGTGGTAGGTTTGTTAACCTTTGCCACCATGTATTACCAATTTCTAACTGGGGTTAATAAAGCGGCTATTTTAAGTTTTATCCTCATTACTCTCGTTAACATCGGCGCATTGTTAGAACAGCGCAGGTGGATTTATTACCTGGAATGTTTTAGGCTGATTGTGCTTTTTGCTTTCTTTTTTTACCAGTTTAATATTCTGGAGTTACTCATATTTCCAGTTGTGGGATTAATTATTTTGGAACGTGTTTTTTCGTTGAACAAGCTGTATAAGAAATATGTTTTTAAATATGAATCCAACCAAATTAATACATAGGTAACCTAAACGCAAAGTCTTCTTAATAATTCCCTAACGTTAGCAGTCTAATTTTGCTACCAGATGAAGGATATGTATTTTGGCAAAAGTGACGAAGATTTAGTGTCTTTGTTAATCAATGAGGATAGTCTTGCTCTTGAAACCCTATTCAACAGGTATTACCCCGCCTTATGTAAGTTTACATCTATTTACATCAGGGATTATAACAAAGCTGAAGAACTTATAGCAGATTTGTTTATGAAACTGTGGGACAAACGGAATGAGCTACAGATCAAATCGATCAGGAAATATCTTTTTGCTTCGGCCAAGAATCTTTCATTTAACGAAATACAACGGGTGAAATTAAATACCCTCAGTTTAAACGATCATGAAGATAGCTTAAATTATCCCGATACTTACTTAAATCCACACGATCTGCTTGCTAGTCGCGAATCATATTCTGAGATTATAAATTTAATTAATTTATTGCCTGGGCGCCAGCGCGAGGTACTTTTAATGAGCCGGATAGACTTGCTCGAAAAAAATATGATTTCGGAAATATTGGGAATATCTGTAAGAACCGTAGAAACACTATTGTATCAGGCTGTAAAAAGCTTCAGGCATCTCGCGGCTGACAGATCGGCCATTTAATCCGTTATTTTAATTCGATGTTACCTTTTTAATGGTGTTAACATTTTATTAATCTAAACTTAACTTTTTTAACTACGTATTCTTTCCGTTTCTGCTGTCTTACCCATAGAACAGCATAATTAAATGGACGAACATTATTATAAATTAATTGAAGATTACAGCAAGAAAACTATCCGAAGCGAAGATCTTACCGATTTATTGATCTGGGTTGACAGCAATCAGCAAAACCAACAACTTTTTAGGGAAACCCTTCAGGCTTTCGAAACAGCAGATCAATTTTTGAACAAGCCGGCAAATCAACATAAAAGCTGGGCAGCCATTCAGCAGCACACGGCAAAAAATACGTCTGTTCAGGCCGCAGTGATTAGCAAGCTAAACTACCGCAGGTACATCAGCATTGCCGCTGCAATTGTTATTTTAATGTTGCCAGTCATCTATTTTAATGTAAACCGTTCAAAACCTGTTGTTAGTATTGCCTACCATCAAATTTATAATCCAAAAGGCCAGAAAAGACTAGTAACCATGCCCGATGGATCGAATATTTACCTGAATGGGGATAGTAAAATCCGTTATGCCCAAAACTTTAATACAGGTAAAAGAATAGTTTACCTGGAAGGTGAAGCTTTTTTTGATGTGCAGCATCGGGATAAACAGCCATTTGTGGTTTATACCGGAAAGGTTAGTACGACCGTTTTAGGTACCTCATTTAACATTAACGCCTATACATCTGCCAAAACCATCAGCATTACTGTACAAACCGGTAAGGTAGGCGTAATTGTTAAAAATAAAGGCAAAGCAGATCCTGTTAAATTTCTTTTACCTAACGAACAGCTAAACATTATAAAAGAAAGTGGGGTGGCCACAAGAGAGGTGGTAAATGCAGTTGATTTTGACAGCTGGCGGGAGTATAAGCTGTTTTTTTATGATAAACCGCTTAGCGAGATTGCCGATGTCATAGCGCGCGAGTATGATGTGGAAGTGGAAATTAAAAGCAAAAGCTTAAAAGCAATGAAACTTACCGCAAAATTTAACAAGAGTGCCGTAAACCAGGTTATGGAAGTTATTGCCAAACTATCTGGTTCAAAATATAAAATCTATGAAAACAAGGTAATTATTTATGAACAATAAATTATGAAAGTAGATATGATATAAAGGTTACAAAAATGAAAATGGTCCGAAATGCTGGACACATTCCGGACCCGGAAAACTGTTTAAACTCATTTGAAAAAGTAAAACTTAGTAAAGATATGAAAATTAATACCGGGTGGATGAAAAACATCCATCAGTATCACTCAAAACTGATCATAATGATGGTATTCATTGCCGTTAGTATGTTCTCGATTATGAATAATGCATATGCTCAATCGGATAAGAAAATTTTATTCGAAGCAGATGGAATTACACTGAAAAAAGCTTTTGAAAGTGTAGAGAAGCTTAGCGGAAATACTATTGCTTACAACAATACCCAGTTAAACGATCAGAAAAAGGTTTATGTTTCGCGCGGGCAGCGTTCGGTAGGCGAAGTGATGGACCTGCTTTTAAAGGGATTGCCTTTTAGCTATAAAATAAGCGGTAATAATATTGTAATTACGGCAAAGAACATGAGCACAGGCAAGCTTGCTGGGATTGTTGTAGACGAAGCCAATGTGGCTATACCCGCAGTAACCATAAGGGTTGTAGAGCTAAATTTGTCGGTGCAAACCAATAATAATGGCGAGTTTAACCTCAATGTAACGCCAGGAATTTATACTGTTGAAGCCCGGTTTATTTCGTATGAAATTGCGCGGAAACAATTGATAAAAGTAAGCAATGGATTAACTACAAAAATAAATTTTACGCTTAAATCGGCAGATAATTCGCTTAATGAGGTTGTGGTTACTGCTTTAGGGATTAAACGTGAAGAAAGAGCATTGGGGTACGCCAATACAACCGTTAAAGGCGAAGCGTTAACGAATGCCATTTCGGGTAACTGGTTGGATGCCCTCTCGGGAAAAGTAGCCGGTCTAAATTTAATACGCTCAAATGGAGGTCCTACAGGATCAATTAAGGTAGTTTTACGTGGCGAGAGCGATTTAAGTGGAAGTAGTGAAGCGTTAATCGTAGTTGATGGAGTTGCAATTAGCGGTGGTAGTGGTCGTTCTACGGCAATTGCTGGCGAATCTGTGTACGGAACAAGCAGCGATAATATGCCTGCCGATTACGGTAGTGGTTTAAATGATATTAATCCGGAGGATATAGAATCGGTTTCAATTTTAAAAGGGCCGGGTGCAGCTGCACTTTATGGCGAACGTGGTAGAAATGGTGCTATTTTGATTACCACAAAATCTGGTAATCCAAAACGTAAAGGATTGGGAATTACTGTTAATTCGAATGCTTCTTTCGAGAGCATGAACCGCTCTCCAGATTTACAATATGAATACGGACAGGGTTTAGCGGGTGCCGATTATTATTCGTATGGTGCTGGTGCAGACGGAGCAAGTACGAGTGGTACGAGTTCGGCATATGGACCAAGGTTTAATGGTCAAATGTTTTACCAATACGATCCGGCTACCCAAAAAGTGGGTACCGAAAGAACTCCATGGGTTCCGTATGTAAACGGAGTAAACGATTTTTTTAAAACCGGCCAAACATATACCAATTCGATAAGTGTGGATGGTGGTACCGATAAAACTACGGCCCGTTTCTCATTTACCAATGTAGATAATAAATGGATTACACCAAATACAGGTTACGGACGTAATTCGGTAGCTTTATCGGTTAATTCGAAAGTAAACGATAAGTTAACTATTTCATCTAAAATTAACTATACCAACAAGTTTAGCGATAACTTACCCGGTGCAGGTTATGGCAACCAATCGTTAATGTACTGGTACATTTTCTGGCAACCAAATGCTGATCCAAATGGATTAAGAGATTATTGGAAAACTGGTCAGGAAGGTAGAGCAATTCAATATCCATTTAGTTCATTTCCTGAAAACCCATATGCTATTTCGTACGAATTTATAAATAAATCGATACGAAACGGAATGACTGGAAATGTGCAGGCTGCCTATAGTTTTACTAAGGAATTAAGCTTACAAGTGAGAACATCGCTCGATTTTAGTTACGAGCAACGTGAACAAGATCGTCCGTATGATGCAGGTACTAAATTACCAAAAGGATCATACCGTACGCAAAATATTTATTCGCAGGAAGCCAGTACCGATTTCTTATTAAGATATAACAAAAAAGTAACAAAGGATTTCGAATTAACCGCGACAGCAGGTGGTAGCATGCTTAAGAATAAATACATTAGAGATGAAATCAGAGCCGATTCGTTAATCTATCCAGGCTTGTATTCTTTTTCGAATGCAGCAGGCCCATTGGTAACCTTACCGCTTCGGAATAAATATGCTACCAATAGTTTTTATGGTTTGCTTTCATTAACCTATAAAAATTACCTGTATTTAGATTTAACGGGTAGAAAGGATTGGTCTAGTATTTTGGCAACACCTTCAAGAACAGACAATGTTGGATTCTTTTATCCATCAGCAAGTTTAAGTTTTATTTTATCTGAAGTAGTTAAGTTACCCAAAGTTATTAATTATGCCAAGCTAAGGGCTTCGTATTCGCAAGTAGGTGGTACCACAAATACACCTTACATCACTTCTTATACTTATCCGTCAGCTGCTGGTGGTTTGTATACGGGTGGTGCATTGCAAAACCCAACCATATTACCTAATCCGGATTTGTTACCATTAACCACCAGTACTTACGAGGTGGGTGCCGATATACGTTTGTTTAAGAATCGATTGAATTTTGATTTTGCTATGTATGCTGGTAATTCAAAAAATCAAATTTTATACCGTATTCTGGATCGTTCAACAGGTTATAATCAAATGGTTATCAATGCGGGTCGTGTAGATAACAGAGGTATTGAGCTTGCGGTTAACGGAACGATAATAAAAGGAAAAGATTTTAGCTGGAACGCGAATTTTACCTATGCTGCCAATAGAAATAAGATTGTCGATATAAATGGCGATAGCTCAGTAGTATTAAGAACCGGACCTGTTGCCGGTGGACAGGTTGTAGCGAAGGTTGGCGGTAGCATGGGCGATTTATATGGTCGTGGATTTGTACGTTCTCCTGATGGACAAATTGTGTACGATGCAACTACCGGAACTGCAAAAATTACCGACGATGTTGTTTATTTAGGAAATACATCACCAAAATTTAAAACAAGTTTTGGATCAGAGTTTAGGTACAAACAATTTCGCTTAAACGTATTGTTCGATGCACAGGTTGGTGCAGTAGCACACTCTTTAACCAACTACAAATTAGTGGAGCAAGGAAAAACAACCAATACACTTCCGGGAAGATACAATGGTATAATTGGTACTGGTGTTGTTCAAAATACTAACGGAACATATCGCCCGAATGATGTAGTTGCCTATGATGTTGATGCCTATTACAGGGCGCAAATGGGAGCAGATAACGCTGAAGGAAGTACGTTTAGTACCGATTTCTTAAAATTCAGAGAGGCCCGTTTAGATTATACTTTAACACCTAAATTAACCAGAAAATTAGGTTTACAAAGAGCTTCAGTTGGTGTATACGGTCGTGATTTATTTATCTGGTCGCCATGGCCAATTTTCGATCCGGAGTTTGGTACGCTTTCAGGAACTGATATTGTACAAGGTTTTGAAACAGCACAATTTCCATCAACCAGAACATTTGGGGTAACATTAACGGTTGGTTTTTAATTCTAATAATATGAAAAAGAGATTATATACATTTATCGGTATGGTAGCCATTAGTATGATGGTATTACCCGCTTGTAAAAAAGATTTCACCGAAATCAATACAGATCCAAACAATTCGCCAACAAGTACACCGGCACAATTGCTGGCACCCGCTTTAGTCAACACAGTAACGGCAAATATGGTTCGTAACCGTAACTTTAATAACGAATTAATGCAGGTTACCGTATCGCTAAGCGATGCAGATGCGCAAGTATTCCGGTACGAATACAGAAGAACCTACGCAGATTATTTATGGAATAACTGGTATGTTCAATTAACTAATTTTAAAGATATTTATACAAAAGCAGGCGAACCTTTAACCGCAAATAAATCGTATCAAGGTATTGCTTTAATCTGCCAGGCATGGATTTATTCAATGATAACCGATGCCTATGGTGATGCACCTTACTCTGAATCTAATCAGGCAAAAAACGGTATTACGGAACCGAAATTTGATACTCAAAAGGATATTTATCTCGATTTGTTTAAAAAACTGGAAGAAGCTAATACTTTATTGGCAACAGGTCCGGCTGTTTTAGCATCGAGTGATCCTGTTTATTCAGGAAACGTTTCTAAATGGAGAAAATTTGGTAATTCTTTGTATTTGAGAATGTTGTTGCGTTTGTCGGGTAAGGCAGAAGTGTCTTCGGATATGATTGCAAAGATTAAAGAGATGGTTGATACCAAAGCCTCTACATATCCTAAAATGACGAGTAACGACGATTCGGCAATTTTAAGATGGGTGGGAACAGGCCCTTATACCAATCCATATGTAACCAACGTACGTACGCAGGATTTTACCGCACCTTCAATTGGTTCATTCTTTATCGATCACTTAAGAGACTGGCAACATCCGTGTTTAGATATTACCAAATATGGTAAAGGCGGAGTAAACAGATGGGGAATAGCACAAGGTTCGAATGGTTTTGTTGGTGTACCTGGCGGTTACCTTCCAGGAGCAGGTATAGCAAAGCAAGCCTATTTTTATTCAAGTGCATCTACTGTAAGCAGTGCATTGGTTACAAATCTTCAGGTAGAGCCTTTAGATGGTATGATTATGACCTATGGAGAGTTAAACTTTATTCTGTCAGAAGCTGCATTAAAAGGCTTCATTACCACTGGAACAGCTGATAATTATTATAAAACAGGTATTTTAAGTACAATTACTACATGGTTGCCAATTTGGCCTAACCTAACGGCTACTACCACACCAACTACGCCAGCAACCATTACTGATGCTGCATTTTTAACCTATTTAACTGATGCAGATATCGTTTGGTCGCCAGCAGGTTCGGTTGATGATCATATGGAGCAAATCCATTTGCAAAAATACTACACGTTGTTTTTGGAAGATTTGCAACAATGGGTTGAATTCCGTCGTACGGGTCATCCGGTTTTACCAAAAGGAGCTGGTTTAAAAAATGGAGGTATTATGCCAGCCCGTTTAACCTATCCGGTTTACGTTCAATCAGCTAATCCTACAAACTATAAAAAAGCAGTAGAGGTTCAGGGAGCGGATGAGATTTATACACAAGTTTGGTGGCAAAAACCTTAATGTGTGTTTCTAACTATTTTAATTTAAATAACATGAAAAGAATTTTAAGCTATAGTTTTATTTTGTTTGCAGTGCTTGCATTTGCTGCTTGCAAAAAAACTAAATATCCGGCAGGAACGGTAGGTCCCTACATTCCAATGTTAGATTTGCGAAGTTTATACAAAGGAAGTGATCTTACCTTATCGGCCGATAATATGTTTGGTTCGACCAAAATTAGTGGAGTGGTAGTCTCTGATCATTCCGGAGGAAACATGCCTGCTGGTTATTTGGTGCTTCAAGATAAAAAGAGATTATCGAAATTACGCGGTATTACAGTTAATATAGGTGCTGATGCAGCAAAATATGTACCGGGCGATTCGATTGCAGTAGATATTAACGGCTGTATTTTAACACGCGAAAGCGGTGTGCTACAAGTTAAGAATGTAGTACCTGCCAATATTACTAAATTAGCCAGTGGAGTAACCATTGCACCTAACCGCGTACCGAGTAGTTATATTTTGGCCAATCCAGAAGCATATGAAAGTACTTTGGTTGCCATTGTAAAAGGAGGTTTTGATCCTGTGCCAGCACCAACGGATACTTTTTCGGGCGATAGATTGGTAAACGATGGTTTTGATAACATCACACTTCATACTGAGCCGACAGCAGCTTTTGCAAGTAAAACCTTGCCATTTTTAGCTAATTTTTACGGTATTATCTTTAATAAAGCAGGTGCTGACGGGAAGTTAATTCCTCAACATAGATTGCGTACCGCATCTGATGTAGTGGTTTTAAGTAGTACTGTTAGTATTCCGGCAATGATAATAAGTGGCTGGATTGCCGATCCAAAAGGTACAGATGCGAATAACGAGTATATCCAATTTTTGGCTACCCGCGATATCGACTTTTCGGTAACACCGTTTTCTGTGGTAACTACAAACAATGCAGGTGCATCTACACCCGCAATTAATCCAACAAATGGATGGGCTTTGGGCGATTTAAGAACCTATAAGTTTAACTTAACTTCAGGTAAAGCAGCAAAGGGAACCTATTTTTATGTTGGTGGAGCCAAGAAATTAATTAATTCGGCAGTTGCTGGTGTTAATTCTACCAGTATAGCTTCTTCAAACTGGATTAGATCATTTGATTATTCAACTATTGCAGGCGATGGATTTGGAACCAAAACCACCAATTTGCTGGCGAACAGTGGGAATGCTTACGGTGTAGCAGTATTCGAAGGAACAACGGTAA
Source organism: Pedobacter sp. KBW01 (assembly GCF_003852395.1). Taxonomy (NCBI): domain Bacteria; kingdom Pseudomonadati; phylum Bacteroidota; class Sphingobacteriia; order Sphingobacteriales; family Sphingobacteriaceae; genus Pedobacter; species Pedobacter sp. KBW01. Next base: position 289,764 of record NZ_QAJQ01000010.1, read on the forward strand.
CCGAAGCAAGTACGCCAATTGATGCTTTATTTGTAGGGTCAGGCGGTTTACTTTATTCTGCGGGTCCTCCGGCAATAGGCTATCGCATTGCGAACAACGATATTTACGATATTGTAAATCCGATAACCCTGGCAGCTCAGCCTTTCTACCGTCAAGGAACAAATACCATCAACTTTACGTATACAACACCTTCAGATGCAGGTTATTATTATAAGTTTGGCGGTGTGTACAGTGTAACTTTAGGTAAATGGGTTAAAGCCAGAACACAAACGAATATTTTGTTAACGCTAACATCAACTCTTGCCGAAATAGAAGGTGTTTTTCCAGCCCCAACTACTGATAATCCATTAGGTGTGCCGGCAACACAGATAAAATAAGAATAAAATGAATTTGTAACAAGGCTAAGGAGTAATTGCCCTTAGCCTTGTTTTTTGCAAAATTTTTAAATACGACAATGAACAGAAGATCTTTTATACAAAAAGGTGGATTATTGGCTACAACTTTATTTGTGAGCTTAAAAAGCCATTCATTTTCTTTTTTAGCAGGCGATAAGAAAATTACAGGTAAAATTACCAGTAAAGGCAAAGGGGTTGCAAATGTTGTCGTATCTGATGGATACAATGTGGTACAAACTGATAAAAGCGGTGTGTACAATTTCGAAGTGCACGAACTTGCGCGCTTTATCTGGATTAGTACACCTGCAGGTTACGAATTTACAACCGATAGCTTTCTGGCTAAATATTATGAAAAACCAGGAGCCAAAGCTGAACTGAATTTCGAACTGAAAAAAATGAAGGTTGATGACAGCAGACACAATTTTATCGTTTGGGCCGATCCACAGGTAAAAAGCAAAAAAGATGTTGCTCAAATGATGGCAACTTCAGTACCTGATACCAAAAAGGCTATAAAAGCGATGGGTAATATCCCTGTGCACGGCATTACGGTAGGCGATATCGTTTGGGATAACCACGAACTGTTTGCTGATTATAACCAGGCCGTGGTTGAGATGGGTATTCCTTTTTTTCAGTGCCTTGGTAATCACGATATGGATTACCGTATGGGTGACGATGAAACTTCTGACCACACTTTTCAAGCGCATTACGGGCCGACCTACTATTCGTTTAACCGTGGTAAGGCACACTATGTAGTTTTAGATGATGTGCGTTATCTGGGTGTAGAGCGTACCTACGATGGTTTTATTTCACAAACCCAGTTAGATTGGCTGGCCAAAGATTTAATGTTTGTGCCTAAGGATGCCTTGTTAATTATCAATACGCATATTCCCATCCATAATTCGGTAAAGAATAACAGTGATTTTTATGCCTTACTTAAGGAATTTAAAAATGTACACATCATGTCTGGCCATACCCATTTTAATAAAAATGTAATTAAGGATGGTATTTTTGAGCATAACCACGGTACGGTTTGTGGCGGTTGGTGGACGGGCCCGATTTGTGGAGACGGAACACCACGTGGATACGGTATCTACGAGGTAAGTGGCACAGATTTAAAGTGGTATTATAAATCAACGGAACAGGATCGCAAAGTACAGGTAAGCATTGATGTAGAAACCTTAACCAACCAGAAAAGATTGATTGCAAACGTTTGGAATTACGATCCCGAATGGAAGGTTGAATACTTTTTGGATGGGAAACCAATGGGAGCATTAGTACAGCAGGATGGCTTTGACCCCTTGGCAGTTAAATTGTATCAGGGAGATAAACTACCTAACCCACGTCCGTTTGTAGAGCCAATTGCAACAGATCATTTATTTATGGCGCATTTCGGCCCTGAGGTTAAAAACGTGAAAGTGGTGGCTACTGATCGTTTTGGTGAGAAATTTGAAGCTGAATTTAAAGGATAGAATCAATGAAAATCTTCGTATCGCTATCTGGTTTGGTTTTGGTGGGGGCGCTATCGGTTTGGCAAATTAAAATGCCTGACCAATTGGGCCAATATCCTGCGTTTAGTGCAGAGGCGCATCGGGGTGGCAGGGGATTAATGCCCGAAAATACCATTCCGGCTATGCTCTTTACGTTAAAGAACTACTCGGTAACTACCTTGGAAATGGATACCCACATTACCAAAGATGGCGAAGTGGTGGTAACACACGACGATTATTTGAGCCCGGCTTTTATACTGTTGCCCAACGGCAATGAAATACCGAAAGCAGATGCAAAGAAATACGCGGTTTATCAACTCAATTACGATAACCTTAAAAGCTTTATTGTGGGAGCAAAACCTTATGCCGCATTTCCACAACAGCAGCAGGTTAAAAGTTATATTCCACGATTGGGCGATTTGATCGATTCTGTTCAGCACTGTATAAAGAGCAACCACAAAAAACAATGTTTTTACGATATTGAAATTAAATCGACCGTAAAAGGAGATGATGTGCTACACCCAAAACCCGAAAAATTCGCCGAGTTGGTGTTGGCGGTGATTAAAAGAAAAGGGATATTGAATTATACCATTATCCAGTCTTTTGATAAGCGGGCATTACAGTTTATCCATCAAAAATACCCTGAGGTAAGGCTAAACTATTTGGTTAACAACAATAAAAGTTACGAAGAGCATATTGAAGAACTGGGTTTTAAGCCCTTTATCATCGGGTCATCTTACAAAGATTTTAATCCCGAAATAATTGGTAAGGCACATGCAGATGGGGTAAAAGTTTTAACGGCTACGGTTAATACCAAAGTTGAAATAGAACGGTTAAAAGCTTTAAAAATAGATGGAATAATGACCGATTATCCGAACCTTTTTTGAAATAGAAATAACAATATAACTATGAAATTAAATGTATCAGCCGTATTTATTGCGGTATCTTTATTCGGAGGCAGCGTGTTTGCCCAAAAAACAGCAGAGTTCCCTAAATTCAGTGCAGAAGCACATCGTGGTGGTCGTGGTTTAATGCCTGAAAATACCATTGCTGCCATGCTTAATGCAATGAAGATAGAAGGGATAACTACTTTGGAAATGGATACCCACATTTCTAAAGATGGCAAGGTAGTAGTTACGCACGATGATTATTTAAGTCCTGCATTTATGCTTACTCCCGAAGGAAAAGAAATTCCGGAATCGGACGTACGTAAATACCAGATTTTTGGAATGAATTACGATGAAATTAAGAAATTCGACATTGGGAGCAAATATTATGCGCTTTTTCCACAACAGAAAAAGGAAAAAACACAGCTGCCTTTGCTAGGCGATTTAATTGATGCGGTTCAACGCGATATTAAAGCCAATAAACGTAGACAGTTTTTTTACAACATCGAAACCAAATGCAGCGAAAAGGGTGATGGCGTAACCAATCCCGATCCCGAAACTTTTGTTAAACTTTTAATGGAAGTAATTAACAATAAGAAAATTACTCCATTTGTGGTTATCCAATCGTTTGATAAGCGAACAATTCAGTTGATTCATCAAAAGTACCCGGCCGTTAAAACTTCTTTCCTTGTGGCCAATAAAAAAACTTATGAAGAAAATATTGCCGATTTAGGCTTTAAGCCATTTATTTTAAGTCCGGTGTGGCAAATGGTTACCGAAGAGTTGGTAACAAAGGCGCATGCCGATGGAGTTAAAATTATTCCGTGGACAGCCAATACCCTGGCCGATGTTCAGAAGTTGAAAGCCTTGAATGTAGATGGTATTATTTCTGATTATCCAGATATTTTAGTGCAGGCAAAGTAGTATTTTAGGCTTTTATAAAAATTAAATGAAAACATTTTTAAACAGGTTACTGGTTTTTACTTTTGCGCTCATACTGTTAAATTTTAAGCCGGTACAGGCCCAGGTAGTAAAATGGGATAGCACTTATCGTCCGGGTAAATATGTAGAGCTGGTTGCAAAATTTAAAGCTGATCCGAAATCGAAAAAGGATTTTGTTTTTCTGGGCAACAGCATTACCGCTGGTACCGATTGGGCTAAATTATTAGATCTGCCACAGGCTAAAAACAGGGGTATTTCAGGCGATATTACCTTTGGGGTACTGGAACGTTTGCAGGATGTAATTGATGGCAAACCTGCTAAAGTTTTCATCCTGATTGGTATTAACGATATTTCGCGGAATATTCCGGATAGTGTGATTTTAAGGAATTATAAAAGCATCATCAGCAGAATAAGAAAGGGATCGAAGAAAACCCACATCTATTTCAACACCCTTTTACCTGTAAACAGTTCTTTCGAAAAATTTAGAAATCATTATGGTAAAGACGAGCATATTTTGTGGCTGAATGATCAGATCAGGCAATTTGCGGCAAAAAACGTAACCGTTATCGATCTCTATCCGAACTTTACCGATCAGGATAAACATTTAAGAGCCGAGCTCACTAAAGATGGCTTGCACCTTATTCCTGCAGGCTATCAGGTATGGGCAGATTTTCTTAAAAAGAGTGGTTATTTAACTGAACGTTAATTGGGAGGATGCCCCATAGCACAATTTATTTTCAAGATTGTCACGTTGAGGGTTAATTTATTGGATAAAAATCAATATTAGCGACTGCCGCTTCGGATTCGTCATTTCGAGCGAAGTGCAGCGTAGCCGAGAAATCTGTCTTTATAGATTTCTCCGTTTCGCTACCGGTGAAAAACCCGTTGCTTCGGTCGAAATGACGATTCTTCTTTTGGGGCTGTCAATGGTAGCCTGTCGAAATGCTTCAAAATAGCTTATTGAAGTCCTTCGATAGGCTCAGAATGACAATAGATATTAGTTTTTTTAAGTTCTTAAAGTGAAATATATTCGCCAGCTAATACGATTTGCTCCCGATCAATCTGGCTTAATTGTGGTACATAGCCCAGCTTTTTTGCCTGACTATACTGCAGAATGTATCTTTCAGTTTCCGCATTCTCATCACCGTTAAAAATGATTCCTTTAACCGGAATATGATATTGTTTGAGCAGATCGAGCGATAGTAAAGTGTGGTTAATGCTGCCCAGGTAGTTTTGCGAAACCAGTATTACTTCAACGTCTAGTTTTTTGATTAAATCGATAATCAGTTCGGTTTCGTTTAACGGAACCATTAAACCACCAGCGCCTTCAATAATCAGGTTATTTGCTGTTACGGGTATGTTAATCTGATTAAGGTCAATTTCAATTCCATCCAGTTTGGCCGATAAATGCGGCGACAAGGGCTGAGTTAAACGGTAGCTTTCAGAATGGATGACAGTTTTAGTATTTGAAATTAAGCTGCCAATGGTTAGGCTGTCGCTGGTATCAAGATCGCCCGATTGGATTGGTTTCCAGTAATCGGCCTTGAGTTTTTCGGTTACTATTGCACTAATCAGTGTTTTGCCAATGCCGGTGCCAATGCCGGTAATAAAATATTTAGCCATTAAGTTGAAATTCATTTAGGTGATTAACCAGCGAGGTAATTTCCTCATCAGTATTAAAAGTATGGAGGCAAATGCGTAGTCGCTCTTTGCCCAACGCAACAGTTGGACTTAAAATAGCCCTTACATCAAAGCCTGCTTGTTGTAAGGCTGTTGCTGCTTGTTTAGCCTGCTCGTTCGAAGAAAATAAAATGCCCTGTATAGCGCTTTCACTGTTTAAGGCCTGTATGTTTTTTTCTTTAAGTAACTTTCTAAAAAGCGCAATCTTTTGATGAATGATAGTGTGATCTGTTTTACCCAATAACTGGTAGGCTGCTTTTACAGTAACGATATTATGAATGGGCGCTGCGGTGGTGTAAATAAACGACCGCGCAAAATTAATAAGGTAATGGCGCAGGTTTGGGCTACCCAGTACTATTGCCCCATGAGCGCCTATGGCTTTGCCAAAAGTAACTACATTTGCAAATACCTGATCGGTAAGATTGAGTTGTTGTACCAGGCCTTTACCCATTTCGCCAAAAATACCAGTAGCGTGCGCTTCATCGACAATTAAATTAGCCTCGTATTGCGCACAAAGTTCAGCCATACTGGTTAAAGGAGCAGTATCGCCATCCATCGAATAAACACTTTCTACTACCACAAAGATGTTTCCTTGCGCCATTTTGAGTTTCGCTTCGAGCACATTTATATCGTTATGCGTAAATTTATAACGTGTAGCATGGCTTAAACGGCAACCATCTATAATACTGGCATGAACCAGTTCATCAGTAATAATGGTATCGCCACGCTGTGGAATGCTTGATAAGAGCCCAACATTAGCATCGTATCCCGAATTGAAGATTAAGCCACTTACTGCACCGTGAAAATTTGCAATGAAATGCTCGGTTTCTTCTATATAAGCAGTGTTGCCACTCAATAAGCGCGAACCTCCAGAGCCATTTTTATAATTAGGTATCTGCCTGCTTAGATCAGAAACAAGTTGCTGTAATTCGATTGATCTCGCAAAACCCAAATAATCATTAGAACAAAAATCAACAGGAGGGAGGTTGGTAGACAGGTTTCTGATCGAAAGGTTATCCTTCCGTTCTTGGAGTTTGCTGTTAAGGAACTGCTCTATTTTACGCATTGGTCAAAAGTAAAAAAAGCGTTCCGAATAACCGGAACGCTTTTAAAAATATAATTAATTACGTTTTACTCAATTTATCCCTGCGAAGGTGGATTAGAAACCACGGGCTCTTTGTCTTTTTTACCTCTACCGCCCAATCCTTTTCTCATTTTACCTGCTTTTTCTTTGGCTTCTGCACGGAAAGCATCCATTTTGGTTTTTTGATCGGCAGTTAAAACGGCATCTATTTTGGCTTTTTGCGCATCCATAGCTGCTTTACGATCTTTTATTTTATCTTTCATATCGCCCTGGTCTGCATTTCTCCAGGTATCCATGGTTTTTGCATTTTCCAGTTGGATCGCATAAATTTTCGACTTCTGATCGGCTGTTAAGCTTAGCTCTTTTTCCATTTTAGCGGTAACTCTTTCAGCACGCTGTTCAGCTGTCATTTTAGGCATTTGTCTTCTTGCCCTTTTTGTAGTGTCTTGTTGAGCAAATGCAGCTGTTAAGCCCATTACTGCAATTGCTATGGTTAAAATTGCTCTTTTCATGTTTAATTTTTTATGTGTTTGTTAAACTGATAGATGTAAAAAAATGTAAACGGTTTAATCGGAGCTTGTTAAAAAAATGTTAATTTTTATTCAACTGCGAAATTGATTTCTGCATTTGGGCCATCATTTGGGTCAGGGTTTCCATTGTTGGGTCTGGTGCAGGCTCTGGTAAAGAAGTAGAAATATAGGCTTTTGCCTTCCAGATTTCTAAAATATCTTCAGCAGCAATGGTGTAAGCATCGTAAACCTTATTATCTGAAATTAATTTCAGGTCTTTGTTTTCTTTAAAACGGTTACCAGCTCTTTTATATACTACACCTTCATTTTTACTAATAATGACATAGGTTTCGCCAGTTTTTACTTCGTTCCAGTTATCGAGGTATTCGCCAATAATTACACTGCCCGGTTGAACAGGTAACATGCTATCGCCCATAATTTCGAATGCGCGGAAAGTACCTTGCCTTAAAGCAGGCAGAGGAAGCTGGAATTTTGGCAGGTCGCTTATATATTGTGGATCTGAAAAACCATTCAGGTAACCAGCGCTGGCTTTAACCGGCACAAGCTCGATGTTTTCCCGATCGTTTTGATCTACTGAAATACTCAGTACCCGTAGGTTCGATCCCTGGCTTTTTGGCTTTGGTTTCCAGCTGTCCGAAATTTTTTCATTGATGAATTCATCAATGGTTAAGTCAAAATATTCTGCTATTTTTTTTAGTAATTCATATTTAGGCTCAGCACGGTCTTCCTCGTAGGCGCCGATTAAAGATCTTTTAATTTCCATAATATCAGCGAAATTTTGCTGTGTATGGCCTTTTTTCTTCCTGAGGTACTTTAAATTATTTGAAATATTTGACATAAAAATAAATTTTAAAATAAATTTGGAATTACTAAAATAGTTAGTAATTTTATGCTCATAAAGTTAGTAATATTATTTTTAATTGCAAGAAGATATACTAAATAGTTTAGTTTTAATTTTTAAACATAAGATCATGAAAAAGTTTGTTTATATCGTTACCGACAGAAATCGCACCAGCATGCATGTAGGCATGAGTTCTGATTTGATTAAGACATTAGATTTCTACAAACAGATGCCAAACTTATTCTTTGATAATGGAATGCAATTAACCCGTTTAGTTTATTTTGAAGAGTTTAAATCAGAAGCCCAGGCTTTGGTTCGTTTTAAAGCAATTAGTAGGTTTACCCGCATGCAAAAAGAACGTTTAGTGCGATCATGTAATCCAGATTGGATTGATTTAACCATTGGACTGGATTTCGAAAATATCCTTTTACACCGAAACATAACCAACCAGGTTAAGTTATCATTCAATAGCCTATCTTAATAAAAACATATCCTACAAAAAAAGCGATCAGTAACCCGATCGCTTTTTTTATAACTAGTGCTTTTTAATTAATGATTACCAGCCCGGTGCAAAGGTTAAGCCAAACACACCGGCTTTAACATCTTTACGCTGAAAAGGAATGGCATAATAAGGCTCCAATACAAAATAGCCAAAAACATTTACCCGTAGCGATACACCAACACTTAAAGCCGGTACACGTTCGTTTGTGGTTTGGTAAGAACCAATAACCTTACCGTTATCATCTTTTACAGGAACATCTGTATAAGTTGGTTCACTTTTGAAAACTACTTTAGTATCGTTAGTCCAGGCTACACCTGCATCAAAGAAAAGGTTTAAATCAGAGAATAGAAATTTAGAAGGAACCGCTGCCAGTTTTTTCGGTCCGGTAAAAGGCAGGCGTATCTCAAAGTTAACTACAGCGATTTTACTACCACTTAACTGGTTAATATCAAAAGATTCTGACGCTCTTGCAGATGTTGTTTTATAGATCGAGTTAGATTCATAACCCCTGATGAGGTATGGATAGCCCAGGTACATTGGATAAAGCTTATCTGCATCTTTACCGATTCTTAAAGTGTTATAGCTTCTTACTGCAAAAGTAACCGGTTTAGCTCTCCAGTATTTGCGCAAATCGGCCGTTACGCCAGCAAAATTATAGGTTCCAAGGTATTTTTCTCCACTTACTCGGTACCTAAAGCCATCAAGCGGTGCTGTTAAACCGAAAATAGAATTATCACCGATAAAGCCAGCATTTAGCTGATATAAAGTGAAAGAATTAAATGGAATCCCATAATCCAGGGAAGCCTGATCATTTGAAATTTTGCTTCTGTCAGATCCAAGATAAAAACCACCAGGATTATAGTAGTTGCTATAACGATCTATGCGATAACTATAATGTGAAAAGGCGCCACCCAACTCAAAACGGTGTATTTTACTAAAAGGATAGGCTCCAAAAATCTGAACCTGATCTTCAAAAGTCCTGATGATATCGGTACGGTAATTAATGGCATCTGTAGAAGAATTATTGTTTGCAGGTAGTTTTTCAAACCCGTATGAGCTAAAACCCGAAACGTAAGGGATGTGTGATATTGCAACTCCCCAGTTAATTCTGCTTTTTTGATTGATATAGCCAACCAGGCCACCAAAATCGTAAATTTCTCCGTTAACCGAAAGGTTTGCGATAATCTGGTTTGTTCCTAATATATCGCTAAACATACCTACAATACCGCCAGAAATACCTGTTCCGAAGCGGCTTGTTGATACACCAACTCCACTATTTGCCAGATAATCTAACCTGAACTTTGGTTTGTATGGAACTACTTTCATCGAATCGGCTACCGTTTTTTCGAAACGGTCGAAATTGTTCAGGTTCGAATTGATGATGTTAACGCCAATATTTTCCATTGGCGGCAGAATAGCGGCATCGAAATTTTCTTCCTGATTGCCAATACGTTTGGCTTTAAAACTGCTTAATTTAGCATTATATAGGGTGTAACGTTGGTAACGATAGTAACTGTAAACAATATCATCGGTTGCAGATACTGAAATGGCAGGCGAAAATTCGGTGATACCACTGATACCGGTGAAGTAATCAGTTAACTGATCTACGGTATTATCTGCAAAGTTGTATTTGTATAAATTCCTGAAACCATCTCTGTTGGATAGGAAATAAATGTTTTGGCTGTTAGCAGAGAATTGCGCATTAAGGTTATTTGCACCTGGGAATACATCCAGGTTGGTTACCGTTTTTGCTGAGATATCGTAAACTGCTAAATTAATTGGAAGTACAGCATTTACAGTATTGGCCTGAATGGCTGCGCGATCAGACGAAAATACCAGTTTTTTACCGTCAGGAGAGTAGCTCGGTGCATAATCAGAATACACATCGTCGGTAATTTGGGTTACAACTTTCGTATCCAGGTTGTAAGAGAAGATGTCACTCTGACCTTCAACCATACCTGAGAATGCTACATCTTTTCCGTTAGGCGACCAGGTTAAATTGCCAAATTGCTGCACTTTTCCCATTGCCGTTTGCGATACAGTAGAACCAGTTGCTACATCAATAACCATCATTTGGTTTTTTCCATGGCTGAAAATACTGAAGGCAAACTGTTTACTATCTGGCGACCATGCCCCGGCTGATTCTATAAAGTTGAAATCATCAATGTGGCCATTAGAAATCTGACTGCTAAGTTTTCTGATAATTCTTCCGGTTTTGGCATCGGCAAGGAACAAATCGATACCAAAGAGGTCTTTTTCTGACATAAACGCCAGGTATTTGCCATCAGGGCTAAGGGCAGGGGCAACGTTCATGTTACCGGCATTTTTGTTATCGATAATTTTAGTTCCCGTAATTTTAATCTGCGAACTATCTGCTTTTAGCATGGGTTTGTAATGCGCATCGATCGAGTTTTTCCAAAGGCCGGATAAGGTTTTATCATCGTAACCAAAGGTATATTTGATGGCATTTTCGTAACCATATTTTGCCGTATTCTTAAATAACGGAACAATAGTCGTATCGCCATATTGAGAACCAATATAAGTCCAGAATGCCTGTCCATAGCGATATGGAAAATACTTATTAGAATTTGTTAAATCTTTTAGCGAAGGGATATCGCGGTTTAACATCGCATCGCGCATCCACATCGAGGTAAAGGCATCTTTTTTCCCGATAGAAAGATATTCAGCCATCCCTTCAACCATCCAAAGTGGTGTTTGACCTACATTTTCCAGGCTAATCGAGTCTTTTTCCAGTAAAAGGTGATATTGAAAAGCGTGAACCAGCTCGTGACCTAAAACGTGTCTGGTTTGGCTATTCAGCTCCATAACCGGCATAATAACGCGGTTTTTTAAGGCCTCAGTAACCCCGCCGGTACCAATTCCGATTTCGCCGTTCAGCGCAGTAGTTTGTTGAAAGTCAGGGTGGTTATTGTATAAGATAATCGGGTTCTTCTTTAAAAAAGTATCTCTGAAAATCTCCTGGTGCATTTTATACCAGGTTTCGGCATCCTGCGAAAAGCGTTTTAGCAGCTTAGGGTTTTTAATGTAGTAGTAGATTTCGAAGTGGGGTGTTTGTAGGACCTCAAAATCGAGTTTTTTATACCTTACCTTATTTTGGCCAAAATATTGGGCTTTTACAGAGAGTGAAAGAATAAGCAGGAGCGATAAAGTAACATATCGCTTTAATAAAGTAGAGCCTATTTTCATATGTGTAGTTTTAGTATCGATGTTCAATAATTTACGAAAATGAAATGGTATGAGATTTGGAAAATAAAAATAGCAATTGTTTAAAATACTATAGAAATTTTAACATTTTTTTAAGGTTTTCGGCTAACCCAAAATATTGGGTTAGCCGAAAGTTTATTGCAGGAAAATCCTTTAATTGTTGTTATTCTCGTTTTTTTTCTTCTCCCGTTCTTCCTGGCGTTGTTTCCTTCTCAGTTCGCGTTCCTCTTTTTTGGTTAGGGGCACAGTTGCTGCAGGTGGGGTTTGAACTGGTTCTGGTTTCTTTTCTTCCTTTTTAACTTCAGGTTCAACGACTACTGGGGTAGCTGTTTCCGGAGTTTCTGGTACTATAAATTCAGTCGAGTCAACCATTACGCTATCGGTTGAAGTGGTATCTCTAACAATTTGCGGGCTAGGGCAGTTGTAGGTACGGGTAATATCAACTGTAGCCTTTGGGAAAGGACCATATGTGTAGCCAGTACTAGGATCGAGGTAAACTTTTTCCATAAATTTGGCAAAAATAGGTAATGCAGTTCTCGAACCTTCTCCTTGTTCGCCATTTTTAAAGTGTGCAGTTCTTTCGTCGCAACCCACCCAAACACCTGTTACCAAATCTTTGGTTAAGCCCATATACCAGGCATCTACATAATCAGATGAAGTTCCTGTTTTACCGCCAATCTGATTGTTTTTTCTGAATAAGTTTGGCCATTCCCACAGTGCCTGAGAAGTTCCTCCGGGTTCTTCCATACCACCACGGAACATGTAGGTCATTAACCAGGCAATTTCTTCTGTTAAAACCCTTTTGGTTTTAGGCTTAAATTCGTCAATTACATTATTATCCTGATCGGTAATTTTCTCAACTAATATCGGATCGGTTTTAATGCCTTTGTTCATGAAAGTGGCATAAGCCTTCACCATTTCATAAACAGTAACATCGTTTGAACCCAAACTTACCGATGGAACAGATTCTAAATGGCTATCAATACCGCATTCGTGTGCATATTTTACTACATTATCCCAGCCTACTTTTTCGGTAACCTGTGCAGTAATAGTATTTACTGATCTGGCCATGGCCCATCTTAAGCTCATTTCGCGGTATGTGATGCTGTAATCGGCATTTTTAGGCTCCCAGTATTTGGTTTGGCCTTTATCCTGGTAAGCAATTTTAACCGGTTTATCGGTAAACTTATCGCAAGGACTCATGCCTTGTTCTAAAGCTGTAAGGTAAGCGAAAGGTTTAAAAGTAGAGCCCGCCTGACGTTTAGACTGGTTAACGTGATCGTATTTGAAAAATTTGTGGTCAATTCCGCCCACCCAAACCTTAATTTTTCCGCTGGCAGGTTCCATGGTCATCATACCCGTGTTCATGATCTTTCCATAATAACGGATCGAATCTAAAGTAGAAAAGAGTGTATCTCGATCGCCTTTATAGGTAAAAATCTGCATCCTTTTCTTTTTATTAAAATAGGCCAGGACAGAATCTGGATTATTAGGGAATTTCTTTTGCAACGCTGCATAAATCGGCAGGTTTTTCATGGCCCTATCCGGATAATCTACTTTTTGCTTCTCCGAATCGTACCAGGGATCTTCGTTACCCCATACGTTGTAAAACCTGCGTTGCAAAATTCGCATCTGGTCGGCAACGGCTTCTTCAGCGTATTTTTGAAGTTTAGAATCGATGGTGGTGTAAATCTTTAAACCATCTTCATATAAATCGTAACCGTTATCGGTACACCATTTTTCGAGGTATTTAGCCACAGCTGCCCTTAAATAAGAATCGCCATCGCTGCCATCCTGCATTTTACCTTCTTTCAGTTTAATAGGCTCTTTTGATAGCTGGGCTAAGCTGTCTTTGCTCAGATATTTATATTTGTTCATCTGGGCAAGCACCACATTTCTTCTTTCAAGTGCCTTTGCGGGGTTTTTGGTTGGGTTGTACAGGGTAGTTCCTTTGAGCATCCCTACCAGCATGGCTGCATCGGTTGTGCTTAGGTCTTTGGCTTCTTTATCAAAATAAATCCTGCTGGCTGTTTTAATACCATAAGTGTTGTTACCAAAGGAAACCGTATTGAGGTACATCGTAATGATGTCGTTTTTTGAATAGTTAGATTCGAGCTTTACTGCTGTCATCCATTCTTTTAATTTTACAATTAAAGTGCGCACCAAGGGTATTTTTACCAATAAGCCCTGCGATTTGTTGTAGCGGGTACGATAGAGGTTTTTGGCCAGTTGTTGTGTAATGGTACTGGCACCACCATCTTTACCCAAACCAACCACTGCACGGCCTACAGCCTGTACATCAATTCCCCAATGTTTGTAAAAACGTACATCTTCTGTAGCCACCAATGATTGTATTACACTTGGGGCAATTTCTTCGTAATTTACGGGGGTTCTGTTCTCTTTAAAGTAGCGGCCAATTAGTTTACCATCGGCAGTGTAAAGCTCTGAACCAACACGGAGGGTTGGCGCTTTGATGTCGCGTACACTGGGAGAATAGCCAAATAGCCACAAAAAATTAAGTTGAAGCGCAGAAAAGAAAATTATTACAAAAAATAGAACAATGGAAAAATAACGTAAGTACTTGTTTTTTATCTCTTTAAACATATTGGTTAAGATGATCTTGTAGTAAATGCTAAGGCGCTAAATATAAAAAAACTCTGTATGCAAATTAACGTATTTAATTTACTTATTTTTTAGTTCTATATTTAAATTATTGATGCACCTGTTTATTTAAAATATGTATTGGTATGAAAAACGAATTTAAGGGATTAATTGTACAAGGGGACAAGAAATTTTCATTAAAAAACCATAAAACCGACTTTACTGGGGGTTATAATAAGGAAAAAGCAAAAGATGCGTTGGTAAATTCCAAGATAGAGCTCGATCATTTACAAGAGAAACTGTATGCCTCGGGAAAACATTCGGTTCTGATTATTTTTCAGGCGATGGATGCTGCAGGAAAAGATAGCGCAATAGAACATGTTATGAGCGGACTGAATCCGCAGGGATGCCAGGTGTATAGCTTTAAAGTACCTACATCTGAAGAGTACCAGCACGATTTTTTGTGGCGACATTATAAAGCCTTACCAGAGCGTGGGCGTATTGGGATACATAACCGTTCGCATTACGAAAATGTGCTGGTATGTAAAGTACATCCCGAATATGTATTGAGTGAAAATATTCCGGGGATAACTGAGGTGAAAAAGATCAATAAAGACTTTTGGAACCAGCGTTATCAAAGCATCCGGAATTTTGAGCAACATTTAACCGCAAATGGTACTGTAATTCTTAAATTTTTTTTAAATGTAAGCAGGGATGAACAGAAACAGCGCTTTTTGGATAGGATAGAAGACCCGACCAAGAACTGGAAATTTTCTTCCGGCGATATTAAGGAAAGGGCTTTGTGGGATAAATACATGGAAGCCTATCAGGATGCGATTAATGAAACAAGTACAGCCCAATCGCCGTGGCACATTATTCCAGCAGATAAAAAGTGGTTTGCCCGTTTAGCTATTAGCGAAATTATTGAAGATAGATTGAAAAATCTGGATTTAAAGTTTCCGGTACTGAGCGATGAAGAGGCCTTAAAACTGGGTGAAACGAAAGCAGCTTTATTAGTGGAATAAAATAAAAAAATGCAGGTCTATAAGCCGGGTTCTGTTTCTCGATTGCTCAAGACTTCTATCATTTATCCACTATAAACGTTGCCGTTTATCTCTAACGACCTACCCACTAACATCGGACGGGCAGCCCTACATGCGTTAGCCTATTTGGTCTTTCAACTCCCGGGGTTTACAATCCACTGCAGTCGCCTGCAACGCTCGTGCGCTCTTACCGCACGTTTTCACCCTTATTCCGATGCCGCAAGCGGATTCGGAACGGTATATTTTCTGTTGCACTATTCCGTAATTCAGGTTTTCAATCCTGAACCCCTTTCCGTTAGAAAGCGGGATGCCCTG
Organism: Pedobacter sp. KBW01; assembly: GCF_003852395.1. NCBI lineage: Bacteria > Pseudomonadati > Bacteroidota > Sphingobacteriia > Sphingobacteriales > Sphingobacteriaceae > Pedobacter > Pedobacter sp. KBW01. The sequence goes on from NZ_QAJQ01000010.1 coordinate 305,296, forward strand.
CGTTGCCCGGACTTTCCTCTCTCCCGATAAATCGGGACAGCGATAGAACAACCTGCATTTTGCGCAAAGATGTGTTTTTTTAAGCAGAAAGGTGCTAAGAATGCAAAATTTTAATAGAGATGCTCGTTATGCAGAATTTATTTTATCATCTCAATAAATCTAAAAAAATAAGGTTGGGAGCTAGCTTTAGCATAACTTTACTTACAATTCTGCAATTGCTTCGAAACTTCCGGGTAGGGTACAAAACCTTGCTTATTACCAAAAGAATTGGTGATGTAAACCATTACTTGCGCTACATCAATATCGGCCAGTTCAGGGAAGGCAGGCATTTTTTCTTTGTACTCCTTGCCGTGAATAACTAAAGTTTCGTTAGCACCGTTTTTAATAAAACAAGCCAGACGCGCTTTATTTGTTTTTAAGAAAACCGAATCGGTTAAAGGTGGGGCAAGTTCGCCTAAGCCTTCACCATTTTCGCCATGACAATTTTGACACCTGCTCTTGTAAATGTCTTTTCCGTTCGACATGTAATTTTGCAGATCGATGGTTTCCTGATTCTGGCAGGAAACGATAACAGCAATAACTGAAAGCAAAAAAATAGAGTTGATGATGTACTTGCGCATGGATGTTTTGTTGTGATGATCGTCATTTCGAGTGGAATGAAATAGAGCCGAGGAATCTATAAGGATAGATTTCTCCGTTACGCTTCGCTTCAGTCGAAATGACGATTTAGATTATTATTTTTTGTATTCTGCCAGTAAAACCGGAATGTCCTTTTTTAGTTGCTCCACCTGGTCTTCCTTGGTTCCATCGTAAGCGCCCCGGATCCGGCGATCTTTGTCGATTAAAACCAGATAGCCCTGATGGATATAGCCGTCTTTTGCAGTGCTATCTTCACCAACAGCAACTAAATAATTCTTTTCGGCCAGCGTGTAAACACTGTCTTTGCTGCCATAAAGAAATTGCCATTTCGGGCCATCAACCCCTAGTTTTTTAGCGTACTTTTTTAATGCGGATGGTTTATCGTATTTAAAATCGATGGTATGCGAAACGAACATCACATCCGGATTGCTTTTAAAATCGTTATAAACCGTCATTAAGTTGCGGTGCATGGTAGGGCAGATGGTGGTGCAAGAGGTGAAGAAGAAATCGGCAACATAAATTTTTCCATCCGTTGCTTTATTGGTGGTTAAAACACTGTCTTGGTTTAAAAAAGCCCAGTTGGGAATGGTTTGGTAAACTGTATCAATTTTTTCTACTCCGGCAGCATCTTTAACTATCTCTGCATGGCGTTCGCCATAGAATGGAAGTTTTTTTTCTTGTTTGCAAGCGGTAAATATAGAAACGAACAACAGGCCGGCTGCTGCATAAGAAATGATTTTATTCATGTTTTGAATTTAAAAAATGTAAATATACGATCCTTAGTTTGCTTGATATATCGTCTTGCTGAATTTATTTCAGCATCTCTTTAAGGTGATACCCTGGATTTACTTCTTCACATACTTCGCTGGTTCGGCTATAAACTTCTGTTTGCAGCTTTCGGAACAAAAAAAGTAGGTTTCTTTATTGTAAACGGTAGTTTTCGCCGATGCTGCTTTTATTTTCATTTTGCAAACCAGGTCTGTTACTACTTTTTTAGCAGAATCAACCACTGCCTCTTTTTGCTTCGTGATAATCGGATTCGCATTTACAGCGAATGAGCCTAATCCCATCAGGATTATTAAAATGCTTAATTTTTTCATATCTATTTTTTATAAAGTCCGGGGGCGGAAGTAAGAAGACTGAAGTGAAGATGCATATACTCGCTTACCAGCATGCATCATATCTTCCGACTTCCGTCTCCCGACCTCTGACTACTTAATATTATAAACTTTTAAAACCGAATCTGATTGGCGGGTAACTTTAATATAGCCATCTTCCACCTCACGGATTTTGATCATTTGTGATTTGTAATAATCCAAGTCATCTTGCGCGGTTTTACCTTTAAAATCATCTTTGAAATAATGCATCCAATCCATCATTTTTTCGTCGGATGCATTTAAGCGAACAATTAAATCCCTTACATTTTGTTTTAAAATTGCAGAATCTGGTGATTTTTTAAATTTATCGGAAAGCAAGAGGGTATCGAGCTTCATTTTGTTTTTTACAACTTTCTCCCCGTCAATCATTAACTTATCGTGGATGTTTAAAACCTCTTTACGCACGGCTTCGGCATTGGGTTCCGTTTTGCAGGCAGTGAAAAAGATCGTTAAGGCACCCATTACAAACGTTATTTGTTTTTTCATTTTTATGGATTAAAAATTATAAGTAAGTCCAACGTAAGCCTTGCCGGCACTCATCGGGTGGTCGGTTTCGGCTTCCCAGATATTTTTCTGAACCCCGATATTTAATGCAACGTTTTTATAAAAGATATCTGCACCTATACCGCCCATTAAATTGTTCATTACGTGTTCACCAGTTTTTTGTCCTTTGTATTTTTCGCCGGCCGAATACTCGTAAAAGAACTGTGCCGAAGGCATAACCTGCCAATCTTTGCCAATGCTTTGTTTATAGAAAATGTTAAGGAAACTAGTTGTACTGTTGGCAATTCCCTCATCGCGACTGTTGGTGCCATTTACCTTGTAAGATGTATTTAAACTTGCGCCAAATTTACCCAGGCCAACGAGGTAGTTCAGGTAAATAAAACCATCGGTACTGCCGGTTCCGGCCTGCATAAGCGAAGAATAACGGATACCGGCTGAATTTTTGAAATCATTTTTTCCGGTAGGCAATTTAATTCCGGCACCTGCAATAAGCTGTTGTTTAAAGTTGGCATCAAGCTTTTGCACCAGATGATAACCAGCATATACGTTGATGTCGCCTACACCACCAATGGTTGAGGTATAGCCATTATAACGCTCGCTATTAGAAACATAAGGCAAAATAGCATTCACTTCTAATCTGTTGCCAATAAAATATTTACCTCTCACTTCCAGCGAGCGGTATAATTCGTAGTCGTTCGGATTACCTGCATGGCCGGTAATTGGTGAATCCTGGCTACGGGCCGGAATAAAGAATTTTCCACCGTTTGGAAACAGCGAATGTGATTGCCCTTCGTAACCGTTAAATGAGCGGTAGCGGTATAGCAGGCTAATGCTATTGCGGTTGTAATAGGGGGTAATGCCCATAAAACAGCCACAAATATCGCATGCAAAAGCCTTACTGCCTAACAGCAGGAAAGCTAGAATGAATAATTTACGATTCGCTAAATAGTGTATTTTTGATAAACTCATGATCTGTTAATGTTTTTAAAAATGCTTTAATCTGCTCTTTTTCTGAGCTATTTAACCGGATGCCGTTTTTTAAGGAAGCATCCAGGTTTTCGGCTGCTTTTACGCCAGAATCGTAGTGGTTTAGTACTTCATCAAGACTGTAAAAACGGCCATCGTGCATGTAAGGGCTGGTATATTCGATATTACGTAGCGTAGGCACACGGAATTTGCCAAAGTCAGTCTTTACGCTGCTAATATGCGACCGGCCCTCATCAGCGCTCACCAAATCTAAACCGTTGCTGCGATAAGACAAATCGGTGAAAAAAGGTTCGGCATGACAAGAACTGCACTTTTCTTTAAAAAGCGTATAACCAGCCTGCTCGGTCGCCGTAAAAGCAGCGCCACCTTCTTTGCGCATTACCTGATCGTATTTTGAATTGGCCGAAACCAGCATGGCGGTAAACTGGGTAATGGATTTCAGTATCAGTTGCGAATTAATCTCAGTTGAACCAAATGCCTGTTTAAACATATCTGGATATGGCGCGGTGGCTTTTAAAAAAGCAACGATGGTTTGGATATCTGTACCCATTTCGCAGGCATCGGTGATGGCATTTAACGGCGAAGTTTCGATGTTTTTTACACCACCATCCCAGAAGAACGCTTTTTGCCAGGCCAGATTAACCAGAGGCGGCGTATTGCGCTTGCCCTGACAATTGTTTACGCCATGACTTACTTTATGATCGAGTTGCGTAAAAGCCGCAAATTGCTGGTGACAGCTCCCGCACGAAACACTTTTATCTGCCGATAAGCGGGCATCATAAAATAGTTTCTTGCCCAATGCAAAACCAGCATTGGTTAGCTTGTTATCTTCGAAATTGTATGCCGGAGCAGGGAAATTTGAAGGAACGCTGAAAGCAATTTTAGTTTCTTGCGGAATTGCCTCATCCTCGTTCTTACTGCAGGCATACATCAACGCAATGCTTAAAACAAGCATTGCGAAGACGGTTGTTTTCCTCAGCATTTAATTGTGGATATGATCTAAACGGAATAATCCACTGGCATAATTATTTGCCACAATTACCGAATTTGGCCCACCCATTGTAAAGTTCAATGCAGAAAAACTAACATCGGTTTTACCGGTAAACAAAGCTGCAGCATTTACAATAAAGTGCATTTTGGGTTTACTGTCTGTTCTAACGCGAAGTGGATTGGCTGCATTAATTTCGGTAGCAAATGTTCTGATGGTGTTGTTTGGGTCAACTACACCGCCAATATGAAAGGTAAGTGCATTGTTTGCCGCTATAGATTGTGGAGATGTACCTTCCAGTTTCACAAAGATATAACCACTGTTCCAGGTCCAGAACATGCCATTTATTGGATCTAAAGCACCCGTTTGGGCTCCTGCAAAATTACGGGCATAATCTACACCAATGGTATATTCGATTTTGGTATAATCGCCGGTTGGTACATCTTTTAAGGTAATGTTTGTAGATTCTGCTTTTGAAGCATCGATTAAAAAGTAGCTTTCCGGAATAAGATAGCTGCTGCCATCGGCTTTGCTTAATTTAATATTGCTAACGTAGTATTTAAATACATTGATTTTAAAATCTTCGCCCTTAGCATTTTTGTAAGTTGCAGTATTTAAAACTAAAGTACTTCCGTTTACCTGGTTGTCGAACTCGATAGTGAAATTTGATTTAGTTTCTGTAGCGGTTTCATTGTTGTCTTTTTTGCAGGAAGTTAAAAGTAGGGCAGGGCACAATAATGTCAATAAGTATGTTGTTAATTTCATTTTAAGAAAATTGGATAAGTAAAAAAATGTTACTGTCATTCTGAATGCAATGAAGAATCTCTGGAATAATTGGCAGAAATTAATATTACATGGAATAACAGATTTGGCCGTTCTTAATGAGATGCTTCGTTGCGCTCAGCATGACAAACAAAAACCGCGAATTAAAAAATACTTAAACCGTTTTCGGTGGATGAAAAATAGAAATAGAAAGGTCTTTAACTGGTTTTTCCAGATAACCACTTTCTGATTTTATGATAAAGAATGGGATAGTATGGTTAAGTACAACAAGCTTAAAGCCTGGTTCGGCCTCAACAACCCGTTTCAGGTTTTCTTGTGCCTGCTTGTTCTTACCATCTAAATCTTTTAATTTTTTAGCCAGGAAACACTGACCATCGCAATGTAGCTCAGGGTGAGCATTGTTAATACAAAATACACTCGTAATATATTCTTTATTCATTTGGTAACCCGAGTACACAATTAACTGCATGTAGCAATTGGAAATTGTACAGATTACTAAAAGATATATCAGAATTCTTTTGAACATGGGTATTGAGCTGCAAAAGTATTAAAGAAATTGGTTGCAGCAAAGAAAAAACAGATTGAATTATTCAGTCGCAGATGAACATATGTTTTTTCTACCACGGATTCACAGAGCACACAGAAAATCTCGTGTCATTTTATCTTTATTTCTCAGTGTTAATCGGTGCATCTGTGGCTAACCAGTCGCAGATGCATATATGTTTTTTTTGCCACGGATCCACAGAGTACACAGAAAATCTCGTGTCATTTTATCTTTATTTCTCAGTGTTAATCGGTGCATCTTTGGCTAACCAGTAGCAGATTTACATGTGTTTTTCTGCCACGGATTCACAGAGCACACAGAAAATTTCCCTTTCATTTTATCGCTATTCCTCCGCATTAATCGGTGCATCTTTGGCTAACCAGTCGCAGATGTGCATTTGTTTTTTTGCCACGGATTCACAGAGCACACAGAAAATTCTCCTGTCATTTTATCGTTATTTCTCAGTGATAATCTGTACATCTGTGGCCAAACATTAATACGGCTTAAACAAAAAACACAGATGAAAAACTATTCATCTGTGTTTATCGCCGCCTGAAAGGCTAGCACTTTATCTAAATTAATTTTTTTTATGCCTGCAAATCAGTCATTACCGCTTTAATTTTATCGCCCAAAGCCGTATTTACTTTTTCGAAATCTTTTCTATCGGCTAAAGGTGCGTTTACACTGCAGTAGAACTTAATTTTTGGTTCGGTACCACTCGGACGGGCAGAAACAATGCTTCCATCGGCAGTAATAAACTGTAAAACATCAGAGGTTGGGTAATCCAGTTTGGTCACCTTACCAGTAGCTAAATCCGTTTCCTGACTTAATTCGTAATCTTTAAGTACCGAAACTTTAGAACCACCAAGGCTGGCAGGAGGGTTCTCTCTGAATTTAACCATCATGGCTTTAATTTCTTCAGCACCGGTTTTTCCTTTTTTGGTTAAGGATACCAGGTCTTCTTTATAAAGGTCGTACTCTACATACATATCTAACAAAGCATTGTATAGGCTGGCACCTTTATCTTTATAATAAGCGGTCATTTCGGCAATAAACGCTGCAGAAACTACCGCATCTTTGTCGCGTACCAAATCGCCAATCAGGTAACCATAGCTTTCTTCGCCACCGCCAATAAAGTATTTTTTACCTTCCAGTTCAGTCATTAACTGGCCGATATATTTAAAGCCGGTTAAAGTATTGTAGTAGGTTACGTTTTTCTTTTTGGCAATTTCCTCAATCAGGTTAGAGGTAACAATTGTTTTCACGATAAATTGATTGCCATCCAGTTTTCCGCTTTCCTGCCAGGCAGATAATAAATAGTTAATTAATAAACAACCGGTTTGGTTACCGTTTAATAATACCCACTCGTCATTATTGTCTTTCACGGCAATACCCACGCGGTCGGCATCAGGGTCGGTAGCTAAAACCAAATCGGCATCGATTTCTTTCGCCTTGTTCATGGCCAAAGTAAGGGCTTCTTTTTCCTCAGGGTTTGGATAAACAACCGTAGGGAAATTTCCATCCGGTTTGCTTTGTTCTTCAACCACCGTTACATTGGTAAAACCAAATTGCTCAAGTGCTTTCGGTACCAGGGTAATACCGGTTCCGTGGATAGGAGAGAACACAATTTTTAAATCGTGCTGTCTTTTAATGGCTGCTGGCGAGATCGACAAGGCAGTAATACCATCCAGATACAGTTTATCTACATTTTCACCAATTAATTCGATGTTTGCATCTACGCGGTCAAATTTAACCTCATCAATGCTTTTGATTTTATTTACCTCATCAATTACTAGCTTATCATCAGGAGAAGTAAACTGGCCACCATCAGCACCATAAGCTTTGTAGCCATTATACTCTTTCGGATTGTGCGATGCGGTTAACATCACACCGCTTTTGCAGCCGAAATGACGCACTGCGAAAGACAATTCGGGAGTTGGCCTTAATGCAGAGAAGAAATAAACGTGAATGCCATTTGCTGAGAAAACATCGGCAGTAATTTTAGCAAAATAGTCAGAATTGTTGCGGCTATCGTGCGCAATGGAAACTTTAATTTTTTCGTTAGGGTATTTATTGTTTAAATAGTTGGCCAAGCCCTGTGTAGCTGTACCAATGGTATATTTGTTAATGCGGTTTGAACCAGCCCCCATAATACCTCGTAAACCACCGGTACCAAACTCTAAACTTTTATAAAAGGCATCTGTTAATTCGGTAGTTGCATCTTTATCAACAAGAGCCTGAATTTCGGCCTTGGTATTCTCATCATAATTTCCACTTAACCACTGATTAATTGTGGCTTGCGTTGATTGATCAATTGCTTGCATTGAGCTGTTTTTTAAATTTAATATCTGGTATTGAACAAATTTTGATGGATGAAGTTTGGCTAAAAACCCATTTATTTTCATTCATCCAAATTTTATTTTGTTGAGGATGTTGCTTTTAAGCTTGTTTTGCTTATTTTCACGCCCCGATACAATAATAAAGAAAATCCGGTATTAAAGTGGGTAGACTGTAACTTTTTTAAAATAGTTGTAAACTTAGAAGTTACCGCTGCTTTTTCGCTGGAAAAAACAACAAAGAACTAGATGAAAATATTAAAATTTGGGGGTACTTCTGTAGGTAGTCCCGAGCGCATGACGAAATTATTGGATATCATTAATCCAAATGAAGAGCAGATTGTGGTGCTATCAGCTGTGTCTGGTACCACAAACAGTTTAGTAGAAATTGCAAATCATTTTTTAGCTGGTGATAAGAAGAAGGGAAGCGAGTGCGTTGAAAACCTTTACCAAAAATATAAAACCTTTGTAATAGAACTTTTGCCGGCTGCCGAATTTCAGGAGCAGGGAAATGAAGTAATTGATTACCACTTTGGCTTTTTAGCTGGTTTGGCTAACGACCTTTTTACTTCAATTGAAGAAAAAGTTGTTTTGGCGCAAGGCGAATTGTTATCTACAACTTTATACCACATCTATTTAAAATCTATCGGCGTACCATCGGTATTGCTGCCGGCTTTAGATTTTATGAAAACGGATGAGGATAACGAACCGGATATTCCTTTTACCACCAAACATTTAATGCCATTATTGGAACAGCATAAAGATAACAAGCTGTTTATTACCCAGGGTTACATTTGCCGCAACAGTTTCGGCGAAGTAGATAACCTGCGCCGTGGTGGAAGTGATTACACTGCATCGTTATTGGGTGCTGCAATTCTGGCCGAAGAAGTTCAAATCTGGACGGATATTGACGGAATGCACAACAACGATCCACGTATTGTGAAAGGAACTAAGCCAATTGCCCAGTTATCATTTGATGAAGCGGCCGAGTTAGCTTACTTTGGTGCGAAAATTTTACACCCTCAGTCGGTTTTTCCGGCACAGAAATATAAAATTCCGGTTCGTTTGTTAAATACCATGGAGCCAGCCGCTGCCGGTACTTTAATTACGCACGATAGTGAAAAAGGCAAAATCAAATCAATTGCAGCCAAAGATGGTATTACGGCAATCCGTATCCAATCGAGTCGTATGTTATTGGCTTATGGTTTCTTGCGCAGGGTTTTCGAAGTATTTGAACGCTATAAAACACCAATCGATATGATTACCACTTCTGAGGTGGCCGTATCGTTAACGATTGATGAAACTGCTCATTTACCACAGATTATCGAAGAACTGGAAAGTTTCGGAACGGTAGAAGTAGATACCGACCACAGTATTGTATGTGTTGTAGGCGATTTCGGTTCTGAAAAACATGGTTTTGCAAGTAGGGTTTTGGAAGGTTTAAAACACATTCCAATCCGCATGATTTCTTACGGTGGCAGCAATTACAACGTTTCGCTTTTAATTTTAAGCGAATATAAAACAGAAGCTTTAAGAAGCCTGCACAACCGTTTATTCGAATAAGAGAAAAAACGCACCGGCTATTACGAGCAATCCGATAAGGAAATGAACCGCCAGAAAGCTTGCTGGTAATAGTCCGTTTTTATACTTTTTGCAAGAGTTAAATAAGCCAAGCGAAAGGATAAGCACAATAAATAGGGCTGCTGCTATCTTCATTTTTTGATAAATATGAGAAATAATACAATGAGCAGTAAAACGATAAAAAACCGAATTTTGCCATTGTATTGTTTATGGGTAATTCTTCCGTGCTTTAAATCGAGGTAGTTACCTATATATACCAGCCCAAAGAATAAAATTAAAATTATAATAAGGAATTTGAACATGTTCGCCGATAAAGATATATCAAAGTTTAACAATATAGAAACACCTTTTTACTATTATGATACTGAGTTGTTGCAGAAAACTTTGCGCACCTGCGCAGATGCTGCTGCTCCGTACAAGTTTCACATTCATTACGCGTTGAAGGCCAACTTCAATGCTGTTTTGCTTGAACAGATTAAAGGTATTGGTTTCGGTGCCGATTGCGTGAGTGCAGGCGAGGTGAGAAGGGCCGTTGAAGTAGGGTTTGAAGCCGGTAAGATTGTTTTTGCCGGAGTGGGTAAATCAGATAAGGAAATAAACGAAGCACTTGATCTTGATATTTTTTGCTTCAATGTAGAGTCGATCCAGGAACTGGAAGTGTTAAACGAATTGGCTGCTAAAAAGGGTAAAACGGCTCAGGTAGCTATCCGTATCAACCCGAATGTAGATGCGCACACACACCACAACATTACAACTGGTTTGGATGAAAATAAATTCGGTATCAACTCGTGGGATTTACCTGAATGTGCTGAAACGTTAAAAGCTTCTGCTAACTTAAAATTCATTGGAATCCACTTCCACATTGGTTCGCAGATTACCAATTTAGATGTTTATAAAAACCTTTGCGTTCGTGTAAATGAGTTTGCAACCTGGTTTGAAGATAAAGGCTTTACCCTAAAAGTTTTAAACGTTGGTGGTGGTTTGGGTATTGATTATCACAATCCTGATAACCAGATTCCTGACTTTGAAGCCTACTTTAAAATTTTCAATGAATTTTTAGAAGTTAAAGCCGGCCAGGAAGTACATTTCGAACTGGGTAGGGCATTGGTTGGACAATCAGCTTCGTTAATTACACGTGCTTTATACATCAAAAAAGGTAAGAAAAAGAATTTTGTGGTGTTAGATGCAGGTATGACTGAATTGATGCGTCCGGCATTGTACCAGGCTTATCACAAAATAGAGAACTTATCTCAAACCCCAAACTCCAAGGTCCAAACTCCAGGCTTATTTAAGTACGATATCGTAGGGCCAATTTGCGAGAGTACCGATTGTTTTGGTAAAGAGGTTGAGCAACCTGAGTCGTTCAGGGGTGATATTTTTGCTATCCGTAGCGCAGGTGCTTATGGTGAGGTTATGGCTTCTAAATACAATTTGCGCGACGCCATCAGATCGGTTTATAGTACCGAGATATAAAACTAAGTTTGTCACCCTGAGGCTTAATTTATTGGATAAAAATCAATATTAGTTACAGCCCCTTCGGAGTCGTCATTTCGAGCGAAGTACAACGTAGCCGAGAAATCTATTTAAAGATCTCTCCATTTCGCTGCGCTTCAGTCGAGATGACGAATCTTCTATTGGGCCTGTCAATGGTAGCTTGTCGAAGTGTTTTTTGCATATGTTTATGCTAGTCCTTTGACAGACTCAGGATAACAATCCAAGGTGAGACTAAATTCTCCTTTTTAAGGAAAAATAACCCAATCCGGCTAAAATCACAGTTAATGTGGTTATCGATAATAAGTTAATCCAGATAGCAGGAACATTTTGAGGGGTGTGTTTTTCTAATTTGTAAGTTTCTATATCTGTATTTTTAAGCTCAGCACTGGTGAAAATGGCTGGGTAAAAATGCAATCTTACTGATTCATGATACTTTCTAATGGCCTGCTGAAAATCTAAGTGGCTATCCAAGTCAGTACCTGCAAGCACATTAACCCCCAATTGCATTTGTATGCTTGGGAAAAATAACGCAACTACTTCGGTAAAGTATTGTCGCGAGGCCAGCTTTTTTTCAATTAACAAACGACTTGCTACAGCTGCATCATCGCCCATTTGCTGCATGCCATAATACCAGTACCAGCTAAAGGTTTTCGCATCCGGGAAAGGATATTTTTTCAATTCAGGGTAATGCTTAAAAAAGGGTATCATGGTTACTGATTTGTCCATGTCCCATTTTTCATGGTAACCTTCACGCTGATTAATCACATTTTGTAAGGCCTCAGGCACCGGGTATTTTTTGGTGAGCAATAGATTTAAGCTTGCCGGAACCACAATACACAATAGCACCCATACGGCAATCAGTACTGAAGCGTTAAAATTCGACGATTTGTTGATGGAAATAACAACAAATGAAACAGCAAACCAGAATGTCAGATAGAGTAGAATTAAAGCCAATACTACTGCAAAGGTAGCATCAAACGGTAGTTTCAGGTAAACAGCGGCTACCAGCATAAGCACTATTGCAAGAAGAAAAATTACAATTAACCTCACCAAAAACTTACGCCAGATGATTAAAAAAGTGTTATCGATTTGTGCATTTAACAACGGCCAAATACCACTTTCCTTTTGTTCTGACAGCAGATTGTAACTAAAAGCAATAATAACCAGCGGAAACAGAAAAATAAACACAAAACTGAGATCCATTTTACCTAAAAGCAGGCTTAACGGATTACTCAGGTCTGTATCATATAGCTGACCTTCAAGGCCAAGCATTGTTACTGATATTAAATAGGGGTTTACATCGCGCTGTCCGTTAGCAAAGGCTGCCCAGGTACCAGGTGGATTGGCCACAGAAAATTTATTGTGATAGAAAAACAAGCCAATATCCTTGCCAAAATACGATATATTTTGCGCGGTTTGCTGCTTTTGCAAACTTGCAGCTTTTTCAATTACCTGTTCCTGTTTTTTGATGAAAGTTTTGCCGAAGTATAAGCCTGCAAAACCCATAAAGCTTAGCATAATGATGCCAATCCATGTAGAAGTGTTTCTGAAAAACAGCTTAAATTCTAATGTATAGATGCTTTTATTCATTTGTAGCAAGTGTTTAATTTTGGTTTGGGATAGTTTTAACCCAGCGGGCGGTGCATTGAATCATTACAACTACTGCCATTAACCAACATAATAATGAAGTGAGTGCCAGCATTTCGCTTTTCAGTACTGTGCCTAAACGGGTAAATTTGTAGTTGAAATCGGGTTGTTGTGCCCAGTTGGATCGGCTAATGGCCAGTGGTTTATCAGTTTTGCCCGGCGAAATGTTACTCATTTTATCGATCTGCAATTTGTTCATTTTTTGCGCCAGCTGGTAGCGGTAGGCTTCTGCCTGGTTTTGAAAATCGACAAAGGTTTTAAAGTCTGAAGCCGTAAGTGCCATCGAAATATTTTTGAGGGATAAATAAGGATTCAGAAAACCAGATAACATGGTTATACGGTTCTGTTCTTCAAAATTTGCGTTAAGTAGGCGCTGGTGATTGCTGTATATTTTCGAACTGATTTTTTCGCCTTCGGCCATGATATAGCCCCCATAGTTGAATGGGAGTTTTTTTACATCATCTACATGGTAGGCTTTAAGTAAAGAATCTTTAATGGAGGCATAATGGGTATCATCAGGATTGTGGCTGTCACCCTGTTTGCTAATATCGGCAGAAATGGCATTGGCAAATTCTATTTTGGAAGGCGAAGGATGGATTTTATCTCCAATAGCTTGTGTAACCCGGGGCATAATCACCATAAAAAAAATCCAGCAGGCCAGTAAGGTGGTTAATGCTGCCCGCGAACTTTGGTGATATGCGGATACTAAAACCGTAATGGCCGAAACGATAAAGAAATATACCGAATAACACAAAATTAGCAACAGCAGGCGGAGGCCCGAATCAGGATTAATTTGCCAATTGCTCAAAGAAGCCCACAATAAAATGGTGAGTAAGATGAGCGGTAAAAAAATAGATAAGCAGACGCTAATAATGCCGATGGTTTTGCCCCACAGCAGTTGCTTCCAGCTTACATTTTGGCAAAGTAAGATTTTCAAGGTGCCCGATTCGCGTTCGGCCGAGATGCTGTTGTAACCTAAAAAGAAAATGAGCAGCGGAATCAAAAGCTGCAATACCATGGCTACGCTGATTTCGCCGAACCGTAACATGCCATTGGCAAAGCTGGCTTCGCTAAAATTAACGGTATTCTGCTTGTGTGCTTCCAGAAAAATACTGACACCAGCAAAGCTTTCAATCCCGAAATCAAAAAAACTCAGTTCATGCTTTTCGCGAAAGGCCAGATAACCGTAATGCGCCATCCGGTGCGGGTGTTTATCGGGTTTCGCCAGCCACTGTGCCCTAACCAATTCTTTATAATGCAGGCGCTGGTTTTGCTGCGATTTGTAATTTTGCCATCCTACATAAGTTGCCATACAAAGCGATAAACCCAGTAGAATAATGAGGGCCATAGTGGCTTTGGTGCTAAAAGCTGCTTTAAAGGTCTGTTTGGCAATTGTTGTGATAATATTCGACATTATATACGGTAGGTTACGTTAAACATGATGTTTCTGGGGGTACCAGGAAAAAGGCGTAAATAATTTTGTGCACCAACCCAATAGGTTTTGTTTAAAATATTATTCAGGTTTGCAGCCAATTGCACCTTGCTGCCCACAGGCGAATAATAAATAGCTGCATCAAAAAGCGTGTATGCTGGCAATTCGAAATCTCTGATGTAAAGCGGAAGCTTGGTGCCACTATATTGTACACCTGCACCAAAGCCAATACCTTTTAATTTTAGGGTTTCAAGGTTGTAACGCGTCCATAAACTGGCGCTGTGCTTTGGTGTATTTTGCACCCGTTGACCAATTAACTGAGGATTAAAGTCATCTTTAATAATAGCATCTATATAGCTATAACCTGCATTAAATTGCCAGTTGGCGCTAATAAGGCCCGAAGCTTCAAATTCGAAACCCCGGCTTCGCTGTGCACCACGTTCAACTAAACGGTTTACATCTAAAGGGTCGTTTGCATTCATCAACAGGTTTTTCTGGTTGATTTCGAAAAGCGCAACATTTATCATTAAGCGCCTGTTCAGCCATTCCGATTTTGCACCAATTTCTCTGAGATCGCTCTCTAAAGGCTTGAAATTAGTGCCTGCAGGTGGCGGAATAATTACCAGACTAGAGGTGTTGCCTTGTGGCTGGTAACCTTGGAGGTAGGTTGCATAAATATTGATGTTTGGATTGAGTGCATAGGTAATTCCGGCTCTTGGCAAAAGTTTGTGTTGTGCAATTCTCTTTTCGGTAGCCAGCTGGTAATTGCTGTAATCTTTGTACCATTCCTGCCTTAAACCCAGGGTAAGCGTTAATTTGCCATAAGTAAGCTGATCTTGCACGTAAATGCCATTAACAAGATAATAGGATGGCGGAATTTCAGTTTTAGTAAAGGTGTAATCACTTAAATTTTTAAGCGTGTAAGCCGGATTAGCCAGATTGAAATGTTCTACATTGGGTACTGGCGCATTAACACCGTTTATGGTTTTAAAAAGATATAAATCCTTTTTGGCAGGATCGTAACGTGTGGCAATTGTGCCATCCTTTAAACGGTAACCCTGAGCCGAATTTTCTCCTCCGCCTCTCAGTTTCTGTGTGTTAATCCTATCGTAACCAATTACAAGCTTATGGCTAATACTAAAAGTGCGCGTATTGATACTGAAATAAGTACTCAAATTATCAGTGCCCCATTTTTGTTGTCGTTGTACTGCCCGCATAGCTGCCAACGTAGGTATAGGCTGATTGTTTTCATCAACACCAAAAGCATTGGTTGTTCTGTGTTCCAGTAAGTCTTCGTTCCAGTTTTGTTTCATGTATGCTGCATTAAATGCAATACCTTTACTAAGCTGATGCGAAAAACTGGTCATTAACATCAAATCCTGGGTATTAAACCTATCGTTGCTGGCGCCCATGTTAAAGGTAATGGGCGTGCTGTTCAAATCTGTTTGCCCCGCAATGGCACCAAAAATAGCCTGCCCTCTGTCTAACCGCGAATTGCTGTTGTTCATCACCACCTCAACATTTAAACTGGTACGGTCTGATGGGCGGTAGGAGAACGAAGGTGCAATGATATAACCCTTTCTGTATTGCAGATTCCTAAAGCTTTTACCGTCTTCATAGCCTATATTTAACCGGTAAAGCAGGGTTTTATCTGTATTTAAAGGGCCTGTAAAATCTAGTGCACCACGTATCGTGCTAAAGCTTCCAGTCGAGATACTCACTTCTTTTCGGTTTTCGGTCAATGGCTTTTTAGTTACCAGGTTAATACTACCACCCGGGTCTACACTCGAAAATGTAGCGCTCGCCGGACCTTTTATTACTTCAATGCGTTCGAGATTATTGGTTAAAGGCTGATTGAAATAATACTGACGCGTACGCATCCCGTTAATAATTGCACCTTCTTCATTCTGATTAATTCCTCTGATAGCAAATTGGTTGTAATAACTGCTTTGCGATACACTGGTTATGTTTTTTACCGCGTCGGCCAGCACAGCTGCCTGCCTGTCGGCCATTAACTCTTTCGAAACCGATGAAATAGCCTGTGGAATATCTTTGTTTGCAGTGGCCGTTTTAGTAGCCGAAAAAGAATAATTGCCATAATATTTTCGGCTGTTGGTACCTATCACTTCAACAGTTTGCAATTCTTCATTTGAAGACTGTAGTGTTATCGGCTCAATATTAATGTCGTTACTGATGAGATAATTTTTGGTAAAGCCAGTGTAACCAATTGCACTTGCACTAAGTGTATAACTGGCTGTTTTTGGCAGGATTAAAGCAAAATTACCAAGCGAATCGGTGCTGGTATTCAACTGGTCTTTACCACTTTTAAATTTAATATTAGCCTTGTTAATGGCCTGATGGTTAGCATCAATTACTTTGCCGCTTACCTTAACCTGTGCCATAATGTGGAAGCTGATAAATTGGAACAAAACAATAATAAAGATGATGCGAAAAATAGCGGATATCAATTTCATGAAATGATTGTATTAAATGGTTTGGAGATACAGTTTTTGGAGATCGGCTGCACTGATTTCGCTGGCCTGGAGTGTATGGATCAGTTCGCCCTGCTTCATAATACCTATGTGTGAGCCTACATTTACCGCATTAAAAATATCGTGCGTAGCCATCAAGATCGATTTGCCCTCGTTAGCCAGCTGTTTTACCAGTTGGGTAAAGTCTTCGGTGGCCTTTGGATCAAGCCCGCTGGTAGGTTCGTCCATGAAAATGATCTTTGCATCTTTTGCAAGCGCAATGGCAATCCCCACTTTCTGGCGCATGCCTTTGCTAAAGCCCGATAAATGTTTGTGGTGTGCTTTGGTATCCAGGCCACACTGGCTTAGGAAATTAACGAGTGTTTCTTTTCCGTAGCTGAAACCTGCCAGTTTCGAAAAATAATCAAGGTTTTCTAAAGCCGATAAATGGCCATAAAGCATCACCACTTCCGGTATATAGGCCAGATGCTTGCGGCGCTGATTATCATATGGTGAAACTTCTACATTATCGATCAGTATTTTTCCTTCGGTTGGCGCAATAAAACCTAAGAAGAGGTTAATTGTAGTGGTTTTTCCGGCGCCGTTTTGGCCGAGTAAACAATATACTTCACCCGGGTTAACTGTTAAGTTGAGCTGATTTAAGGCACGAAAAGATTGATAATTCTTAGATAAAGAAATAGCTTGAAGCATAAAATAAGGGTATAGGTGCAGGCCTTGTGGCAGCACATTAAAAGAAATGAATAGATTGATTAAGAGATAACCGCCATAAATGGCAGTTTAAGCAATTAGAGCTGGCGGGCCTTTGTTGCTACACGATAAAATAAAAACAACAGTATGTTTAAACAGATAACCATCGGTTTTAAATACCGGTTTCGTAATAGGCAATGCCAGAGGTGTAGGAGAGGGGATATTGAAGAAGTGTGCTCTGTGTTTAAGTACCTCGCAAAGTTTGCATTTTAACTTTGGTGTACTCAATTGTTTTATCGGATGTCCTTTACTTAGGTATTGATTTTCAGTATTGCTTTTTTCTGCACGATGGTCATGAAGTGATTCAACCAGGGTTGCGTTTACAAATATTACCAATATCAGTAAAGCCCAAATGCGGGAAAATATTTTGCTGCGGTATGGATGCTGTAGCGACTTCAACGCAATAAAGTTACATTTAAAAAGAATATAAATGCAGCTTTGTTGCAAAATTTTTAAATATGAGCAGGTATAGAAGTAATTGTTTGTTTCTGTATAATTAGAACAAAATACCCGCTACTAAATTTTTTGTATGTAAGTTTATTCGTTATTCATCAAAAAAATCGACCAATCCACCTAAAAAATATTCTTGTATGCCTTCAGTAAAATCGGCGTAGTCTTCATCGGGGATATTGGTTTGTTTAAATTCCAATGAGGTGCCTTTTTTATCTTCGTGCAGTTTGATGGTAACGATTGAAGGCTCGTTTTCTTCACCAAAATACCATTGCTGTACAATTTGCTTAGCATACACAAATTCAATGTTTTTGCCGGTAATATCACCATCCCAGAAAGAAAATTCAGTTCCGGGTACTTCTTCAAACTCCACCTCGGCACCTGTCCATAATTTAATGCTGGTTTCTTTGGTAAGCGCTAAATAAACTTCTTCGGGTGGGGCAGGTATATAGGTGTATTTTTTAAAGTCTTTCATGATCGTCTATATCTATTGTTTCTTGCGTATTAGTAATATTGTTTTCGAGATTGCTAATCCTGAAGTTTTCATTTAAATCCTTAATTACAGCATTTCTCCAGTCATTATCGGGATAAGAAAACACAAAGGTTTGTTTAACACGTTCTGATTTGAGGAAATAAGCAATCCAAATGCCTGCAAAAATACCAATTCTTAATACAGAAAGAAATTCTGAAGGATTTAAAGCTTCCTTGTTCATTAATTTATGTAGGTAAATACTTCCAACAGTATCCAATAAGGTTACTGCAAAAGAAAAAATAAGGAAAATAATATAGTATTTCGGAAAAAAATCCCGCCTCTTATAGAATGAAACCAATATGAACATGCTAAAAACAAACAAGATTACATTAAATACTAAGGTAAAGATCACACTGGCATTAAGCAGGAATGAGTGTGGGCTTGATTGAATTCCTTCCCAAATCCTGTTTGAATAGAGGTTTTCTTTTACTGCAGAAACCAAAATAATAAGTGGATTAAGTGTAATTCCGATGCCGGGTATAACCAACCAACCGCCTAATTTCCATGCATTTTTAATAGATTCGATGTCGAAAGCTGTTCTTCTGGTGTAGCCGTAAATCGCAATAAAAGTGGTTAATAAAAAGACCAAAAATGCAACAGCGAGTAGTTGAAGATTTAGTCCATTGTTTTCAGCATCAGCAGTACCGCCCTTCCAGTAAATGCTGTAAGATAGGGTGTTGAGGATTTCTTTACTGTCTTTTATATAGTCGTTTATGCTGTTTGGCTGTAAAGAATCGTTAAAGTTTTGGTAATAATAGGTCAGTGTTAAAGTATTATACTTAGCGTTGGCTGTGTATAAAAATCTATAGTTATCATTGTCTATTGTAATGTTTTCATCTTCAAAATTCCAAACTTCGGGAAGGATAATCCTCACCTCCTGTTCGATGGTACAAGGGAATTTTAATAGGAGTGGAGCATTCCTGAATTTCTTGATTGATATAACCTGATCATTAATCAGATCGCCATAAAAGTAAGCTATCCGCTTCGAGTGATCGCTTTCACTGCGCGTCCATAAACTGTCTATTTCATAATGTTCAGTAACGGTAACAATATTTTTAGCCTCATCATCCTTAATTTCAATCGGTTCCTTTATCGTTAAACCAGGATAAAGGTTTGAATAATATTTTATGTACGTTTTTTCAATGTTATCAGCACCGCTGTTATTCAGCTCTTCTCTAAAATTATCAGCATAATTATTCGAGTACTCGCTGGTAATGGTGAGTGTTGATTTATTGGTCGACGAAGTGTCTTCAACATTAAAAACCACCAACGATTTTAATTTGCCAAGATTTTCCTGTTTGGTTTCGCTTAGTTCTTTATTACCTTCTTTTAAAACTAATACCTTTGCCGTATAAGGAAAATAGGTGTTTAAAATTGGGCCACGCTGGTTTGAAACAGTGGGGTCGATGTATATTTTTCTATCTTCAAATTCTACAAGCACCGTTTCGTGATTAAATACATTAGGACTGGGCAATAATGAAGCTGTTTCCTTTTTTAGGTAGGTATTTAGGAATACTGAATAAGCATTAATGCCATTCGCCTTTAGCAATTGGCACAATAAGGTAGATTTATCCTTGCAATCACCATAGCGTTGCTTTAATATTTTTTCAGGGCTGTTTGGCCGATGGGAATACTCACCGATTTCGATGCCCATGTACCTGATCTCATCCTGTACAAACCTGGTTGCCAGCTCAAGGTATTTTTCCTTATTTCCTTTTGCTTTGAGCTTTAATTCTGCAACTTTTTCGTTTATAATGGCAGAATTTTTCGAATAATTTTGTTGTAAACTTAATCCCCAATCAACAATTTCCTGCCAGCTGTTGTACTCAGACACCTGTACTCTTGCGAAAGGATCATAATCAGAAGGCTCAAAATCATTAGCAGGATAGGTTTTTGTCATGGAGTTTTGCCATTCGAAAACATTTAAGCCATTAACAATTGATTTTTTAAGGGGAGGAACAGCGTTGAAATTTTTTGTTCTTATTGTTCTGCCCGGCTTAAAAATGAGATTGTTGTATACGTTAACAATCTGGCTGTTTCCTTCAAAATAAATGGTATTAGAATATTTTGGAAACACCGGATTGCCGCCCTGTATGGTAAAGGCATATTCTATGCGGTCGCCCTTTCTAATGTCATCCAAAATCAGGTAAGCTGTATATAGGCCGCTGTATATGAATCTCGAAAGCTCTTTTTCGTTCTGAAGGATTTTGAAATTTTGTAAGCTAAGTTTATTTATTGGTTGATTGTTGCGCCATACCGTGAGTTGATGAAATATTAGTTTTTCATAACTGGGATCATAAGAAACCGATATTTCGGATCCATTCTGAACTCCGGTACTGTTACTGATTTCTCTGATGATATGTGAATATTGCTCTTTACTTTCGAGGTTGTTTTGTTTTTCGACAAGAAAAAGGTAATACCCGTCCTGAATATTTTTATAAGCAGGCTTATTATTCATGACATTTACTTTCTGTAACCAATTAGGCAGTTGCGGGTTAATGTCTACTTTTCCTTTCTGTGCAATGGCAAAGCCAACCATCATTTGTAGAAGGCAGATTGAGAGCGTAAGTTTTTTAATCATTTTTATTTAAAAGCGTTTAATCCTGTTACATCCATTCCCGTAATCAGTAAATGTATATCGTGTGTACCTTCGTAGGTAACCACCGATTCTAGGTTCATCATGTGGCGCATAATCGAATACTCGCCTGTAATTCCCATTCCGCCAAGCATTTGACGGGCGTTGCGGGCAATATCAAGTGCAATTTCTACACTGTTTCTTTTAGCCATCGAAATTTGTTCGGCCGTTGCGCGGTTTTCACTTTTTAAAGTGCCCAAACGCCAAACCAAAAGCTGTCCTTTGGTAATTTCGGTAACCATTTCGGCCAGTTTTTTTTGTTGCAGCTGGAAACCGCCAATCGGTTTACCAAACTGTACCCGCTCTTTCGAATAACGTAGCGCAGTATCGTAACAATCCATTGCTGCGCCTAATGCACCCCATGCAATGCCGTAACGTGCCTGGTTTAAGCAACCCAAAGGCCCTTTGAGCCCGCTTATTTCGGGGAAAACATTTTCTTTCGGGAGTTGCACATTGTCAAACACCAGTTCGCCGGTGGCCGAAGCTCTTAAACTCCATTTGTTGTGCGTTTCAGGTGTAGAAAACCCTTCCATGCCGCGCTCAACCACCATTCCCCTGATTTTGCCTGCTTCATCCTTAGCCCATACTACTGCAATATCTGCAAATGGCGCATTGCTGATCCACATTTTTGCTCCATTTAAAACATAATGACTTCCGGCATCTTTAATATTGGTTACCATGCCGCCCGGGTTCGAACCATGATCAGGTTCCGTTAAACCAAAGCATCCCATCATTTCGCCGCTGGCCAGTTTAGGTAAGTATTTTTTGCGCTGTTCTTCAGTGCCGTAGGCATAAATCGGGTACATTACTAACGAACCCTGAACAGATGCAGTAGAGCGGATTCCTGAATCGCCGCGCTCAATTTCCTGCATTAAAATACCATAAGCGGTATAATCTAAACCCGCACCACCATATTCAACGGGAATAGTCGGGCCAAAAGCGCCTATGTCGGCCAGTCCTTTTATTAAATGTTTGGGAAATTCGGCCTTTTGCGCATAATCTTCAATAATGGGGCTTACTTCTTTTTTTACCCATTCGCGCGCTGTTGCACGGATCAGTTTATGCTCGTCGGTTAACAATTCGTCCAATAAATAATAGTCTGGTGCTTCGTATAAGTCTTTTTTTGCTGATTTGCTCATGGTTATATACTAATCTGGTTAAGCAATTGGGTTCATTTCAAAGGTAACAATTTACGGCAATGGGCATTATATTCGTGAATAAAAATTTAATTTTGCAACATACAAAACATAGATGAGCCAAATAAAACAAACCGTAGCTTTAAAAGATGTAAAATGCTTTGCCTTGCACGGCTATTATCCGGAAGAACAATTAACTGGAAATCATTTTATTATAGATTTAACAACCGAATTTACACCAGTTGGATTTGATGATGAATTGGCGCAAACAGTGAATTACGAAGAGCTGAACAGCATTATCAGGGCCGAAATGAAAAATACCCAAAAGCTGTTGGAAACCGTTTTGAATAACATCATTTCTAAAGTAATCGAAATTTATCCTTTTGTAGAAAAGATCGAGGTAAGCATGAAAAAGCTTAATCCGCCAATGCCCGGACAAATAGGCCATTCTTTTGTTAAACTTAGTTACTCAGCAGCCAATTAAAATGAATTTTACCAAAATAAATACCGAAATTTTAGCAGAAATCACCTCAGCAATGGGGGCGGATAAAGTTTTTACGGATATAGAAAGTTTACAGAACTACAGTCACGATGAAACCGAAGATTTGCGTTACCAGCCCGAGGTTGTGGTGAAACCCACCACGCCCGAAGAAATTTCGGCCCTCTTAAAAATCTGTAATGCCCATCATGTGCCAGTAACGCCTCGCGGTGGTGGGACAGGTTTAAGCGGTGCTGCTCTGCCTATTTATGGGGGTGTTTCTTTATCGATGGAAAAATTTAAAGCCATTTTAGATATTGATACCGAAAACCTGCAGGCTACTGTTGAGCCAGGTGTAATTACCGAAGAATTTATCAATGCTGTTGGCGAAAAAGGCTTGCTGTATCCGGTTGATCCAAGCAGTAAGGGCTCTTGTTTTATTGGCGGTAATGTGGCGCATGGTTCGGGTGGACCACGTGTAGTAAAATATGGTACCATTCGCGAATATATTTTAAACCTGGAGATAGTTTTACCTAACGGCGATATCATCTGGACAGGTGCCAATACCTTAAAATATGCTTCGGGCTATAATTTAACCCAGCTCATGATCGGTTCGGAAGGTACTTTGGGTGTAGTAACCAAAATTGTAACCAAGCTATTGCCTAAACCCTCACAATCGGTATTGATGATGGGCTCTTTTAGTACCAACGAAGATGCCTGTGCAGCTGTTTCAGCTATTTTTAGGGCTGGGGTAACGCCATCAGCCCTAGAGTTTATGGAACGAAAAGGAGTGGAGTGGGTAATTAAATTCGACGATATAAAGTTTGATTTAAAAGATGATGTTGCAGCTTTGCTCATGATTGAATTTGATGGCGATGATTTAGATGATATTTTTAAAAACTGCGAGAAAACAAATATCGTTTTAGAAGAGCATAAGTGTACAGAGGTTTTGTTTGCCGATACTGCAAGCCAGAAAGAAGAGCTTTGGCGTATGCGAAGAACCATGGCCGAATCGGTAAAATCGAATTCAGTTTATAAAGAAGAAGATACTGTTGTGCCCCGTGCTGCTTTACCTAAACTGGTAAACGGTATTAAGGAAATTGGTGGCCGGTATGGTTTTGAAAGCGTTTGTTATGGGCACGCCGGCGATGGTAACCTGCACGTAAATATTATAAAAGCCGGAATGAGCGATGAAGATTGGAAAAACAAGCTTAAATCTGGTATTGCCGAAATTTTCGAGCTCACCACAGCTCTGGGCGGTACTTTATCTGGTGAACATGGAATTGGTTTGGTGCAGAAAGAATTTATGCCAATCAAGTATTCCGAAATCCATTTGAATTTAATGCGTGGAATTAAGCAGGTTTTCGATCCAAAAGGAATTTTAAATCCTGGTAAAATAATGCCCGATTAATCTTTATCATCAGCTCCGGGATAAGATTCTGGAGCTGATGATATTACTTAAGTTAATTGCTCAAAACTCAGCATTTTCTGTTTTTCCGCTTCAGGTATTGCTGTTGGCCGTTTGGTGGCATAATCAATTGCAATACAAACTGTTTTTCCCCGACTGCAAATAACCTCTTCATTTCCTTTCAGTTTAACAATCTGATAATCCAGATCAAAACTGGTATCCCCAATTCTTGATGTTTTAACATGAATAGCAATTTTATCATGCATTACAATGGGTAAAATGTAATCCAGTTCGGCGTGGGCAATTACAATTCCGGTTTGTTTCCAGTCCCATTTAATGATTTCTTCCCAATACTGGCTTCTGGCAATTTCGAGGTAAGTAAAATACACCGAATTGTTTACGTGTCCCATCATATCGAAGTCGATAAAGCGCAAAGGTACATCAGTTTTATAGTTGAATTTGTCTGAAAAACCGCTTAAAACTGACGTTTTGTCTTTTGTTTTGCTTTGTTTTTGCCAAAATGTCTTAAAAATCATAAAAAAATGGTTTGGTATGTAAGTTGAATATGGTGTATTATCAAATTAAAAAAATAAAAAATTAGAGATATGACACTTGTAAATTTTAACAACAGAACCCGTAACACAGCTCCTTACTTTAACAATGTTTTCGATTCATTGTTTAGCGATGCGATAACTAAAAACAAAGCGGTTGATAAATCGCCAAATGTAAATATTCATGAAAATGAAACTGCTTACGTGATTGAATTGGCTGCACCAGGTTTAAAGAAAGAAGATTTTCAAATCAATTTAAAAAAAGATACGCTTTCTGTTTGGGCAGAAGTTAAAAAAGACGAAACTCAGGTAGCTAAAGATTTTACCCGTAAAGAGTTTGATTACAGCTCATTTGCAAGATCATTCAATTTACCAGATACTGCCGATGGCGATAAAATTACTGCCGAATACAAAGATGGTATTCTAAGTATCAACATCAGCAAAAAAGACGATGCTAAATTACAGCATAAAGAAATTGTAGTATCGTAAATAAAATATTCTCGAAAGAGGGTTTTTCATAATAGTTTAAGTTTAGGTTTTATAAGGTTAATGCTGGATGGCATTAACCTTATTTTTTTAAAAATGACTCTTGGGAGTTCAACGGAGAAAATTCAGTATTTAGATTGATTTTAAGTTACACACTTAAAATTAGCTTAATCTCAAAAATTTGTACTTTTGCGGCATGGAGAGAGAAATTCTGGATACGAAGCGTAAAGCACTTAAAATAAACCTTGACCCGCGTATTTATGGCACTTTTGCCGAAATAGGTGCAGGTCAGGAAGTTTCGCGAAACTTTTTTAATGCAGGTGCAGCGTCTGGAACGGTTGCTAAAACCATGTCGGCTTACGATATGACTTTTAGTGATGCCATTTACGGTGCCGAGGCAAATGGCCGTTATGTTAGTCAGAACAGGCTTTTGCAAATGCTCGATCACGAATTTGGCTTGTTAACCGAACGTTTATCGGGCGAGAAGTATGAAAGCCGTACTTTTTTTGCCTTTGCCGACACGGTAACAACCTTAAATTATAAACGTACTAACGAGCCGCATGGTTGGGTTGGTATTTGTTTTCAGAATGAACCCGGAGGCTTACCGAACGAAATCTTTTTCCACGTTCGTTTACTCGATACAGATGTAAATATGCAACAGCGTGTTTTGGGTATTATTGGGGTAAATCTGGTTTATGCTGCCTTTTATCATTGCCAGGATCCTAAGTTAATGGTCGAATCTTTGGCCGATAACTTAACAATTGATTCGGTAGAAATCGATTTAATTTCCGTTAAAGGACCTGCATTTGAAGGTGTCGACAATATTTTGCTTAATCTGTACATGATTATGAAAGATTTCTCGGCAGCAGCAATTTTTGATGCAGATGCACATCCTCGTCAGGCAAAAGATCTGTTGTACAAGAAAGATATCATGATTTTAAGGACCAAATACGGTCAGAAATCGTTACCTAACTTTAGTTTGTTTAATAAAGCAACCGATCAGTTTAAGCGTACCAATAAGGTAGAAGAAGGTAATCTTGCGGTTATGATTGAGGTTTTACTCACCAATGTATTAACCGATGCACACGAAACTCCTGATGATATTGACCTGGCTGCGGTAGCGAAGCGAACTCAGGAAATGTGCGATACCGGAAATATTGTTATCGTGTCAAACTTTACGCGCCATAACCGTTTGGCTAAGTACCTGGCTCGTTGTAAGCCAAAAAGCGTAGGCTTAGCCACTAACATCAACAACTTGAAATTTGTATTCAACTCGTCGAATTTTAAAGGCGATAATTACTCAGGTCAGTTATTGAGCTATGTAAACGATATGTTTAATACCAACGTGCGTTTATTTGCTTACCCGTTCTTAGATAAAAAGACTAACCAGGTAATTAATACCACCAATATGCCGGTTACGCCAGATGCCAAACCTTTGTTTGATTTCTTGCTGGTAAACGGTTATATTACGGATATTGAGGATTATGCTGAAAATGAAGTGAAGACGGTTTAGTTTCTGCTTACTATAAATGATTACAATGCCTGGTTTATCCTGGCATTTTTTGTTTTTTATAATTTTAGTGCTGTAAGAATAATCAGGAAAAATTAATTCGTTCTGAGGGTTGCGCCACTTTCGTTAACCATTAAAGTATGATTAACACCGCATTTTAATGCAAAATTATTGCGTTGGTGCCCAACCGGAAAATCGAAGGCAACAGGGTAGATGTATTCCTTTACCTTTTCAAGTACAATATCGTAAACGGTTTTGCCAAATTCTTCGCCTGCATCATCGGGTTTAACTTTAAAACCACCTATAATAAGGCCTTTCAGGTTTTTAAGCTTGCCGCTGCGTTTTAAATTCCATAGCATCCTGTCTATGCTGTACAGGTATTCTCCTGTATCTTCTATAAACAGGATTTTATTTTTGGTGTCTAAATCGGAATTACTACCGGCCAGGGTTTCAATAATACTCAGGTTGCCGCCAACTAAGATCCCATCGTTTTTTCCAAAACGATTATTACTATTTAAGGGGCCAGTATAGCCCATTTGTTCACCAATTAATGCGTTCTTTATCGAGAGGATGGTCTCAATCTGTATAGGCTCGGCTTTAGCCCAATCATCAGGAAAGCTGTTGCACATTTTCGAATGGATAGAAGCAATGCCGAAATTTTTGGCCAGGTGACAGTGGAGCACTGTGATATCGCTGAAACCTATAATCCATTTTGGATTTCTTTTAAAGGCCGAAAAATCGAGCTGATCGATAATCCGCACAAAACCATAACCGCCACGGGCGCACATAATCGCTTTAATGTTCGGGTCGTTAAGCATCTGCTGAAAATCGGCTAACCTTTCTTCGTCTGTACCACCATAGGTAAAATCGCGTTTGCCAATGGTTTCGCCCACTTTTATGTTAAAGCCCCAGCTTTGCATTTGTAAAACAGATGGCTGAATCTGTTCCTGCGTAATGTATCCTGCTGGACTGGTGATACCGATAGTATCGCCGGCTTTTAGATAAGGCGGTATTTTAAATGATGAGTTTTCATTTTCTAAGGTACTTGCTAAAGTTTTAAAGGCCGGAAGTACAGCGGTGGCCGCAATAAACGAAGAAAGGAAATGTTTTCTGTTCATCTAAAATAAGTGGTAAAATTGATATGGCTAAATATAGGATTTAAAATTCTGGCGAAAAAGAAAAGGGATTTATATCCATAAATCCCCTTTTTAAACCAAACAAATTAATCTGTAAAAGATTAGTATAATGTGAATTATATAAATAACCACGAACGGAATGAAAAGTTTTGAAAATTTTAAAATACGAGACTTTGTCATGCTGTGTGAAACGAATCATCTCTTATGATTTTTGCATAGATACTATGCAGGTCAGGAATATTCTAATTGGTTAAGGATTCTTCATTGCATTCAGAATGACACAAAAAAGTTAAGGCTATCCATCGCGGATAGCCTTTGCTAACAACAAAACAAATATAAGATAACCAAATCTTAACTGACCTGAGCAGGATCAGTGTAAAGTGCTATGAAATACACTTAGCGGCCTAGTAATGGATTCGAACCATCGTAAAAAGTTTATGAAACTCCAACCTTCCAATCGGTCAACTGGCCATGTTTTTAAACAGGCTTTAAGGATAAAAAATCTTTTAACTCTGAAAGCTGTTCTTGCGCAATATTATCTTCAACCTTAATTTGCTGCGTATCGTGTAGCTCTGTTTTTAGCGGATAGGCTAAATTTGGATACTCATCAATGGCCGGGAACTGAAAATAAATTGACATTGTTTTTGCGTTTAATTGTTTAACACCATATTTTAGTTAATGATTAATGTTGAGCAAATATATAAATAAGTATATAATATCTATAGATTTAGTAGTATTTATTTTGAAATAATTTTTAATCTATTGATAGCGAGTTAATTAATTTTTTAGTTAATTGGGTTTAAGCTGTCTAAAACGACTTATTACTTTAAAAAGATTGTAAAATAACGCTCATGCTGATCCGGAATTAGGCTCTTGTAAGTCGCCTGTACTTGTATAGGTAGTATTCATTTGCAAAGCTTTTCTCTAAAAGCTAATTATTTTAAGGATATTTGCATTTTCAAATCATTAAAATAGGAATTGTGTCTTTAGATAAATTAAAACTTAGCAAACCACTTGTAGCGGCCATGACTGATGCAGGATTTTTAACTCCAAAAGAAATCCAGGCCAGAACAATGTCGAGAATTTTAGGTGGCCAGGATGTTATAGCAGTAGGGCCTGAAGGTTCTGGGAAAACAACTACCTACGTTTTAGCTACTTTAATGAAATTGAAATATGCCTTTGAAGAAGCACCAAGGGCATTAATTTTAGTGCCGGATATTGAGCATGTTGATCATGTTTTGGAGCAGTTTAAATTATTGAACCGCAACAGTACTTTCAGGATTTTAGGAATTGATAGCCGTGGTGCTGTAGAAACACAGATGAACGAA
The DNA here is from genome assembly GCF_003852395.1 of Pedobacter sp. KBW01. Lineage (NCBI taxonomy): Bacteria > Pseudomonadati > Bacteroidota > Sphingobacteriia > Sphingobacteriales > Sphingobacteriaceae > Pedobacter > Pedobacter sp. KBW01. Next base: position 334,277 of record NZ_QAJQ01000010.1, read on the forward strand.
ATTACGGATGGCTGCGATATTATTGTAGCTGTACCCGATCGTGCCCGTGCGTTGTATTTAAAATTGGCGTTAAATACCAATAAAATACAATTATTCATTGTAGATAATGCCGAGCTTATAGTTAAAAAAGGCTTGCAATTACCGGTTGTTGAACTGGCTAACAGTGCTTATAAATCTCAGCATGTAGTGTTTACAGAGGTACTGCACGAAAAACTAAACCACATGATTGCTCCTTTCATGAAAGACTCGGCAGCAACTATTGAGGTGGATGAAATTAGCGAAAAGCAGGCTGAGGTTTACCAGCAGATGTTGTATCAGGTTCCCAATTTCAGAACAAAGCTTAATCTGTTAACCTTGCTGTTAAACGATGTAGAGGTTTTTGATAAAGTAGTCGTTTTTGTAAATACACGTTTAACTGCCCAAACGGTTTATAAGAACTTTAACCATAGCAAAGAAGATGAGATTTCGATTTATCGTTCCTTATTTTTTGACGATAAGGGTTATGACGATATTGAAGATTTTAAGGAAAATGCTGCAGCCAGGGTTTTAATAGTAGCCAATGAAAACCTGGGTGAACTGGATATCCAGGGCATTCCTTTTATTTTACATTTCGAATTGCCAGAGCAAAAAGAAACCTTAATTCAGCGTATTGTTAAGCATGGTGATGAAGATGTGGTGGCAATTACTTTTTCAACCGATATTGAACTGATAGAAGTAAGAAAGATTGAGCAGGCAATTGGGCAGAAATTAGAGGTAATGGAATTGCCTGAAGATTTAAAAATTGTTGATGCGGCCAGCAAAGCCAAGAAAAAGAAAGGCGAGGAGGAAGCGGACAACAGTGAACGCGGTGCAGCTTTTCACGAGAAGAAAGCCAGTAACCTGAAGAACTACAATTATAGTGCAGGTACCAAAGCCAAAATGACTTATAAAAACAAAAAAGGATTATCGTAAATATCGTTTTCGTTATGCTGAACTTTTTTCAGCGTCTCTCGGTTTAGAATATGATTAAACGTTAATGTTTAAAACAAAAAGCTCCCCGGAAAATAATCCGGGGAGCTTTTTTGTTGTCGTTATCATTTATGACTAGTATAATGTAAATTCTACACGACGGTTTTGTTGACGGCCAGTTGCAGTTTTGTTCGTTGCAATTGGTTGGTCAGGTCCGTAACCTATAGCTTCGATTCTTGATGCATTTGCACCTTGCGAAACTAAGTAAGCTTTTACTGATTCGGCTCTGTCTTTCGATAAACGTAAGTTTAATTCTCTGCCACCTGTGTTATCGGTATGGCCAGCTAATTTTAAACTGAAGTTTTTCTCAACCAATAAGTTTGCTACACGGTTTAAAGTTGCAAATGATTTAGAACGGATAGTTGATTTACCTAAATCGAATTCTAAGTTCGTAATTGCATCTTTAACCACTTTACGGTCAGCTTCTGTAACTACTACTTTGGTTTCTTTAATTACTTCGCGTTGAACTTTAATCGGACAACCTGAACCATCAACTACAGTGCCTGAAGCAGTTCCAGGGCATTTGTCAAATTTGTTTGCTACACCATCATTATCATCATCGCCTAAATCTTTAGCATATTGCTCTCTATCGCGTTGTGCATTTTGCTCTGCAGTTGATAATGCTCTTCTTAATTCGGCACTTTCTTCAGCAGTTTGCTTGTTTAGGTTAGCTAATGAGCTATAGTTTTGCAATTGAGGTTTCGATTTATCGCCGATGGCAAATTCCAAACCAGCATGAGCGTAAGCAAAGCGATCGTTTGTAGGACCATTGAAACCGTCAAATTTAGCCGACTTAACAAAGTTAACATCGTAACCTAAATCTACATTGATACCTTTAGCTACGCCTAATTTTAAACCTGCGCCAACTGGCACAAACCAACCTTCTCTGTAGTAACCTGCATCAATTGTGTTTGGGGCAGTTGTTGCGCCAGATGACATGTAACCTGCACCGGCTTTTAAATAAGGTGTTAAAATGGCGTTTTCCTGGTTAATGCTAATGTTCGCTACATTCCACACCGCTGATAATGCACCCGACCATTGGATATTGGTTTTATAACCAGTATTCGGGATAAAAGTACCTGTACCTGTAGCAGCCCGTAGCTCTTCTACTTTACCCGCAAGGAAATCAGCCTGAATACCCAATTGCGGTAAAATTTGTTTTTTTACGTAACCGCCGTAACCGATATGCTCAACAGGAGTTTCAAACTGATGATTTGAATTTCCAAAAATGGTTCTTGGGGTTAATAAACCACCATGTACACCTACCGACCAGGTACGGAACTTAGTAGGAGAGAAACGGCCAGTAGCCGTAGGGGTTTCTTGTGCAAATAATTGTGATGATAATCCTAGTAGGGCAATCAACATTGTTGATTTAGTAATTCTCGTATTCATGTTTTTCTATTTTTGTAAATATTTAGTGTCTTAACAGTTTTTATATCGTACTGTTTTGCTGTGATTAAGAAAAAATCTTGCCAAAAGACACTGTTTTTGTATAAATAGTCTATTTATCAGAAGATTAGAGGCTAAAAAACATTTCACGAAAAAGTTACGCAACAAAAGGGATTACCTTTCTTTTTGTATAGTATTCTATACAAAAAGAAAGTTTAGGTAAGGAATGGATATCTAAGAAATTTTATTTATCAGATGGATTCTTCTTCTGGTTTAACAGCATTTCTATTGTTTTTTCAAGTCTGCTGTGGCGTGTTTTTTCCTGTTTTGCGGTTAAAATCCAAAGCAAATATTCCTTTTTATGAGAATAGGCCAGGGTATTGAAGTAAGTATAGGCCGCTGTATGGGCAGCCAGAAGTGTTTGCAAATCATCAGGCAGTTTAACCGTTTTGTTTACGGGATCGATATATTCGCCAAATTCATTGGTTTTAATATGATCGTTCCGCATGCCCGAAGGCTTTACTTCAGTAATGAATTTTAAGCGAAGGGCAGTCCAGGTTTCGTTTACCGCTGCCGAAGCGCAGGGCGTTAAGCCAAAACTGCCCAGTTCTTCCCAACTCTTCATCAACTCCAGGTCTGAGGGTATTTTTGAAGTCTTTTTGGGGTAAAACACCCAGCATATCGTTTTCGCCTCCATATGCCCAATGTTATTTTTAATCTGGGCGTTTAGCTGCGTTTTGCTGGTTGTGAAAGTAATGAGTGCATTAAAATCTGCGGTATCCTGGTATTGCATTATAATTTCAATCGGAATATCGCCGAATATTGCTGCCGCGTTTTCAGGAGCATCAACTATTTTAACTTTATAGCTTGGTTTGATCTGAAGTTTTTTTAAGAATGAATTTTCCATTGTCTCTATGTTTCCTGTACTTTTCTCCGTGTGCTTTATGGTAAAAAAACAGGCAGAACTACAATCTCAATTTAGCAAAGAAATCCCAGAATACAATCCCTGCCGAAATCACAATGTTAAACGAGTGTTTAGTGCCGAATTGTGGAATTTCGATGCACTCATCAATTTTTGCCATTACCTCATCGCTAACACCATCAACCTCGTTACCGAATATTAATGCATATTTTTTGTTGGGGTCTGGCTTAAAAGTATTCAGCATGGTGCTGTTTTCAGCTTGCTCAATGGCTACTATTTCATACCCCAAACTGCGCAAAGCACCAACTGCTTGTACAGTATCGGCGTAATGAATCCAATCTACAGATTGTGTGGCACCCAAAGCCGTTTTTTCAATTTCGCGGTGTGGCGGTTGGGCGGTAATGCCACAAAGTATTACTTTTTCGAGTGCAAAACCATCAGCTGTGCGGAATATCGAACCCACATTGTGCATGCTGCGCACATTATCCAAAACCACTACAACAGGTAGTTTTTCCTGTGCTTTAAACTCTTCAATATCCGGACGGTTTAACTCGTCTAATTTTAATTTTCTCATTTTTAAATTGATTCCACAGATTTATGGATTACACCGATAAAGACGTTTAATCTTTAGCTAAAATCTGGTTAAATGTTTTAAATTTTGGCAGGCCCACTACCAATTTCGCTGATATAGATGGCGGCAGGGTAACCTATTTGGGCTACGTAATAATCGGTTAAATGTTTTGCAAAGTCTTCTTCGTAACCTTTTTTCAATAAGGTAATTGCACAGCCCCCAAAGCCAGCTCCAGTCATCCGGGCACCAATTACATGTTCATAACCTGTACAAAAATCAACTACTGCATCTAGTTCTTTACCACTTACTTCGTACAAAGTTCTGAGTGATTGATGTGAAGCGTACATTAAACGGCCAAATTCTTCGAGGTTACCTCCGTTTAAAGCTTTTGCGGCCAGATGCACACGATCGTTTTCTTTAACCACATGCGTTGCACGGTTTAAAATTACCTCGTCTGGAATCAAATGACTGTGTAAAGCCAGTTTTTCGGCAGTCAGCTCGCAAAGGTTGTGCAGGGTAATTTCCTGGTTTAAAAGTTTCAGTGCTTCCTGACATTCAGCTACGCGTTCATTGTATTTCGAATCGGCCAGTTCGCGCGGTTTGTTGGTGTTAATGATGGCCAGTACATAATGGCCGAGGTTAACATCTACCAGTTTATACTTTAAGGTTTCGCAATCTAAAACAATGGCTTTATCTTTCTCCCCGAAAGCAACAGCAAACTGATCCATAATACCTGAATTCAACCCTATGAAATCGTTTTCTACCCGCTTGGCCATTTTTACAAGTTCGAGTTGCTGGTAGCCCAGGTTAAAGAAGTTGTTTAATGCATATGCTGTCGCAATTTCTATTGAGGCCGAAGAGGAAAGTCCGGAGCCAATGGGAATATTTCCGTAGAACAAGAAATCAAGTCCGCCAATTTCTTTACCATCTTTAATCAGTTCGTTAATTATACCAATTGGGTAATTTGCCCACACACCTCCATTTTTAGTGTTTAACTGGTTATCAACTTCTGTCTCAATGTCGAAGTTCAAGCTTTTAAACCTGAATTTATTGTCGTTATTTCTCGCAATGGCTACCCAAGTGCCTAAGGT